>UQBS01000110.1 GCA_900539345.1 uncultured Coriobacteriaceae bacterium | reverse complement strand
GGCCCCTTTTCCAGGACCGCCTGCGGTTACGTTGGGTTCGGGTCATATCGTCTAGCGTGCGGGCCCATTTTGGGACCCAGCGCTTGCGAGATACCGAACTGCCTTAGCAGAGCGTTCCCGGCAGCGCAGGAGCTACTGCTGGCAGTCGTGTCTTGCACCGTTTTTTACGATACTGCCCCTGTCCGTCTTTCCCTTATCGATTCTTCGGCCCTGACGCGATGCGCCGCACGCCGCCGGCAAGTCCCGTGGCCGCAGCCTGCGCCGCACCGGTGATGCCGGCTCCTGCCGAGCGCACCAAACCAGCAGCTCCGGAGGCTGTTGCCTTGGCAAAGTCGCTGACCCCGTCTGCGGCCGACTTGGCCACGTCGGTGACGCCCGCTTTCACCCATTGCGCCACTTCGGCGATGAACCCGCTGTCCTTCATGAGCTGGGCCGCCTCGCCAAACGACGCCCGCCTCATCTGCTCGCGCACGGGTTCGGTCTGAGCAAACAGATAGTCGCGCGTGATGACTCCGATGCGAAACACCAGGTAGGCACCAACAAGTCCGTCGGTTGCCCCGCCCAGGAGCAGACCGGACGCCTTTGCGCCGGCACCTGACCCGAGCGCCTCGCTGAACACCTGCTCAAGGTCCATGTCTTCCACGCCGCCTGCGATGAAGGCGCTCGCCATGACGCGCGTGTACAGGCGCGCCAATCCCGCCTTCGTTGGTCGGAAGCCGCACACCTCAACGATTGCACGCACGAGGTCGAGGCTGATGGACGCCATGGTAAGCGCCTCCACGAGGGCTCCGCGCGCGATGGCGCTTGCAAGAAACGACCTCTTTGCGGCAGTCTTGATGCGGTCGTTTACAAGGGGCATGCATGTTGTGCGAAAGATGCTTGCAATCGTCTGTGAATCATGGTTGACCAGGGCGTTTGCCACAAGTGCCTGCTGCTCCGCGGTAAGCTGCCCTGTGGCCAATATGTTGTCGGCAAGCATTGCGCAGTGCCTGTCGCGTTGGCGTTCGCTGCCTTGTTCGAGCTGGTACAGCCCAAAAACGGGCCGCTTGGAAATCTGGACGAGGGGATAGCCGATACCCACTATAAGAAGAATGGCAATTGCCGCGTAAAAAATGCCCCCAAGCACGGGACTCGCGCCCATCAGATGGTCGCCCACGGTAAGGATGCCGCCGAGCGCACTCAAGACAACGAGCACGATGATGGCTCCCACGAGCAAGCGGCTCACCGCCTTCTCGGTTGCGGCTGTGTCGTTTCGTCGCTGCACTTTTGCCTCCATTGGCTTAATTCATGAGTCTGGCTAGACTGTTGTTATTTGTTGGCTGTTCACTCGATGAGACAGGAAACGCAATGTCAGACACCTTGGATTGTACCCAGCCTGTCAGGCGAGCGCTCCCGCTTTGGGTGTATCGCACGGCTCTCATCGCCGCCACCATGATTTGGGGCGGCAATTTCGTGGTGGCCAAGCCCATCGTTGAGTCGCTCGGCAGCTTCTGGGTCATCGGCATCAGGTTTATCTGCGCGGCGACCATCATGCTCGTCCTTTCCTTCAACCACGTGCGTCGGCATATAAATCGCCAGGCAATCAAGGCCGGCATAGTCATCGGCCTGTTTGCGTTTCTCGGTTTCGGCTCGCAGTTTTTAGGCCTCGAGGGAACCACGCCGTCGAGAAACGCGTTCTTTTCCGCCTGTTATTGCATCACCACGCCCTTCTTGTGGTGGCTCGTCGCTCACAAACGTCCCACGAAACGCAACATAGTGTGCGCGCTCATTTGCGTCGTGGGAATCGGCTTGGTGAGTCTGCAGGATGAGATGGGGATGAGCTGGGGCGATGGCGTCAGTGTGCTCTCGGCGTTTTTGTATGGCGGCGAGATCATAGCCATCGCTTTGTTCATGGGGACCAACGATGTCCTCGTGGTGACAATCGTCGAGCTGATCGTCGCAGGCATTCTTGGCTGCATAACGGGCGTGTTCGTCTCTGGGCTGCCGAGCGTCGAGACATTGACCTCGCCCGATACCATCTGGCGTCTGGCATACGTGGTCGTCTTGGGCACTTGTTTTGCGAGCACGGCGCAAAACACCGCGCAGAAGCACCTGCAACCAGCCGAAATCGGACTCCTTTGCTCCTTGGAAAGCGTTTTTGGCACACTGTTTAGCATGCTTTTCTATAACGAGGCGATCACGGTGAGGATGATGAGCGGTTTCGCGCTGATTTTCGCCGCCATCGCCGCCAGCGAGTTCCGAGGCCGCAGACGCATGAAGTCAGACCCCTTGCCAGAAGAAAGCATGGAGATCGAGCCAGAAGAAAAGCTACGAGCAGAAAAAGCTTGCGAATCATAGGTTCATGGGCCCGCTTTCCCGCAGAGGGAGGCGGGCCTTTTGCGTTTCTCTCTGTTAGACCAGCGTTGACATGGTGGCCCGCCCCTCCCAATAGTCC
>UQBS01000109.1 GCA_900539345.1 uncultured Coriobacteriaceae bacterium | reverse complement strand
TAGGCGCGCGTCTGGAACTCCTGGTCGCCGACCTTGATGAAGTCGTAGCCGTCGCCCACGACCTCCCAGACCTTCTTCTGCGGGTCGATGCCCGAGCGGTTCTGGTCGACATAGGAGATGCTCACGCTCTCGCCGACCTCGAGGCTACCGGAGGTCAGCTCCTCCAGACCCACGATGGTCTTGAACAGCGTGGTCTTACCCACACCGTTGGGGCCGATAACGCCGACGATGCCGTTGCGCGGCAGCGAGAACGACAGGTCGTCGATGAGCACGCGGTCGCCGAAGCACTTGCGGATGTTCTTGGCCTCGAGCACCTTGGAGCCCAGGCGCGGGCCCACGGGGATGGTGATGTCCGTAAGGTCGTTCTTCTTGAACTGACGGGCCTGCGCCTCCATCTCCTCGTAGCGCGCAAGACGGGCCTTGTTCTTAGCCTGACGCGCCTTGGGGCTGGAGCGCACCCACTCGAGCTCGCTCTCAAGCCTCTTGACGAGCTTCTCCTGCTGCTGGCCCTGAAGGGCAAGGCGGCGAGCCTTCGTGTCGAGGTAGGTGGAGTAGTTGCCCTCGTAGGGATAGAGGTGGCCGCGGTCAACCTCGCAGATCCATTGCGCGACGTTGTCGAGGAAGTAGCGGTCGTGCGTGACAGCCAGAACCGCGCCCGGGTAGTTCGCCAGGAACTGCTCGAGCCACAAGACGCTCTCGGCGTCGAGGTGGTTGGTAGGCTCGTCGAGGAGCAGAAGGTCGGGTGCCTCAAGCAGGATCTTGCACAAGGCAACGCGACGACGCTCGCCTCCCGAAAGCACGTTCACCGGTGCGTCGGGATCGGGGCACTGCAGGGCATCCATAGCCTGGGAGAGCTGCGAGTCGAGGTCCCAGCCGTTGGCGGCATCGATCTCGTCCTGCAGGCGGCCCATCTCGGCCATGAGGGCGTCGAAGTCCGCGTCGGGCGCGGCCATCTCCTCGCCAATCTGGTTGAAACGCTCAACCTTGGCAATAACGTCAGCAAACGCCATGCGAATGTTCTCGACCACGGTCTTGGAGTCGTCGAGCGGGGGCTCCTGCTCGAGCAGACCCACCGTGAAGCCCGGGGTGAGCCTGCACTCGCCGGCCGAGCACTCCAGACGACCCGCCATGACCTTGAGCAAGGTGGACTTACCCATGCCGTTGGGGCCCACCACGCCGATCTTGGCGCCGGGAAAGAAGCCCATCGTCACCTCATCGAGGATGACCTTGTCGCCATATGCGAGACGGGCACCATGCATTTGAAAGACGAACTCTGCCACTTACGCCTCCTTGTTGGGCAGCTCGACGGGGGCAGCGTCGCGGCCCGGGTTGAAATCGATACCAGCTTTCTCCATCTCATGGTACTGCGCGCTGGCGGTAAAGAGAACGTCAGAGGACGAGTTGAGGGCAGTTTCGCAGGAATCCTGGATTACGCCGATGATAAAGCCGATGGCGACCATCTGCATGGCGATGTCGTTGGAGATGCCGAACAGCGAGCACGCCAGCGGGATGAGCAAAAGCGAGCCGCCCGCAACGCCGGAAGCGCCGCATGCGGAGACGGCGGCGAGCACCGACAGGACGATGGCCGTGGGGATGTCGATGGAGATGCCCAGCGTGTTGGCAGCAGCCATGGCCATGACGGTGATGGTGACGGCGGCGCCGCCCATGTTGATTGTGGCGCCCAGCGGGATGGAAACGGAGTAGCCGTCCTTGTGCAGGCCGAGCTTCTCGCACAGGCTCATGTTCACGGGGATGTTGGCCGCGGAGCTACGGGTGAAGAACGCGTAGATGCCGGAGTCCTTCAGGCAGCGGAACACGAGCGGGTAGGGATTCTTGTGGAAGCAGAAGAAGGCGATGAGCGGGTTCACCACAAGGGCGACGAAGAGCATGCAGCCCACGAGGATGAGAATGAGCATGCCGTACTCGGTGAAGATCTCCACGCCCGAAGTAACGACGGCGGAGTACACCAAGCCGCAGATGCCAAAGGGGGCAAGCTGGATGACCCAACGCACGACGGTGTTCACGGCGTCAGAAACAGAAGACAGCACGCTGCGCACGCCCTCGGGAGCCTTGCGAAGCGCAATGCCCAGAGCCACGGCCCAGGTGAGGATGCCGAGGTAGTTGGCGTTGGTGAGGGCGGCAATGGGGTTGCAGAACATGTTGAGGATGAGGGTGGACAGCACGGAGCCAATGCCCTCGGGCGAGCTCTGCGACACGTCGGAGGCGTCGGCCAGCGTGACGGTGAGCGGGAAGATGTACATGGCGATGACCGCCACGGCCGCCGCGGCAAAGGTGCCCACGACGTAGAGAATCACGATGTTCTTCATGCCGCCGGAGGTCTTGGCGTTGGCAAGGGCGCTCATGACGAGGAAGAACACCAGGATGGGAGCGACGCCCTTCAGCGCGCTCACGAACACGGAGCCAAGGAGCTCGATAAAGCTATTGCCGCCGGTCAGGCCCGGGATGAATGCCAAGATGACACCGATGATCAGGCCCGCAAGGATGCGAAGGATGAGGCTCGAGTTGGCCCACTTCGATCCGAGGTCTTTCATGGACATAAAATGTCCCCTTTCCTCGTCGCAGGACACGCCTGCGAATGAATACGAATGATGTGCATAGTACCGCATCCAAAGCCGCTTTACCTGCATAAACCGTTTACGGATACACCCTGAAACACGTTGGTAACGTACG
>UQBS01000108.1 GCA_900539345.1 uncultured Coriobacteriaceae bacterium | reverse complement strand
CCCCGGCCATCAGCGCTTTTGCCTGATATCAACCCACACAAACTACCGAAGAGCCTTTTTTTTCATCATTTCACCCAAGTCTATGCCAGCTTCCAAATCGCCCATAAATCTCTTGCGCATTTCATACGGCGTCACAGACTTCACCAGGTTCGGGTTGCCGGGCAGCACCTTCTCTACCGACGACGCCCCTCACTCGAGCCGGGGCTTCAGGGCCTCGACGGCCGCCGCGCCCTTTGCCGTGTTGCACAGGACTACGGAAACACCGCCCTCAAAATCAACCTCGGGGTGGGCGGACTGAATCCCCCAGAAGTCGCCGAGCGTTATATCAGAGCCGCACGAGCGCTTACACGGGCAGGAGAAGCACAACGGCCGGAGCGAGGCGTTGCGCAGGAAGGCCCGCATGTACCAGTCATCTTCGAACACGTCTCCGTCGCAGGCGGGGGCGCCGTCTTACTCCGCATGTTCATGCCGCGAAGCGACGCGCTCGCACGCTTTCCCCGATACCCGGCCCACCTTTCCCAGAGAAGCGGCGAGGGCGCGCCGTGGCAGATGACGTCCATCTCCGGGCCACTTGTCGGCGATCAGCACGGCTGCGCCGCCCCCATCACCGTGGAGGTCCGCGGCATGGTGGTGAGCGTCCCGCCGGGCACGTCGCGCGGCGACGTGCTGGCCGTGCTCTCCGCGGCGTACGGGCCCGCCGCGCCCGGCTCCACGGCCACGGCGATGTAGGTGCGCCCGTCCAGCTCGCCCTCCACCAGCGTGTAGTCCACGCGCGGGTGCACGTTGGCGACCAGCGCCTTCAGCCTGTTCTCGATGGGCTCGACCGACTCGGGTGCCACGCCCGCTATGGGCCGGACGGGCACGGCCTTGGCGTCGCGAGAGGGGTCGTCCACCTCGTCAACGCCGATGAACAGCAGCCCCAGTTCGCGGTTGTTGTAGTTGTTGGCGAACGCGCACGCGGTCTTCAGGATCTTCGCGGCGAAGGTGTCCGACTTCTTGTACTCGACGCAGTCCGACTCGGGCAGCCCCCGCTCCAAGGTCTCCCGCGCGATGCGCTCGATGTCGGCCCGCCTCATGCGCCCTCCGTCCGTCGGTGTTTCATGCGATTATATCGCAGGGGCGGGCGCCCGGCGCAAAAACCAGAAAGCCCGGCAGCTAAGGCTGTCGGGCCATTCCCCGTGCATCACGGCCTCTGGCTACGAAAGCATCTCGTTCACGCGCTTCTGCACCGCCGCGTAATTCGCGCCGAGCCGTTGCTTCCGCTCGTCGCCGTTGCCGTAGTCGCCCTCGATGGCGGCACAGGCGAGGGCGTCTATGTACACCCCCCGCCGTTCGAATTCCCGCAGCCCAGCATCTCGTTGACGCGGGCCTACACGGCGGCGTAGTTCGCGCCCAGGGCCTTCTTTCGGGCGTCGCCGCTTCCAATCACCCGCAACCAGGGGCCGACAAAACGCTTGCGCTCAAGCAGAAGCATACTCCACGCTCGGCCCCGCATGGCCCATTCGTTCGCATTTCCATTGCCGGCAACACCCCTCAAACCCAAAGCAGCCGCGGACACGTTAGCGCCAGCGGCCGCTTCTCTCGCGAGACTATTCAAATCTGCGCTTTTATCCCCATGTCACAGGACCCGACAATGCTCAGACCCAGAAGCCCAAGGGGTCACAATCGTCACGCCCCTCACCTCCCCTGCCCAGCATACCGCCCCTCGGTCGTGGCCGGGGCGGTCGGGCACCCAGTCGAAGTCGTCGGCCCCCTTGCCCATGGCAGCGAGAATCGCCCTCAGCACGTCGATGTTGCTGCACTCGCCGTCGGCGCCGACGAGGTAGGTCTCGCCATGGCGCCCGCGGGCCAGGATCTCCCACATGGCCGATGAGTGGTCGTCGACGTGGATCCAGTCGCGGACGTTGCGGCCGTCGCCGTAGAGCTTGGGGCGCACGCCGTCGACGATGTTGGTGATCTGCCGGGGGATGAACTTCTCCACGTGCTGGTAGGGGCCGTAGCTGTTCGAGCAGTTGGAGATGGTCGCCCTCAGGCCGTACGTGCGGGCCCAGGCGCGCACGAGCATGTCCGAGGAGGCCTTCGTGGAGCTGTAGGGAGAGCTCGGCCGATAGGGCGACCCCTCGGTGAAGCGCGCGGGGTCGCCCAGGGCCAGGTCGCCGTAGACCTCGTCGGTCGAGACGTGGTGGTAGCGAACCCCATGCTTGCGAACCGCCTCCAGCAGGCGAAACGCCCCCTCCACGTTCGTGCGCGGGAACGGCCCGGGGTCGGCGATGGAGCTGTCGTTGTGGGTCTCGGCGGCGCAGTGCACGACGGCGTCGCACCCAGGGACAAGCCCGTCGAGAAGCCCGGCGTCGCAGACGTCGCCCACGACGAGCTCGACCCTGCCCGAGGGCAGCCCGGCGATGTTCTCCCGCCTCCCCGCGTAGGTCAGCTTGTCCAGCACGGTCACTTGCACGCCGGGATGGCTCTCCACCACGTGACGCACGAAGTTCGACCCAATGAACCCGCAGCCGCCTGTGCCGAGGATGCTCTTAGGATTGAAGCGAGCCACCACGCTCCCCTCAGGTTCGGAGATGGTGGCAGCATCCCCCTCGTCCATGAAAGAGACCCCCGCATCCTCTTCACCCGTGAAAGAGGCCACCGTGTTACTTTCATGCACGGAGGAAATCGTCGCATCCCCCTCGAACTCGAAAGCAGTCATCACATCCCTTTCGCGTTCGGGAGAGACCGCCGCGCCTCACGCACCCACAGGGCACCCAAGCGCCCCGCCTCCCCTACCGGTAGTCCTGCACCGTCGGGGGGATGCGCACGCTCAGCTCCTGGGAGGCCTCGGGCGAGACGGTCACGTTGAACGAGACCTCGGCAGGCGCTCCGATCTGGACGTGGGCCTCGCCGCACACCACCTGCAGCCCCCTGTAGGTCTTGT
>UQBS01000107.1 GCA_900539345.1 uncultured Coriobacteriaceae bacterium | reverse complement strand
CGGTCTGGCCGTACACCGACACGATGCCGGTCATGTTCATCTCGTCGGGCTGCGCGGCGCGCTTCATGAGCTCGGGCGGGCAACCGGAGCCGGCCATGATGCCCGTGCGCATGTGGCTGAAGTCGGTCTTCTTGTAGTCCTCGTGGTTGAACATGGCGATGAACATGGTGGGGACGCCGTTGAAGGCCGTGATCTTCTCCTGCGTGATGCAGTGCAGCGACGCCTTGGCGCTGAAGTAGGGCATGGGGCACATGGTGGCGCCATGCGTCATGGAGGAGGTCATCGACAGGGTCATACCGAAGCAGTGGAACATCGGCACGTGAATCATGAAACGGTCCGCGGTGGAGAGGCCCATGCGGTCGCCGATGCACTTGCCGTCGTTGACGACGTTGCGGTGCGTGAGCATGACGCCCTTGGGGAAGCCCGTGGTGCCCGAGGTGTACTGCATGTTGCAGACGTCGTCGGGGCGAACGTTGGCAGCCATACGCTGCACCTTCTCGAGCGGGACGAGCTCAGAGCGCTCCATCGCCTGCTCAAAGGTGAGGCAGCCAGGCATCTCGAAGCCCACGGTCACCACGTTGCGCAGGAACGGCAGCTTCTTGCAATGCAGCGCCTCGCCAGGCTTGGCTGTGGCAATCTCGGGGCACAGGTCGTTGATGATCTGGCGATAGTTAGAGTCCAGCGCGCCGTCGATCATCACGAGGGTGTGCGTGTCGGACTGGCGCAGCAGGTACTCGGCCTCGTGAATCTTGTACGCGGTGTTCACCGTCACGAGCACGGCGCCGATCTTTGTGGTGGCCCAGAACGTGATGTACCAGGCAGGCACGTTGGTGGCCCAGATGGCGACCTTGTTGCCGGGCTTCACGCCCATGGAGACGAGCGCGCGGGCGAACGTGTCCACGTCGTCACGGAATTCCTCGTAGGTGCGCGTGTAATCCAGCGTCGTGTACTTGAAGCAATACTGGTCGGGGAAGCACTCGACCATCTTGTCGAGCACCTGGGGGAAGGTCAGGTCGATGAGCTCGTCCTTCTTCCACACGTATTCGCCCGAGCCGTCGTGGTTGAGATACAGCGTGCGGCGCTTGCCGCGAGTATCCTCGAACTGCTCCATGTAGTTGACATAGTGGGGGAAGATGACCTCCATGTCGGTAAGGTCTTCCATCCACTCGGGCATCCACTCCAGCGACACGAAGCCGTCATAGTCGATGGAGGACAGGGCACGCACGACCTCGTCGATAGGCAGGGTGCCCTCGCCTACCAGGTTGAAGCTGCCGTCGTCGTCGGAGTCGCGCATGTGCACGTGCTTGACGTAGGCGCCCAGGTTCTTGATGGTGGTCGCAGGGCTCTCGCCGCCCACGCGATAGACGTTGTGGACGTCCCACAGGGCACCCAGATAGTCGCTGGCAAACTCGTCCATGATGGCGGTCAGACGCGAGGTGTCGGAGAAGATGCCGCTCGACTCGATCAGCAGGATGACACCATGCTGCTCGGCATAGGGCACGAGCTCGGACAGCGCGGCGTGGACGGCGTCCTCGTCGTCGTTTTGCACAACGACGCACACCATCTCGACGCTCGCGGCCGCAGCCAGGTCGATGAGCTCCTTGGCAGCCTGGGCTTGCTCCTCGCCGGCCGAGATGTCGATCGAGGAGTCGAGCACGGGGATGGACAGGCCCTTGTCGCGCAGGGCGCGAGCCGTGGCCTGGGTGTTGTAGCGGTCAAGGGGGCCGCCCTTGCCCGTGAAGGCGGCGTTAGCCAGGGGATTGTGGATCTCGATGCCCGAGAAGTCCATCTCAAGGGCAGTGCTTACCAGCTCATCCCAGGAGTGGTCGGTCCAGCCGCGGGTGGAAAAGGAAAGCTTCATTAGTTCTGCTCCTCGTAGGCGATCTTGTTCAGCGCGTTGATGTAGGCGCGGATGCTGGACTCGACGATGTCGGTGGAAATGCCGCGGCCCGAATAGACCTTGCCGTCGGCGATGAGCTTCACGACCGACTCACCCACAGCCTCGCGGCCCTCGGTGACGGCCTGGATGCGGAAGTCATCGAGCTCGTAGTGCTTGCCCACGACCGACTCGATGGACTTGAAGGAGGAATCGATGGGGCCGTCGCCCAGAGAAACAGCCTCGACAAGCTCGCCGTTCTTGCGCAGCGAGATGTGCGAGGTGGCCTTGAAGCTCAGGCCAGAGTTGATGACGTAGCCCTCGAGGGTGTACGTGGGGGGCACCTGCAGGGCGGCGGAGGCCACGATGGCATCGAGCTCGGTTGCGCCCACGCGCTCCTTGTTGGCGGCAATCTTCTTGAAGGCCTCGAACACCGCGGCCGCATCCTCGTCGGAAAGGCTGTAGCCCAGGCGCTCGACGTACTGCATGACGGTGTCCTGGTCGTCGCTGGCAGTGAGCACGACGCCCTCAACGGCCTCGGAGACGGTGCCGGTGAACTGGGCAGCCTTGGAGCGCTCGTCGCAGCACAGGCGGGCGACCTGGTTCATGGCGCGCTTGAGCTCGGTCACGCGGACGTGGCTCTGGGCGCCCAGGGAGTCAGCCTTCGCAGCAAGGATCCTGGCCACGTTGTCGAGCGCGACGACGCCCATGGGATAGGACGTGGCCTTGACCAGAGAGGCACCGGCCATGACGCCGGCAACGGCGCAAGCATCGGCCATGTTGAGGTTGTTGCAGCAGGAAATGCCCAGGTCGATGTCCTTGAGCTGGGGCGCAGCCTCGTAGAGGTCAGCGATAAACTGGGCGAACTCCTCGGGAAGCATGGAGCCGGCGGCGTCGCACACCGTAACCGTCTTGGCGCCGGCGGCCACCACGGCGTCGATGATCTTGGCCAGGTAGGCAACATCGGTGCGGGTGGCGTCGATGGCGACGAACTCGACGTCGTCGGTCAGCTCAGCGCACTTGGCAACGGCCGCGGCGACGTCGGCGATGAGCGCGTCGGCCTTGCTGCGCTGGATGTACTCCATGCACGAGGGGCTCACGGCCGCCTCGACCTGCAGGCGAACGCTCTTTGCGCCCTTTGCTGCGCTCCAGACCGCCTCGATGCTCTCGTCGTCCATCTTCACCGGCACAGCAAGCGTGCTGTTCTTCACCAGAGAGGCGATGGACTTGATGCGCAGGCCGTCTACCTTGGAGGACTCGATGCCCTCGACCTCGATGGAGCCCACACCGATACGG
>UQBS01000106.1 GCA_900539345.1 uncultured Coriobacteriaceae bacterium | reverse complement strand
CGTTGGATGTAGCCATGGTGTTTCCCCTTTCGTTGCGCCCCCGCCCTTGTCGGGGCGCGCACTGGAGTTCGGCGCCCCCCTTGTGCGACTGTGCGCCGGGTCCGCGTGCGTCTTGCCCGCGGGTCCGGCGCACCCTCGCCGGGCGCCTTCGACGACTCGAGTTATAGCCCGGGCCGCAACCGCCGCGCATCGGCCGTATCCTCGCCAAAACGACGCGAGGGCATCGGCCGCGCATCCACTCTTGAGGAGGATGAGGGTGGTGGAGCCGATGGGTGTTGACTTTTCTATGCGTATGTTGAGCTGGTGTTTTGACATCTTTACTGTCAGAGTGCGCCGACTGGGCCGCATTTCGACAAAATCGATATTTGCTGTCCCCAGCGAGCAAAACGCCACCGCGAGACCCTTGCCGCGATGCAGAATTCTTGTCAATCCTCCCCTGCTCAGCCTCTCTCCTACCGTGGCCCAACCACAGGACAGCGCCCCCAAACAAACTGAGCCGCCAATGCATCCCCTCAAGGAGCATCGGCGGCTCGGGGCTCGGCCTATGCGATTGGGCGAATCAGCGCCAGTTTGTTACTTCGTCTTGGGAGCAATGCCCTCGGGATAGCCCCAGTGGCCTTCCTCGGCATGATGGACGGTCTCCCAGTGACCCGCGGCATCGTGATGCACGGTCTCGGTGTAGCCGTCGACCACCCAATAGTTCCAGCCGGACTGATAGCACTCATGCTGTTCGGCGTGAGAGTACATGTGCTCGCTGGCGAACTCGTAGTTTTCAAACATGCCGCCGCAGGCCGTGCATATCCAAGGATACACAGGGTCACCGGAGGACTGAATGTAGCCGTGGTACAGACCGATGAACGTCGAGAAGTGAGCATCCGCTTCGGCGAGGTCCCAGAAATCGATACCGCACGACGGGCATGTCCAGGTGTTGGCACCCTCCAGATGCTGACCGGTCTCCACAAAGCGCTGCTCATCCCAAGCCTGGGTGTCAACCACCCAGACCTTCTCGTCCCATGCGGCCTTGTCGACATACCACACCCAATCGCACAGCGGCAGGCCCTCGGGCGTGTAGGGGACAACGCCGGAGACGCGAGCGGCGGCCTTCACTCCAGAATCGGTGACGGTCGACCAAATCTCTTCCAGCGACCAACGGCCATCGGCACCGATGAGGGCGGCCACGGCGTTCTGCTTTGCAGGCTTCGTCTCGGGCTGAGCGGCCGTCGCATCCCCAGACTTTGTCTGGTCGGCGGCGTCTGCGGCCTTGAACTCGTACACGAAGGCGGAGCCGGGGTTGCCCCAAACATCGAGCGCGATCCACGTCAGCGTTTTGACAGCCCGCGGCTTGGGCGCATCGGCAGAAGCCGCCTCGGGCGCCTTGGAATTCTTGTCGGTTGCGTCAGCTGCGACGTCCTTGGGGGCCTCTTGCTTGGCGGCGGCCAGCTCCTCGGCCGTCTTTGCCGCAGAGGTCAGGTCGCCGTTCTCAACAAGCGAGCCATCAAGCTGGGAGGCAAGCGCCGCGGCGCGAATAGCCGCAAGCTCCGGCACGCCGAGCGTGCCCAAGTCGAGCGGGGCAGCATCGGCAGAAGGCGCGTTCTTTTGAGCAGGGTCGGGCGTGACAACGCCTCCCGGGCCCCACTGGATGACCCATACATCGCCCTCGCTTGCAACAATGCGAAGGTTGTCGGTCTCCAGCACTGACGCGTCGGAGTTGCCATACGTGAGCCCGCCGCGACACAGGGCCTCGAGGTCCTCGACAGTCACAATCTGGACCTCAGGCTCGGCGGTCGCAGCGGGTGCCCCAGCGTTGGCGGCGATTTCAGCCTTGCCAGGAGCCTCCGTGGTGGCAGCGCCCTCAGACTTGGCCGACTTGTCGGCATCGGCTGATCCCTTGTCGTCGGCAGACGCTTCAACCTTTGCCGTCGTGTCGGACTTGGCAACCTCGGCCGATCCCTTCGTATCGGCAGAGGTATCAGCCTTTGCCGGTGCCGCTGAGCTAGACGTATCCGACTTGTCCGACTTCCCTGCATCAGCGGAAGCCTCAGGCTTCGACGACTTGTCGGCGCTGGTAGACGAGCCCGACTTGTCCGACTTCTCCGCGTCAGCGGAAGTATCTGTCTTGCCCGTCGTCTCCGTGCTGGCAGACGTATCCGTTTTGCCCGGCTTTGCCGCGTCGGTCGTCGCTTCGGGCTTTGCCGAAGTCTCGGGCTTGGTGGTCTCCCCTGCCTCAGGTACAGGCCAGCTCTTGAACGGGTCGAGGAACTTCGAGTCCGACGCAGCCAGGGCACTCAGCGGCGCTGCGGCAAGCGAGGCCGAAATTACCAGGGAAAAAATCCCTGCAAAAGCGACCGATGCGCGGTTTCGTTTCATGGGTGGCTCCCTTTCGTTCAGACAGGTGCGGCTATACAATGCCATTGTATTGGCCCGTCAAGCCAATCACCAATCCCTTTGGGCCACAGCCACCGACCAGGATGGCACCTTATGTCCCATTCAGGCGCCACGGCAACCGCGCGCGTCACTGCGACCGCATACGGCACGGCAATCGCGCGTATCACGCCAGCTACATGCGCCAAGGCAGCCACGTGCCCCTCAGCGGCCGCATGCCCCAGCAACCGCACGCACCACGGCGACCGCATGCACCACACCACCGCGCACCATGGCAGCCCCATGCGCCGCGCGAGCATGCGCCCGCGCGGACCCCAAGCTAAGAAACCCGCCTCGCCCGCGCACAAATGGGCACGTTAACCGCCCATATTAGATGTATCATGCCATGGTCTAGCAACTGCACACAGGAAAGGGGAACCCATGAGCAACAAGGGCAAGAAGGTCAAGGTCCACTACGTTGGCACGCTCGACAACGGTGAGGTGTTCGACAGCTCGCGCGAGCGTGACAAGCCTATCGAGTTCACCTGCATGAAGGGCCAGATGATTCCCGGCTTTGACCGCGCGGTCGAGAACATGCAGGTAGGTGACGTCATCGACGTTCACATCGAACCTCAGGACGCCTACGGCATGCCCGACCCCAAGAACGTGCTCAAGGTCAAGTTCGGCGAGCACCTCTACTTCTACGACGAGAACGACAAGCCGATTATGATGACCATCAAGTCGGCCCAGCACGGCAAGGCAACCTTCGTGGGCATGAAGGACAAGGACCTCGCCCCCATCGTGGTCAACGTCGGCGAGACGCACACCATCATCGCCCGTAAGATGGGCAAGCGCTCGCTGCCGGTCGTCAGCGCCAAGAACGACATCGTCGAGTTCGACACGAACCACCGCCTGGCCGGCAAGGCCCTCAACTTCAACATCGAGCTGCTCGAGGTCGAGGAGTAGGCAAAATCCCTGGCAGCCGGCCCAACAAGGCATCAACTGGTACCCGCTAAGCTTCCATCCACCCGCATACGGGCGGCTTGTCGGGTCCAGTTCGTGCCCGAAAGCAGCCCGGCGAACTCTCGAGGGCGGACGCGCGGGCAGCTCGGCAGCTTCGAGAAAGACGCTCCTATAGGCTGTCAAGCCCTTTTTTAGCATTCAGGTAACGGTCGTATTC
>UQBS01000105.1 GCA_900539345.1 uncultured Coriobacteriaceae bacterium | reverse complement strand
CCCACGACCTGCATAAAGGGGAGCCTCACCGATTTTCATCGGTCATATCTTCTAGTCCACTCGTTCCATCGAGGCGACCTCCACGGGTCTGTGCAGGCGGTTGCTCGCGACGCCGCCGCTCGCCGTCATCTCGCCGCACTGGTTGTTGAACGGGTCGCCTGTGAACTCAGGTCGCTCTCCCTGCATGACCGAGCGCATCCCACACTTCCTCATGCTCTTCACCAATGCCGTAGGAGCGAATGAACTTGTCGATACCCCTAGTAAATCGAATCTCTTCCTTTCACGTCTACGCAACGGGATGTCTAATAATTGTCTTCAGGTTCTCGGGCTTGGTTCGGCGTGGGTCGCCCAGGTAGATCTCGTGATGAAGACGGGTTTGAGGGATGGCTCCGCCACAATCGAGCATTTCAAGAATCTCTTGCGGACTTGGCTTGTTCTCGTCGGCAATGTCGAGGCAAAGGCTTTGGCTTGCAATGAATTCCTCAAGCCCGGCGATTGTGGCGGGCTCATCGTCGTAGGGGCCCACGTGCATGACCTGCGCGCATGGGCCTTCGGAAAAGCGAACGAGACGCAGGCTACCGAACCTGATGGCGGTCTCTAGCTCGGGCTTTTTATCAATAACGACCGAACAGACACGCTCGAATACCTTGGGATTCACGAAGTCAGGCTGACGGATGAGCGATATCCACATGAGCGAGCTCTTGTCGGCTATTCCCGCCCCGTTAAATGCCCCCGACTCGTTGTTCCACCAGAACCCTTCGAGCGGGGGAACCACGAAATCGAAGTACCCTTCCGGCTGCCATTCGCCCATCTTTGACATCTTCACCGTATAAGAGAAGGCGTACAGGAGCTCAAGCGCCTGCTTGTAGGTGCCGCCTTCTTCGTTGGGGTCCCCACAACCCGCGACGGCGACAAAGGTCATGGCCGGAACATCGACAAGAGCCGGCTTCGTTTTTGGGGTGTAGAGGTCCTTGAACTCTTTCTTGAAGTCGTATGCCATGGCGTCCTCCCCTATTTGATTACCAAGTTCGGCAATTATAACAAGAACGAATGTTCGATTGTCTTTCAGGGCGTTCGATTTTCAGCAATACGCTTAAAGAGGCCGGGCCCCAATGGCATCTCTGCATCATGTTCACGTGCCGTTACAGTCAGCCGCTCCGCCCGGCCGCCCCAAGCGCGAATGGTATACTTCCCTCAACTTTTACGCCGTGCTGCATGAGGAGGGCTCGTGGTTCAACTGAGGGAGAAAAGCCGCCGCGTGCCGTCGCCTGACCGGCTACCCGGCTGCACCCGTCTGGTGCCCGTCACTCGCCGTCGGCAGGCTCAGGCGCATCACCGGTGACCTCTGCGGCCTCCTCGGCGGACAGCCACTTGGCCCACAGCGGACAGGTCTCCCAGCCCCTCGCGAAGCCCATCCGCCCCTGGTTGCGAACAGACAGCCCACGCACGAGCACCAGCAGCCGATCGCGCCAGCCCGTGTCGGGGGCCACGCGCTCCAGCAGGTAGCTCAACACCGTCAGCGTTCCGAAGATCTTGTCGTTTCGCACCTCGAAGGGCTCGTGCCACTCCTTTGCCCTGGGGATCATGGGCGGGTTGCCGATGACCCTGTTCCACAGCCGTCCGTGGTGGGCACAGATGTTGCGCACGGTGTTGACGGTCACCAGCCACGAGTCCAGCACCTTGGTGCTCACGCCCAGGTCATCCGCTATCGCCTTCCTCACGGGCACGGGAGCGCCCTTGTAGAGCGTCACCACCATGCCGAAGTCCATCACGTTCACGAGCATCCAGTAGGGCGGCAGGTCGTGCTTGTCCCCATATTTGTCGTGGAAGTGCTTGGCGAAGGGCTCGCCGCCTCTGGCGCGCTCGTAGGCGTCGTGACACTTGGCCATGAAGCGCTCGTACTGCTCCCGCTTGAGCCTTGGCAGGTTTGCCTGGTCGAGGAAGCCGAAGGGGCCTGTCTGCTCGGCCAGCAGGTAGGCCAGCTGCGTGCGCATGTAGACCTCTACACGCTCCACGGCGTCGAGCACCACCAGGCGGAACTGCCGGTCGAAGACGTAGGTCTCCCAGACGCACTCGAAGGTGGTCCCCTCCCAGAACTTGTCGGAGCCGTCGTGCTTCTTGTGGATGTGCCAGTACCCGCTTAGGCGGTAGTAGCCCACGTCCTGCAGGTGACGGATCAGGTCATCCCGGTCAGCGACCATCCCGCGTTCGTCTATGAGCAGGTCGGCTTGCTGCTCGAAGGTGAGGAAGGGCTTGGTGTACTCCATATGCGAAATGTCCTCAGAACGGCAAAAACCCGCCAGTGTGCATGCTCGAAAGCAGAGGCCGGGCGGGCTTACTGATGGCATCATACCACGAGCCGCTCCAGTTTAGTCCAAATTCCATAGGAGAAATCAGTCTGCGGCCACTTTCGCGACGCACGCGTCGCGAAAGTCTTTGGCGCGAGCTTTCGCAGTCTTCTCGTCCTCGCCGAGCCACTTCACCCGGTACTCCCACGGGCGGAGCAGCCCCGCCGCGATTTCGGCCATGTCCTGCGCCTTCTCGGCCGCCGTGTCCTGGATGATGGAGTCGTCGAAGAGCACGCGCATGCCACCCTCGTCAGGGATGCTCTCTCCCAAGGCACGCGACACGGCCATGACAGCACGCGATATGCCCACAAGGCCACCTTCAAGCCCGTTCTCGTGCCTGCGGATGTTCCTCATCAGTGCCGAGTTGTCTGACGACACCTCCGTGGCCGTCTTCACGAACCCACGGGAATCATCTGTGTCGAAGTAGCTGATGCCGAAGCCGCACAAATCTCCGAGCATCTGCAGGCTTATGCGGAATGCCTCCGCCTGCAAACCCGTGCGAAGGGCCGGTGCGAACTCCTGAATCACATCATTGGTGCTCATGACCTTGCGGAACACGGTGCAGTCGCCCTTGCCAAAGGGTATGGACACGCGCCTCCCCTTGGCATCCTGGTCCTTGTCGAAGAGCACGTCCGAGAGGAAGACCCGCTTCTTCGAAACGTCCACCTCGTTGACCAAGGCGTCGAAGGGGTAGTGTCACGATTGTTGGTGCAGGGCTCGGTTCTCGAGGGTAGCCGCAGGCTGCCTGAGGAGCCGAGGATCGCCTGGAACGCCGTCATTCCAGCGCATGTCGCGCCGCCCTCCCGCCGGGAACGGGGTTGTCGGCCACGACGAGCGCGACGATCCTGGCCGCGTGCCCGGCGGCGGCGCCCTCGCAGGTGCGCCCGGGCGCGCTGGCCTCGGCGCCCTCGACGGCCCTGCCGATGGAGCCGTCGTCGAATCGGCGGCGGCCCGCCCAGTCCTCGCCCATCTCGGAGAAGACGGCACCAATCGTCCCGATCGGCGACTCCCTGCTCGGGAAGACCCGGACGACGCGGCCGCGGCGCCTGGGCTAGCGGTCGGCGCGCCCCTGCGCGTTGCCGGTGCGCAGCCTGACGTGATGCTCGTATGGGAAGTCCAGGTATGCGAGCGCATCTGCCTCGGCCTCCCCCAGGACCGCCGCCGCTTTGGGGCAGAACCCTTCTATCTGGCCGATGGCCAGCTGGTAAAGCTCGCTCACTGTTGCATGGACGCCATTTGGATTGCGTCTGGCGGCAGGGGCTGACTCATACACCAACCGTCGCCGCGAGGCTGACCTTCGAAAGACATGTCGCCTCTGCCGCCGACGCTCCGAGACGCCTGCCATGACTTAATAGGAGCCTGGGTGCACCACGGAACCGCAACGCCACTATAGCACCCCCGT
>UQBS01000104.1 GCA_900539345.1 uncultured Coriobacteriaceae bacterium | reverse complement strand
GCACTTGCTCCGGCCCTGCCGAGGTCGCTCGGGGGACTTGTTCATTGTCTCCCTAAAAAACATCAGCTGCTCAATTCGGCCTGACAAAACACAGACGCGGCGGGCCCCGCCCGAACGCCCAGGACCACAACCCCCAAAAGAAATCCGAGGCGGCGCGGAGCGTCCCTCATCCAGCCGATCAGCAACCCTGCCCAAACGGGGCAGGGTGTCGTTCTCCCTTTCGAGGCGGCGAGCCGCGCTCCTCACCCGACATGCCGGCGCCCCTGCCCCCGTCCCGCACCCGTTGTGGGCAGGACACATGTGCCCGCGTCCGCAAATGCGGCCGCGGGCACGAATCTAAGACCTCGGAACAACCCCGTTCCCAGTCTCGAGCAGAGTTACTCTGTACGCCCTCGGCTCCAGAGATCATAGTAACACCGAGCTCCCGAGCGCGTTCCGCAAGGCGGGCCGTGGTGTTAGAGCCGGTGTGATCATTCCGCCAGTGGAAGCACTCGAATGCGCTGATGCCTTTGTAGTTGCTTACCTCGTCAAATTCGACACCCTGCTCAATAAGCCAGTCAACATTGCTGCCAGATGCGTTGATGTAACGCTTCCAGAGCTCGGCGTCCGTACGGTAGTTTGTGAACTCCAGCTCCTCCTCAACGATCTGGCCGACGGGGATTCCCTCGATGCCCGCTTCCTTCTGCATGAAGCTGCCCAGAGCGAACATGCCCTCGGTGCCGAATGCGTTACCGCCGAAGATATCGAGCTTCTCAACAACCGTGACACTTGCGCCATCAAGCGATGCCTCGATGGCTGCGGAGAGGCCGGAAGGACCTGAGCCCATAATGACAACGTCGGCCTGAATCTCCTCAATGGCGAATCCCTCGTGCGAAATATCTTCGTTGGACGAATCCTATTTCTCGCTGGCAACTGTCATGTTGGTGCAAACGGCCGCAATTGCAGTTGCGCTTGAGGTGCTAATGAACGTGCGCCTATCCATAGTGCTCATTGGCATCTCCTCAAAATTGGAATGACATGCGGATAGAACCGGCATCGGCGTGCAAAAAAATGCGCGCGACCCGAACGCATTCAAGTCGCACGCTGGTCAGGAAAGTATTACTCAAGGACTCTAATCGACGTTGCCTGCGAGGCGCTGGCCGACCATGTAACCGAAGGTCACGCAGCGACCATGGCTGACGCCATTGAGCTCGTGCGGATACGTATCGGCGAACATGGAGCCAGAGCAATTGCCAACGGCGTAAAGTCCGGGGATGGCGGTGTGGCTCGGCGTAAGAACCTGCGATTTCTCGTTAATCGTGAGACCGCTGCCAGTTGCCATGGGGGCATTTGCTTCCTCGGCTGCGTAATACGGACCAGTCGTCCAATCCATGAGGTAGCCAGGGTTGGCACCCCACTGCAGATCTTCGCCCTTCTCGTAGCTCTCCTGGAGCTTGGCGATGGTTACCTTCAGGCCTTCCAGATCGATGCCCGTACTCGCAGCGAGGTCCTCGAGCGTATCGTGCTTGTCAGAGCAAGCCACGAGCTCCTCGGCGACTGCCTCGGGCTCGTACTTGGCGATAGAGCCAGAGGAGGTGGTGTAGGGAACCTGGTTGACGAGGTCGACAAGCTCGCCCGGAGCGCACCAGAGAGCCCAATCGTGAGCACCTGGCTGAGCGGCGGTGGAGTTGGCGAGGTAGTTGACGGCAATGCTCTCGTTAACAAAGCGCTCGCCGGCCTCATTCACACGGGGCCAAGGAAGGGACATGGCGCGGTTCATATCGTGGGTCTTGATGCTTCCGCCCGGGTCACGCATGAGAACGTGGGGGAAGTCGTCAATGCCAGCGCCGATGGCTTGTGCCATAAGCATGCCATCGCCAGTGTTCGTGATGAGAGGCATGCGCCAACAAGCGGCGACGATATCCTGAGTCGCGCAGTACCTCTGCAGGAGCTCCCAATTGTTCTCGTAACCGCCAGTGCACAGGACGACGCCCCTGGAAGCGAGCACCTTCACGTAGTCGCCGTCCTCATTCTTGCCAATGGCGCCGATGACTGCGCCGTTCTCGTCGGTCACGAGCTGTACGCCTGCGGTGCCAAGGCGGTAATCAACGCCGCGGTTGACGCCCTCGTTATACATTGCGTCCCCAACGCCGGTCATCTTTTCCTCAAAGCGGACCTGGCCACGGAAGGAAGTCACGCCGTCAAGGTCGTTGGTGCTCTCGCCGTTGGGTCCGAGATTCAGGTAAGGGTGCACGGCATCGCCAAGCACGTCGAGCAGCCAGTCAACAGCGACACCGTTGTTCTCGATCCATGCCTTCCAGACGGAGGGATTACAGCGGTAGTGGGCATCGTTCAAGGCCGTGATGTAGTATGCGTGCTCGTCGAAAACACCGCCCTGGGACTCAACGAACTTGCCCTTGATGCAGCCAATCTCAGAGCCGCGAGTGTTATAGAAGGGGTTCTTTTCGAGCAGGATAACCTTCAGGCCTGCGTCTGCTGCGGACAGCGAAGCGGTGAGACCAGAGATGCCGGCGCCGAGAACAACGACATCGCACTTGACGGTTTCGGAGAGCTGGTCATCGGTTACGGGCTCTTCCTCAAAGCAGACGCCGCTCGACTTGGGCTCATAGAAGGTGTATGTCTTGCCATTCGAGAGGGCGGCCATACCCTCCTTCGCGCCGTCGGTTGCCAAAGGCTCATTAGCAAGTGCCGTTGAGCAAAGTTGAGCAGCAACACTCGCAGCGCCGACACCCGCTGCGGTGCCTACGAATGCGCGCCTTGAAATGTTCTCCATGGTCACAACCTCCGTTTTCAGTCGTTGAGGAGTGGCCGACAACGCAATGTGCTGCGAGCCGGCTCACCCGATGCGACCACGATTCTTCTCTGTTCGATCCGCCATGTAATCACATTTCATAGGTGAAATTGCCCATGAAAATGCATCTCATACGTCACGGGTGAGACGTTGAGCTAGAATTCTTGTCAACTATTGAGAAGCGCGGGGGCATGGAATGCCTCGTTGGGGGAAGCCAGTGAGCACGGTTTCATCGACTCTAGCGCCGCCGGGCACGCGATACCTGCTGATGGTCACGGCGGCATTCGCCTTGCAATGGGGCTGGCAGACATGTGGCTTATATGCTCCCACGATGGGGTTACTCGGGCCATTTTCCTGGTATGTACAGAATGCGCTTGGCTGTGCGGTCTATCTTGCGCTGGTGTTTGCGGCTCCACGGTTACAGACGCTTGTCAGCTCTGTCATTATGAGATGCGCTGGCGCATTTCTGCTCGCAGCGTCCTCCATATTCCAGATTGCGTTGACTTTGGGGGCGACGGAGTCATCTGTGATGGCGTGGACAGGCGCCATCTGTACGGTGCTTGGTAGCGCATTCTTGACGGTCGTGCGATCTGATTTGTTTGTCGGCGTGAGGGACAGCCAGCAGAGAAGCGTTGTGCTGCTTGCGGCAACTGCCTTACAGATGCTCATCGCACTCGTCATTCGTAGTGTGCCCGAAGCAATCGCCATGGCATCTATGGTGCTGATACCTCTTGCTATCGCTTTAATCATCCGAGATAGCTATTGCGCCGTACGCTGTCGTATTCTCTTCGAGTGGCTACTACTTGTTTGGCGTGCTTTTCTGGAGCGTTACCGTCTACTATGCGGTTGATTGCCCGCAACACAGCGTATATGTTGCCGCATTTACGCATGCCGTCTTCACGCTGGGCCTCTTTTTAATATGAGAGAGCCATTGTCAATAGGCATGCTGAAATCGGGCCGGGTGA
>UQBS01000103.1 GCA_900539345.1 uncultured Coriobacteriaceae bacterium | reverse complement strand
AAGGCGCGCGAGCGCCTCAGCCGGGCGCCACTAATCGGCCGAGCCCTTCGGGACCGCTTAAAGGTCCCCTCCGCTCCCGACCGTTCTCAAGGGAATCCTTCCTCAAGCGCTGTGCGGCCCCCAGGGCGCCCGCGTCACCAAAAGGCCCTTAGGGGCCTTTTCGCGTTTCTGGGGACGAATTCCTCGTTTTTCTCTGTTTGCCTTATTTTTCAGTCATTCAGTCTCACTGCTGAGGATATGGCGGGTCGTTTTCTGTGCAGACTTCTTAGTTTCATAGCACATGGCGAGGGCCCCTCGGCTTTGTGAGTCGAGGGGCCCTCGTTTTTTACGTATGGTCAGTCGGCACGTTATCCAATCGGCGTTACTTTTTTCGTCTCCTGGCACGGGAGAGGACGTACACGCTCAATGCGAAGGCACCTAGGTATCCGAGCACGCCGAGTATGGGGACCTCGCCGAACTTCGGCTCAAGGTTCGTCATGCACAAGACACTCGAACCGATGAAGAGGCCCGCCGACAGGAGCGACAGCGAGAGGGTGCCCACGATGTCGCGAAGCTGTTGCATGAACCCTTCGGGCAGTTGGAGGTCGGCGTTGATCTTCACCTGTCCGCGGTTGAGCATGGTGAGGGTGTTTGAAAGTTGTCTTGGCAGTTTTGCAGCAGCGTTGGCTGAGTCCATGGTGGCGCCTGCAAATTCCTGAACCCGCTTGCGGATGGAGTCCATGCTGCCAAGTTGCGCTGCTACATGGGACGAGACTATATCGAGAATCTGAACGTTGGGCGCAAGCTGGCTGAGAACGCCCTCGAGTGTGACAAAGCCGCGGGCAAGCATGGTCACCGAGGGGGTCATGACGAGGTTCTGCGAGCGCAGCAGTTCGATGATCTCCAGAAGCGCCGTGCCGATATTGAGGTCGGACATGTCGGTCGTACCATATTGGTTGAGCAGGGTGGAGATCTGTCCCATCAGCCGACCGTGGTCGATGGGGCCTTTTGCCTTTGTAAGGCCGAGAAGCGCTTCCTTCAGGTCGAAGACATTGTGGGTTGCCAATGCCTCCAGCGCCCTGTTCACCAAGGCACGCTCACCGCTTGTAAGCGAGCCGGTCATGCCTAAGTCAATCCAGCAAATCAGGTCGTCTTTAACGAGGATGTTGCCTGGATGTGGGTCGGCGTGGAAGAAGCCGTTGTCCACGACCTGCGTGATGTAGCTCTGGGCCAAGCGCTCGCCAAGCTCGGATGCTCGCTCCTTATCGGCAACGGCGACCTTGTCGATTGATTCGCCCTCAACGAATTCCATGACAAGCACGTTGTCGCGGGTAAATTGAGGATAAGGGAGTGGACTTGTGACGCCCGGCTGGTGTTCCATGTCGTTATAGAAGCGTACGAGGTTGTTGAGCTCTACGGTAAAGTCAAGCTCGTTTGTGGTCGTTCGCTCGATCTCTGCGACGAAGCCCTCCGCGGTGAGGACCATGTTGTCGTTGGAGTCAGCCGTGAAGGCGGCGAGGGCGAGTGCGTGCTTCATGAGCATGATGTCCTCGGCCATCCGGTCGATGATTCCCGGCCTGCGAACTTTGACAGCGACGCTCGACCCATCGAGAAGTGTTGCCTTATGTACTTGGGCAATAGAGGCGCTTCCCAGCGGCTTTTCCTCAATGGAGGAGAACACGGTGTTCCAAGGTTTGCCGTAGGCGCGCTCGATAATTTCGATGACCTCAGCAAAGGGAATGGGTGCCACATTTGCGCGAAGTTTCTCGAAAGCTTCGCAGTAGTCTTTGGGCAGAAGGTCGCTTCGGTTGGAAGCAATCTGGCCCATCTTGACATAGGTGGGCCCCAAGTCCTCGAGGATGGAAACAGCCTTTTCAGGACTGATGCCATGGCCGACGACGTGCTTCTTAAGAATGGAGAGTATCTCGCCCATGCGCTTGCTCGAGGTCTTGTCCTTGACGGTGAGTTCGGCGATGCGCATAAGTTCCTGGAATGTTGCCATACGGCGCCCCCACTTTACCTCGAAGTGCGTGAACGAAAAAGCCTGCAAAGCTGATGCGGTCCGAACCGTTCAGCCTTGTAGGCAGTATCCCCGAACATGTGCCCGATGAACACGCGCAAGGGGTATTCTTCTTGGATTCGCAATATGCGCGGCCGGCAACGGCTGGGGCAATGCCTAAAGGGCGAGGAACAAATCGTGGATGCGCGGGTCGGAGTCAAGCTCGGGGTGGAATGCACAGGCAAGCTGGTTACCAGGGCGCACGGCGGCAACCGTGCCGTCCGACAGTGTGACGAGGGGTTGGACGCTGCCGTGAATCTCGACGATGCGAGGAGCTCGGATGAACGTTGCGGGGAGAGGTGTGTTTTCTGCGACCCCCGATTCGTTCAAGAGCGCACCCTCTGCATGGAAGCTGCCGAGCTGGCGACCATAGGCGTTGCGCCTCACTGTGACAGGAAGCGTGCCAAAGTGGACAGTGGGATCGTTTTCGAGTTCCTCAGCTAACAAGATAAGGCCTGCGCATGTGGCGAGCACCGGCATACCGGCGCCAATGCGCGCGCGAAGCTTCTCGAACATTCCCAGCTCATGAAGCATTTTTGCCTGTGCGGTGCTCTCTCCGCCGGGCAAGACGAGCCGGTCAAACGGCTTTTCGAGGTCAGATGCCTGACGCAGCTCGACGCACTGTGCCCCGAGTGCCTCCAAGCGCTGCTCATGCTCAATAAACGCGCCTTGTACTGCCAAGACGCCAACAACGTGCGACATATGAATCTCCGAGTTTGTATTTAACAGCGTGTGGAAACAGCGACGTTTCCGCGCGGGATTTTCCTGCAACGAGGGCACCGCTGGGTTTTAGCCCTTACAAGCGCGAGAAGGTCGTCACGCCTCGTGAAGGCTTCCTCCGGCGCAGTTCCGCAGCGGCGCTCTTTGCCGCGAGGACTGTCTGAGCACGGAGGAAGCCTTCACGACCCTGTGATGCTAGCGACCGCGCTCTTCCATGATGAGCTGGATTTCCTGCTCGTTGATGCCCACCATGGCTTCACCCAGGTCGCAAGAGAGTTCGGCGATGAGCTTGGCGTCGTTGAAGTTGGCCGTGGCCTGCACGATGGCGCGGGCGCGCTTGGCGGGGTTGCCGCTCTTGAAGATGCCCGAACCCACGAACACGCCTTCGGCACCCAGCTGCATCATGAGGGCAGCGTCGGCAGGGGTGGCCACGCCGCCGGCGGCAAAGTTCACAACGGGCAGGCGACCGTTGTCATGCACGTAGCGCACCAGCTCAACGGGTACCTGCAGTTGCTTGGCCTCCTCGAACAGCTCGTCCTCGCGCAGGGAGACGACGTGACGGATCTGGCTGTTCATCTTGCGCATGTGGCGCACGGCCTGCACGACGTCGCCCGTGCCGGGCTCGCCTTTCGTGCGGATCATGGACGCGCCTTCGGCGATGCGGCGCAGGGCCTCACCCAAATCGCGCGCACCGCATACGAACGGCACCGAGAAGCGCGTCTTGTCGATGTGGTAGGTGTCGTCGGCAGGGGAGAGGACCTCGGACTCGTCGATGTAGTCAATCTCAATGGCCTGCAGGAGCTGAGCTTCCACGAAGTGGCCGATACGGCACTTGGCCATGACGGGGATGGACACGGCCTCTTGGATGCCGCGAATCATCTTGGGGTCGCTCATGCGGCTGACGCCGCCAGCGGCGCGGATGTCGGCGGGGATTCGCTCGAGCGCCATGACGGCGCAGGCACCGGCTTCCTCGGCGATGCGAGCCTGCTCAGGCGTGGTGACGTCCATGATGACGCCGCCCTTGAGCATCTGGGCAAGCTGCTTGTTGAGCTCGTAGCGGGTAGAACCGGGCTGGTTGGTCTGATCCGCGTCAGTCATTGGTGTATCCCTTCGGTTGGGGCGCGTTTGATGACGTGCAACTTTAGGGAAAAACTGAGCTTATCGATATATCCAATAAAGAAATAATTTATAGGGTCAGAATAGGGCCAGATGAGGTAAGTCCAGATATTAGCGGCCGCATATATCCAACGTGGCCAACAAGAAGGGCGGCCCAACCGTGTGCTTGGTTAGGGAGACAATGAACAAGTCCCCCGAGCGACCTCGGCAGGGCCGGAGCAAGTG
>UQBS01000102.1 GCA_900539345.1 uncultured Coriobacteriaceae bacterium | reverse complement strand
GGTCAACGGCCGCATCGCCGGCCAGAAGGCCGCAGCCGCCGAGCCCGTCGCCTAAGTAGGGCTCTAAGGGCCCGAGGGCTCACATAACCCACCCCCCGGGCGGGGCGTCGGCTTCACGGCCGGCGCCCCGTTATTGTTTACTTCGAGTAAAGGTTTTCCGCGAGGTGATTTTGAGCCCGCTTGTCAGTTGTCCTACTACATCTATATATAGATGCAGTACTCGGTGATGCGGGCATAACGGGGAAAGACGTCAGCCATCATGTCGGGGACGGCTGTATAGCACATTGCCGTATGTCCGCCCCTACTCGCCCTGCTGCAATGTCTCGCGAACGCCCCTCTCGGCGTGCCTGCAGAACGTCCGGGCGCCCTCGTTGGCCGGGTCGAACGCGAAGGCCAGGTGCGAGGGCGCGCAGGGGTCGGTCGGTATGGCGACGACTCCCCTACCCGGCCTGGGGACGTTCAGGCGTTCGAGCGGGACGGGGCGCAGGGTCACGCCGGCGCCCAAGGCGACGTTCACGACGCTGAACGGCCTGTCGGCCAACGCGAACCTCGAGGTCGCGGTATGAGCAGGGCGACGCCATCGGCGGCCTGTTCGCCAACGGCAACGACTGCGGCGGCACCTACGCCCACGTCTACCCGTCCCGCTTCACGGGGCTGCACATGGGCAGGACGCTGTCGTTCGCCTGGCACATCGCCCACGAACTGGCGGGGAAGTAGGGTCTGGCACAGGCTCGGGCCAACCGTCTCGCCTGCGGATGAAACCACGCGCCGCCCTGGGGGAGTTCTCCTCCGGGGCGGCTTTTTTGCCCGCACTGTGACGGCGCGGGTCGGTTCTTTGTGGGCACCACCTGCTAGAACGCCGTGGGGCCCGCTGCCGTGAGCCATGCAGGCCGCGCGGCAGCGGGCCAGACAGCCAGCCGTGCACCCCGGGTCATGCGGATGGGATCAGCCGAGTGCGGGGCGGTCTGCCTTGTCATGACGTTCGCCCGCTGAGGCAAGCGCCCCCGTTGGGCCATGAATCCCGCATCGTCGCAGGCGTTTGTCACACGCCTGCTTGTGGGGCACAACGAATGTTGGACCGCAGTCTTGGTGCGACCGTGGTCGGCAGCTGTGGGGGCGTTTGCCATCGGTACGTCCAGGTTCGGTTCGGCACCCTTGTCGCGGGGCAAACGCGGCCGCGACGGAATGGGGCTATGTCCATGGGGCCCATCTGGACCCCTCCATTTCATCCGCGATTTGCCTGCCGTCGCACGGTACCGAAAAACAGTGGACAGCCTTCGCCTTTACACAACCTCGAGCGGATTTGCCACGTGGCCGTCTCCGCCATCCCAGGGTTGGGCGTGCGGTCCGGCCTTGATGAAGAAGTTGGGTCCGGTAAAAGGTTCGGGCAATGGGGCCAAGGCCGCCTGTTCACCCTGGGCGCCCATAACGTCCGCCTCGCCGAACTCCAAAGCGCGCATGGGGCATGCTTCCACACAGATAGGCTGCTTGCCGGCGGCCACGCGATCGGCGCAACCGTCGCACTTCACGCTGCACCCCAGGACCTCGTCAATGTAGGGGGCACCGTAAGAGCAGGCGTCGGCACAGGAGCCGCATCCTATGCATGTTTCAGCATCGACAAGCACGAGATCGGTCGTAGGGTCCCTGTGCATGGCGCCCGTGGGACAGGCTTCTATGCAAGCGGGGGCGTCGCAGTGGTTGCACGCCACTGATACGTGGTAGACGTAGGACGTCGTGGTCCATGTGCCGTCCTCCTCTTCCGTCCAATCGCCGCCCTCATAGTCAAAGATGCGGCGCAGTGTGTGTTCGGTGCCCAAGTCCTTATAGTCCTTGCATGCGAGCTCGCAGGTCTTGCAGCCCGTGCAGCGCGTGCTGTCAAAAAAGAATGCGTACCGCGACATCGTCTTTCTCCCTTACAGCTTCTCGACCTGGGCGAGAACCGAGTTGGACGGGTTGTGTTTGGCGAGCGGCGACCAGTGGTGGCTCACCAGCGTGTTGATGCAACCGCCCACATCTACGCCCGTGTCATCGAGCTCGCGCATTTTTCCGTGCTCCATGGCAATCGCCCCGGGAATGATGCGAGGCGTCACGCGCGCCTCGATGTGCAGCTCCCCGCGGTCGTTGAACACACGCACCATGTCGCCGCTTTCGATGCCGCGCTCGGCGGCGTCCCTGGGGTTAATCCACAGCTGATGGCGGTTGGCCTGGTTCAAGAGCTCAATCTGGTTCCACTTGGACTGGTAGCGGTTCTTGGCCTTCCACGTCGAAAGCAGCAGCGGATACTGATCGTCGGCATCTTTCCAGCTCTCATAGCCGGGGTTGTACATGGGGATGGGACTGATGACGTCGCGGGGGTCGTCGAGTTCCCAGGTCTCGGCAAAGTGTGCGATAGGCTCGGAGTAAACCTCGATCTTTCCCGACGGGGAATCGAGGGGGCTTCCCTCGGGGTCGGCCCTGAACGCCGAGAGAGCCGGCTTGGACTCCACCTTCTGGTACCACCAGCCCTGGGCCATGCCCTCCTCGAGTGTGGGGATTCCGGGATAATAGCCCGAGTCATATGCACCCTGATAGGCCTGCTTCACCTTATCGTCGAGGTCCATTCCCTCGGTGAACTCCTCGCGCACGCCAAAGCGCTCGGCAACGTCGGAGAGCCAGTCGAACTCCCGGCGGCAGCCTGTGGGCGGCTCCTGCACCTTTGAGCCGAACATGAAGCTCATGTGTCCCGCGTAGAGCGTGCTCGCAAAGTGCATCTGCTCGTAGTTCATGATTTCGGGAAGCACCAAGTCACAGTATTTCATCGACGAGGTCATGAAAAAGTCCGAGCCCACGATAAACTCAGCCTTGGTCTCGTCCTCGAGCACCGATGCCGCCCAGTTGACGTCGGAGTTCTGGTTGACAAGCATGTTTGTACCGCGGGCGTAGATGAACTTCGCGCTGGTGTGCAGGCGGTCGCCGCCAATGAGGCCGTCGCGCAGGTCGGTAAACTCCTCGCCTCGCTCGATGACCTCGATGCGCTTGGTGATGGGAATCTGCACTTTGATGGGGTTTTCGCCTGCACTGTAGCTGCCGATCCAAGGACCGGCGGGGGCGGTGCCCTTGTTGAGTCCGTTGCTCGTTCCCGGAAGTCCGAACTGACCCGATACGATGGGGATCATCATGATGGCGCGCGTGGCGTTCTCGCCGTTTGTGCGCCGTTGCACGCCGCATCCAGCGCCGATGAAGGCGGCCTTGGCGCTGGCGATGTCGTGGGCGAGCTCATAAATCTTATTCACAGGAATCTGCGTTATGGGAGAAGCCCATTCCGGCGTCTTGGGGACGCCGTCATAGCCGGTCCCCATGATGTAGTCCTTATAGGAGAGGTGTTTGCCCTTGGCGCTCTCGGGCATGCTCTCCTCGTCATAGCCCTGGCAGTAGCGCCGCAGGGCCTCCTCGTCGGCGATGCCCTCGGTGATGAACACATAGCACAAGGCGCTGGCCAGGGCGGCATCGGTGCCGGGTCGGATGGGCAACCACTCCTCACCGCGGCCTGCCTCCTCACTTCCCTGGCGGATGTCGACATTGATGAAGCGGGCTCCGTTCTCACGTGCGCGAACGATGTCGTACATCCAGTTACCGCCGCTCAGGCGACTCGTGGCGGCGCTTGAGCCAAAGAGCACGATGAGGTCGGCGTCGCGCATATGGGAGCTCTCGCTGCCCTCCCATGCCGAAGAAAGCTGCGGGATGTACGCCCCGTGCAGCATATAGCCGGCGCCGAAGTCGGCTTGGGTCTGGGAGTCGGTGCCGTAGGAACCCAGGCTTCCGCCCAAAAGGTTCATCAGGCGCGTGAAGAGGCCTCCTCCGCTGTTCGCGGTACCGTCAGCGGAAACTCTGAAAACCGCTTCATTGCCGTAGGTGTCGATCACATGGTCGAGCTTTTCGGCAAAAAGATCGATGGCCTCCTCCCAGCTGATAGGTTCGAACAGTCCCTCGCCGCGCTTGGCGCCCTCTACACGCTTGAACGGCTGGGTGAGGCGGTCGGGATGGTTGATCCAGCGACGCTGCGAACGGCCGCGCAGGCACGCACGCAGCTCCTCGCCCCCGAACTCTTTGTTGCCGGTGGTATCTCCCTCGATATAAGTGATCGATCCGTCTAACACGTGGAACTGCAGCGGGCACTTTCCCACGCCGCAACCTGAGCAGGCGTTCCAGACCACCTGCTCTTCTGGCTCGGCGGCAACGGACTTAGTAGCGGAAAGAAACCCACAGGCTATGCCTGTGGTGGGTGGGTGGTTCCGCC
>UQBS01000101.1 GCA_900539345.1 uncultured Coriobacteriaceae bacterium | reverse complement strand
GGTGCGGCGCGAGGGAGAACTATACACGCAGGCGCAGGCGGGGGGCAAGCGTGGGATGGGTGCTCCATCGGATGCGCACAAGTCGGGGAATAATAGATGTTTAGGCGGGTTTCCGGGGTCCCGGGTGCCAGACCGGCCCGGGCGCTGGGGGCGCAGGGGCGCGCTGGACCGGGGCGCACGGTCCGGCGCGCCCATTACAGTTCAGGGCAGGCTCTAATGGGCCTGCCCTTATTCATTTCTTGACGAAGAGGTGTATGTTTGGCAGCCCTTTGGGCGACCCTACCGGCCGCCCGCGCGCGGCCCTTGTGCCTCCGGCCCATGCCTTCCGGCCCCGACACTTATACAGCCCTCCGCCCAGCACGCCGGTTCGGCCCCCAATCGAGAGCCTTCTCCCGCCCGCCCAGCCGAGGCCGTCAGCCGGGCCCGGCCCTGTGGCCCGGGCCGTAAAGTCCCTCCGCGGCATCGTACTAACCGGGTCGCCCACAAAACGCTCGCTCGTTCCGTCGCATGCCTTCTATATAAATGCTTTTTCCTACCGAGAATATAGTCTGCACCATCGCACGCTTCTCTCTAAATGGCTCGTAAATGGCCTGAACACCGCTTGCCACAGCCCTGTAATGTGAGCGAAATCCCTCATCAGCATCTCGGCAACACGGGCGGCCCACCATGGTCGGCATCTTGTAGGGAGGTGCCGGGGACCACGGAGCCGCCGCATCGCTTGCATCAAAGGGAGCTGGTCATCATGGGTAAGCTTGATGGGAAGATTGCCATTATCGCGGGAGCTTCCAAGGGTATTGGGGCAGGTATCGCCCGCGTTTTCACTGAGGAGGGGGCGTGCGTGGTGCTCGCCGCCCGAGGCAACGACGTCTTGCAGTTCGCCGAGGAGCTCCAGGCAGCAGGCAGGGAGGCGGTCGGCTTTCGCTGCGACGTGAGCGATGGCCAGTCCTGCAAGGACCTTGTCGACTTCGCCCTCAAGACGTACGGGACGATTGATATTCTCGACTGCAATGCCGGCATCTGCACGCTCGGCGACTTCCTTACCAGCGACGACGCGTGGCGCGATGCACACATCGACATCAACATCAAGGGCGTCTGGAACATCTGCCGGGCGGCCCTGCCCACCATGGTGCGCAACAACGCCGGGTCCATCGTCATCACCAGCTCGGTCACGGGAGACATGGTGGCCGACCCCGGTGAGGTCGCCTACGCCACGACGAAGGCCGCCCTTGTCGGGTTCACAAAGGCCCTTGCGCGCGAGATGGCCCCGCACAACATCAGGGTCAACTGCATCTGCCCTGGATATGTGCAAACACCCCTGGTAGAAGGCATGGCAAGCCAATCGGACCCCGACGACCCCACGCGCGCCATCTCGGCGATCGCCCATGCCGTGCCCCTGGGACGCCTGGGCACACCTGATGAGTGCGGCGAGCTGTGTGCCTTCCTCGCCTCGAACGAGGCAAGCTATATAACAGGAACTCAGATGGTGATTGACGGCGGCTCCACGCTGCCCGAGACCACATCGATGGGACAGTAATCATGAGCCAGACTCAGACCACGGAGCTTGCGCAGGACTCCGCGCTGTTCGACGACGTTGCCCGGCAAGCGCTGGGACGATACGAGTTCGACGGCGACGAGGCCAAGCTCCTCACCTTTTCGGAGAACTACACCTATCTTGTGCGCAATCCCGTCACCGGGTCGAAGGACGCCGTGCTGCGCATCAGTCGCCCGGGCTACCACACGCTCGAGGAGCTCGAAGGCGAGATGGCGTGGCTGCGGCAGATCAACGACTACACGCCCCTCGTGGTGGCCAATCCCCTGCCCGCGCGAGACGGCAGCTACATCCAAAGCGTCATCGGGCCCGACGAGGCGACCTACCAGTGCGTCGTGTGCGAGTTCCTTAGCGGAGAGGCCCCCAGCGAGGACGACCCGAAGGGCATGGTCAGCCAATTCTGCCAGCTCGGCGAGACGACGGCCTACCTGCACCGACAGACCGAGATTTGGAACGGCACGCGCAGACTCAAGCGCATCTCATGGACGTACGACACCATCATCGGCGAGAATGCCGCGTGGGGTCCTTGGCAGGCATTCGAGGGACTGGCCCCGCAAGACACAGCCCAGCTCGAACGCTGCTGCACCACCATCCAGCGGCGCCTCGAGCGCTACGGCATGAGCGAGCGCACATTCGGCCTCATTCACGCCGACCTGCGCCTGGCCAACCTGCTTGTAGAAAACGACCAGGTAAAAGTTATCGATTTCGACGACTGCGGCTTCGGGTGGCATCTGCACGACCTGGCCGGCGCCCTCAGCTTCATCGAGACGAGCCCCTTGGCCTGCGACCTTGTGAACTCCTGGCTCGACGGGTACCGCAAGGTGCTGCCCTTCACCGACACGGACTTCGAGGAAATCGACGCCTTCATCATGCAGAGGCGCCTGCAGCTCACCGCCTGGCTCGCAAGCCACAAGGGCTCCGACCCCGTGAAGGAACTGTCGCTGGGTTGGGTCGACGGCACGATGGAACTCGCCGAAAGATATCTGCGCCTGTTCGCCTAAACACCAAGGCTACCTGGGACGTTGATCCCCAAGACTAAGGAAGCAGCATATGCAAGGAGACGCCGCAAGCATGGAGGCCCCCATGCGCTCCACCATTATGGACTCAAACAGCTTCAAGCCTTCCGATTTGGACGGGCTCGACCCCCAGACGCGCGAGCTCGTCGAACGCAGGCGGGTGCTCGGGCCGAGCTACCGTCTCTTCTACAAGCATCCACTCCACTTCGTGAAGGGGCTCGGTACCAGGCTCTATACCGCCGACGGCGAGGAGTACCTGGACGCCCACAACAACGTGGTGTCGGTGGGCCATTGCCACCCCCATGTGGTGGAGGCGATTTGCCGGCAGGTCTCGACGCTCAACACGCACACGCGCTACCTGCACGAAGGCATCGTGGATTACGCCGAGCACCTCGTGGCCCTGCTGCCCCCTGAAGTGGACCGGGTCATGTTCGAATGCTCGGGCTCCGAGGCCAACGACCTCGCCGTGCGCGTGGCCCGCGCAGCCACGGGTGGCACGGGCGTCATCGTGACATCGGAGGCATACCACGGCAACACGTCGCTGATAACAGGCCCGTCTCCCTCAATCGGGGCCGACCAGCCCATGCTGCCCGACATGCGCATGATTCCTTCGCCCGACACCTGGCGCCTCGGGACAAACGACCTCGGCGCTTGGATGGCCGCGCGCGTGGCCGAGCAGATCGCCGATATGCGCAGGCACGGGTTCAAATTTGCCGCGCTGCTCGTGGACTCGATCTTCTCCTCCGACGGCGTGTATCCCGGCGCCCCAAGCTCCCCGGAGGCGCGCGAGGGGTTTCTCAAGCCGGTGGTGGACCTCGTGCACAAAGAGGGCGGTCTTTTCATCGCCGACGAGGTCCAGCCAGGCTTTGCGCGCACCGGCGAGGCGTTTTGGGGCTTCGAGCGTCACGGCGTCGTGCCCGACATTGTGACGATGGGCAAACCCATGGCAAACGGCATGCCCTGCTCGGCAATGGCGGCGCGCCACGAGGTGCTGGAGGCGTTCTCCTCGCGGACGCCCTACTTCAACACGTTTGCCGGCAACCCGGTGAGCATGGCGGCGGCCCAGGCAGTGCTCGAGGTGCTGCAAGGCGAGCATATCCAGCAGAACGCCCTGGAAACAGGCCTTTTATTCAAAAACGCCCTCATCGATGCGGCAAAACGTCACCCCTGTCTGGGAGATGTGCGCGGGGCGGGCTTCTTCATCGGCGTCGACGTCGTGAAGCCTGGCACAAAGGAACCCGACTACGAGCATGCCGTCGACTTCATCGAGGCCATGCGTGAGCACCGCGTCCTGACCTCGCTGTGCGGGCCCGCCGGCAACATCTTGAAGATTCGCCCGCCTTTGGTGTTCAGCCCCAACGACGTCGACATCTTTATGGACGCCCTTGAGAAAAGCCTTGGGGGACTGGGCCTTTAAATGCCGCGCAAGCCATGCTCAACCCTGAAATGGTATATGCCAATGGTTTGAAGTAACCGCAGGTAGATGGCGTAGCGAGTCGGAAACATCCATCTTTTGCCCTTGAAACAAACGGTCAGTTTACTGACATCGTCCAACCAAGTGCAATCACGCAAAGGAGAGGAGAACCACGATGGCTGAGACACTGTCTGCAACGACGTCGACCGCCGCGCCACAAGAAGGCGGCCTCAAGAAGACGCTCAAGCTTCTGTACGTGTACACCCTTGCCACCGGCGCCATCTTCACATTCATGTGTTACTGGGACGGCATCTTCATGTCGTGCTGCGGCCCGGCGACGTTTGGAGCGGCAATCGTGAGACGTCGCATGTCTGGATGCTGACCCCCGAGGGCAAGTCGCAGTTCTAGACGATATGACCCGAACCCAACGTAACCGCAGGCGGTCCTGGAAAAGGGGCC
>UQBS01000100.1 GCA_900539345.1 uncultured Coriobacteriaceae bacterium | reverse complement strand
CGTCTCGGAGCGTCGGCGGCAGAGGCGACATGTCTTTCGAAGGTCAGCCTCGCGGTGACGGTTGGTGTATGAGTCAGCCTCTGCCGCCGGACGCAATCCAAATGGCGTCCATGCAACAGGATGACATTCAACGCCAATCGGATGCATATGATTATCAGTGTTGGTGTAAGGCTCGGCTCCGAAGGAAGCGGCCTCGCCGTAGCTCTTCTACCCATCGCGCAACGCATCACCAACAAGAAAGGCCTGCAGGTCAACCCTTTTTTCGGGCACCTGCAGGCCTTTCTCATGCCTGAGTTATCGCAAAGGGAGGCTACTTCTCCTGCGCCATGCGGCGATAGTGGTCGAAGCGACGCAACGCGTCCTCCTTGCCCTGCTCAAAGAGCCTCTCCGCCTCCTCGGGGAAGGTCTTCGTAAGCGAGGCATAGCGGTTCTCTCCCGCAACAAACTCCATGTAGTCCATGGTGGGCTCCTTGGAGTCCAGGGTCATGGGGCTCTCCTTGCGCGGGTCGTAGTGGTACAGCGTCCAGTAACCGCTCTCAACTGCACGCTTCATCTCGCCCTGAACGTCGTGCATGCCGCACTTGAGGCCGTGCGAGGTGCAGGGCGCATAGGCGATGATGACAGAGGGGCCGTTGTACTCCTCGGCCTCCTTAAGTACCTTGACCAGCTGGTTGTAGTTGGCCCCCATGGCCACCTGGGCAACATAAACGTTGCCGTAGCTCATGAGAATGGAACCGAGGTCCTTCTTGCCGGTCTTCTTGCCGCTCGCCGCGAACTGCGCGACGGCACCGGCGGGCGTGGCCTTGGAGCTCTGGCCACCGGTGTTGGAGTACACCTCGGTGTCCACGACCAGGACGTTTACATTGGCGCCGCTGGCAACCACGTGGTCGAGGCCGCCGAAGCCGATGTCATACGCCCAGCCGTCGCCGCCGAACATCCAGAACGTCTTCTTGGCAAGCTGGTCCTTGAACTTGAGAACCCCCTCGCACACCTTCTTGGCGCTGTTGGTGAGTGAGTCCATCGAGGTCTCGATGGCCGCCACGAGCTCGTCGGAAGCCACGCGCGACGCGTCGAAGTCGTCGAAAGCGGCAAAATAGGACTCGCACACAGCCTTAACCTGCTCCATGACAGCGGGGTCGGGCGTGTCGCCCTTGCCCTCCTTCATGTTCTCCAGGCCGCACGCAAGCACCTTCACGAGCTTCTCCACGCGGGCCTTCTCAGCCGCGCGCTGCTGGGTGGAGCCCAGGTAAAGGCCAAGCGAGAGCTCGGCGTTGTTCTCGAAAAGGCTGTTGGTCCAAGCAGGGCCGAAGCCGCGCTTGTTCGTGGTGTAGGGGATGCCGGGGAAAGGCGAGCCCCAAGCCTGCGAGCAGCCCGTGGCGTTTGCCCAGTACACGCGATCGCCGAAAAGCTGGGTGAGAAGCTTGGCGTAGGGCGTCTCGCCGCAGCCCGCACAGGCCGCGGAGAACTCGAGGAGCGGCTGCTTGAACTGCGAGCCCTTGACCGTGTAGGGGTCGAACACGCTGCCCTTGTCGGTGAGGCCAAGGCCGTACTCCCACAGCTCGCGGCTTGTCTCGGTAAGCTTGACAGGCTCCATGACCAGGGCGTTTGCCGGACACACGTCAGCGCAGCTGCCACAGCTCGTGCAGTCGAACTGGCTCACCTGGATGGTGAAGCGCATGCCCTCGGGCAGGTTCTTGCCTCCCTTGAGTGCCGCCGTCTCAAACCCTGCGGGAGCAGCCGCGGCCTCCTCCTCGCTCACCAGGTAGGGACGGATCGCAGCATGGGGGCACACAAAGGCGCAGCGGTTGCACTGGATGCAGGCATCGGCCTTCCACGCGGGTGTCTTCACGGCAATGCCGCGCTTCTCGTAGGCGGTAAGGCCCATGTCGATGACGCCGTCCTCGTAACCCGCAAACGCGCTCACGGGAAGCTCGTCGCCCTTTTGGGCGTTCACGGGACGCAGGATGTTCGTGACCACGGCCGGCAGACCCTCGTCACTTGCGCATACGTCAAGCTCGGCATTTGCCCAGCTAGCGGGCACCGCAACCTCCACGCACTTCTGAGCTCCCTCCTCGATGGCGGCCACGTTGCTCGCCACCACGGCGTCGCCCTTGCGCGCATAGGACTTGCGGGCCGCGTCCTTCATGTAGTCGAGGGCCTCCTCAACAGGCATGAGACCGGCGATCTTGAAGAACGACGCCTGAAGCACGGTGTTGATGTGGCTGCCCAGGCCCACGCGGTGCGCGATCTCAACCGCGTCAACGGTGAAGAGGCGGATGCCGTTCTGAGCGATATAGCGCTTCATCTTGCCAGGCAGGTTGGCGTCGAGCTCCTCGGCCGTCCAGCTCGTATTGAGCAGGAACGTGCCGCCGGGCTTCACCTCCTGCACCATGTCGTACTGGCGCACGTAGCTCTGGTTGTGGCAGGCGACGAAGTCGGCGCGCTTCACGTAATACGTGCTGCGGATGGGCTTCTTGGAAAGACGCAGGTGCGATTTGGTCACGCCGAAGGACTTCTTGGAGTCGTACTCGAAATACGCCTGAGCAAACATGTTTGCGCAATCGCCCAGGATGCGAATGGTGTTGTGGTTGGCGCCCACCGTGCCGTCGCCGCCCAGGCCCCAGAACTTGCAGCTGTAGGTGTCGGCGTCCTCAAAGTCCTCGAGGACGTGCGCGGGAAGAGCCAGGTTGGTCACGTCGTCGACGATGCCGATGGTGAAACCACGCTTGGGCTGGTCGGCAGCCAGGTTCTCAAACACGGCGACGATCTGCGCGACGTCGGTGTCCTTGGACGACAAGCCGTAGCGGCCGCCAATGACAAGCACCTTGCCCGCGCGGTCGCTGTTCGCGATGACACTTGAAACGTCCAGGTAGAGAGGCTCGCCGGCCGAGCCCATGCACTTGCAGCGGTCGAGCACCGCGACGCGCTCCACGCTTTGGGGCAAAGCGCCCAGGAAGTGCTTCGCCGAGAAGGGACGGTAGAGGTGCACCTGCAAGAAGCCGTAGCGCTTGCCGGTACCCGCAGCCTGGGCCTTGGCGTTCAGGTAGTCGCACGCCTCCTGCGCGGTACCCGAGACACTGCCCATGGCAACCACGACGTCGGTCGCGTCGGGCGCGCCGTAGTAGTCAAACACGTGGTGCTCGCGGCCCGTCACGCCGGCAACCTGGGCCATGACGCCCTCGACCACGTCGGCCAGCTCGTCATAGGCGGTGTTGTTCGCCTCGCGCACCTGGAAGTACACGTCGCCGTTTTGCACGGTGGCGCGCAGCATGGGGTGCTCGGGGTTGAGCGCACGCGCCCTGAAGCGCTCGAGCGCCTCGGTGTCCATGAGCGCGGTAAGCTCCTTGGTGTCGGGCATGTCGATGCGCGACAGCTCGTGCGAGGTGCGGAAGCCGTCGAAGAAATGCATGAAGGGAACGCTCCCCTTCACGGCGGCGAGGTGCGCGACGGCCGCCATGTCGGCCGCCTCCTGGACACTACCCGAGCTGAGCTGGGCAAATCCGGTGTCGCGGCAGGCCATGACGTCGGAGTGGTCGCCGAAGATGCTCATAGCGTGGGTGCCCACGGTGCGACTCGCCACATGCAGGACGCCGGGAAGGCGCTCGCCGGCGATACGGTAGAGCACGGGGACCATCAGCATGAGGCCCTGGCTCGAGGTGAAACTCGTGCCCAGGCCACCCGCCTGCAGCACGCCGTGGATGGCACCGATGGCGCCGGCCTCGGACTGCATCTCGGTCAGCTGCACGCGCTGGCCGAACATGTTCAGGCGGCCCTGGGCGCTCCAGCGGTCGGTGTGCTCGGCCATAGGCGAGGACGGCGTGATGGGGTAGATCGCCGCGACCTCGGTGAAGTCATAGGCAACGTGGGCCGCAGCCTGGTTGCCGTCAACGGTTACATAGTTGCTCATTGTGCAAAGTCCCTCTCCGCAATGATGAGTTGAGAAACGCAAGCGGGGGCGCGCATAACGGCCCCCGCAGAACGGTCGATCTCGATGCCTGTTACTTCTTCGCCAGGTCCTGAAGTCCCAGCTCCTCGATGGCGGCTTCCCTCATCTTATACTTGAGGATCTTGCCGGCCGCGTTCATGGGATAGGAGTCCACGAACCTGATGTAGCGGGGCACCTTGTGGCGCGCGATGTTCTTCATCATGAACTCGCGGACCTCGGCCTCGGTCATGGTCTGGCCCTCCTTGAGGATGATGCAGGCCAGGGCCTCCTCGCCGTACTTCTTGTCAGGCACGCCCACGACCTGGCAGTCGCTCACCTTGGGATGGGTGATGACGAAGTCCTCGATCTCCTTGGGATAGATGTTCTCGCCGCCGCGGATGATCATGTCCTTCAGACGGCCGGTGGCCACAAAGCAACCGCGCTCGTCGCGCATGAGCAGGTCGCCGGAGTGGAGCCAGCCGTCCTCGTCCACCGTCTTGAAGGTGGCGTCGGGCATCTTGTAGTAGCCCTTCATGATGTTGTAGCCGCGCGAGCAGAACTCGCCGATCTCGCCGTCGGGCAGCTCCTCGCCGGTGCTGGGATCGATGATCTTGCACTGTACGTGCGGGAACGCGTAACCCACGGTCTCGGTGCGCAGGTCGAGCGGGTCGGTCCAGGCGCTCATGGTGGAGCCCGGCGCCGACTCGGTCTGGCCGTACACCGACACGATGCCGGTCATGTTCATCTCGTCGGGCTGCGC
>UQBS01000099.1 GCA_900539345.1 uncultured Coriobacteriaceae bacterium | reverse complement strand
GCGCGGCCGCATCGACTGGGGTGCGGCGCGAGGGAGAACTATACACGCAGGCGCACGCTGAGGGCAAGGGCGGGAGGGACGCTCCACGGGATGCGCACAAGTCGGGGAATGATAGTTATTTAAGGCCGCTTTCCCGGCCCCGCGTCTGCCAGCCCAGTCCGAGCGGTCTCCCCTCGCCGACATAGAAAAGCCCGCGCCCCAAGGCGACCTTGGGATGCGGGTTCAAAAAGCGGGTGCAGGTTCTTATCTGTCTTACTTCGTTGCAGCCTGGCGGCGGGCGATGTTGGCCTTGATGCACAGCACGATGCCCACGGCGAGGACGCCGACAATTGCGATGGCGCAGGCGGCCGACGTGTCCAAAAGGGGTCTCCCAACCCTATCCGTACCTCGACCAGGCCCGCTTCGCATTCACAAGGTTGTGCTCCTCCGACCTCGCTTTCAAGGCCCCACCCAGTGCCAGGCACGTTTTCCAGTCACACAACATAGAAACGTCTGATTCCCCAGGCACTTGCCGCAGCAATTGCTCCCTTCGTGCATTGGGACATACGCGCGCAAACCGCGGGTATATACTTGCCCATACATTGACATATATAGAGAATCGTTAGTCTCCGTCTGTGCTTAAAGGAGGATTTGGCGATGGACGCCACCAAAGCCGAAATCATAAATCAGATACGTGAGCTCAACGCCCTTCTTATACAGGCAAAACTGCATGTGGGCCGTTCAAAGCTTGCGCATCATTTTCATCGCGATGAGCTCGACTCCGATATGCCGGGCCTTCACGGCCAGGGACGCCTCCTGGGCATCTTGGGCCTCAACCCGGGCACCAGCGAGACCACACCCAGGGATTTGGGCTATATCCTGGGCATGAGCCGCCAGGCCGTGACCGATTTGCTCTCAAAACTCGAGGCAAGGGGTCTTATCGCGCGCAAGCCCTCAACTTCGGGAGCAGGCCAGGTCTCCGTTTCTCTCACGCGTAAGGGTCGTGAGGCGCTGAACCGCATGCGCGATGATGACGACGGAATGCCCGACATGCTTGACTGCCTTAATGAGCAGGAACTTGCACAGTTTGATGAGTACCTGCGGCGCATCATTCAAAACGCCGAATCCAAGTCCTCCAACGATGAGTTTGCCGAAAGGCGCCGCGCTATGCATGAGTTCTTCAACCTCACGCACCCCGATGCGCCTGAAGAAGAAATACCCATGCGTACCAGCCATGTTCAGGTTGAGCGCACGATTGCGGAAGGAAGCACTCGATGAGTGAAGACAACGAGAAGGACCCGGCTGGCAGGGGGCGCATACATACCTCAGGGGTTCATGCAGGGTTGAAGACCCTCTTCAGCCCGAGCAGCCCAAATGCCCCCGAGCAGCACTCGACGTCGCTCAAGGTCGAGCGCAATGCCACCGGCGTGCGCATCGAAGGCCGTCTGACGTCCCCTATCGCGCGTGTTCCCGAAGAAGTGGCGGTTTGCCCAGGCATCACCATCAAAGGGCGCAACATCAAGTCGCTTGCCTACACGACCGACGTGGCGGTTATCCGCAACTGCAATGCCGATGCCATCCTCGCCGTCTATCCCTTTACTGGCGAGCCCATCATCACGCAGGCCCTGCTTACCGTGGCCCAGCAGCCCATTTTCGTAGGCGTCGGCGGCGGCACCACCACAGGCTCGCGCGTTGTGGAGCTTGCCATGATGGCGGAGATGCAAGGTGCGGCTGGCGTCGTGCTCAACGCCCCCGCCAGTGCCGAGACCGTGGAGAGCACCATGGGGGTCATCGACATTCCCGTAATGGCAACAGTGCTGGCAGATGACGAGGACGTTGACAACAAGATCATGGCCGGAGCGGCCATCCTCAACGTTGCTGCAGGCGCGCGCACGGCGGAGGTCGTCGCAAGCATTCGCGCACGTCATCCCGAAATGCCCATCGTGGCCTCCGGTGGCAAAACGGGCGAGAGCATCCTCGCCACCATCGCCGCAGGTGCCGACGCCGTTTCCTGGACGCCACCGAGCGCTCAAGACCTGCAGCACGCGATGATGAACAGGTATCGCGAGGGTTAAACGCAGAGGCAAAACGCCTCGAAACCGCAGCACTTTAAGTGGCTGACATCCCGGAATGAAACGGGGCCATACCGCAATGAACTGCCTCCCATTTCTTGGACACGGAAAGTAAAGTTCAAGGAATGGGAGGCATATTTATGCCGGTTGACCTGCAATGCAAACATAACAGGGAGGTCAGGGCGAGGGCCGCCGACCTCTTTGCGGTCGCAAACGTGCGGCCCCATATGGATGCTCCCCCATGCGCCCAGCGCCGCCAAACAGGCATGTTGTCCATCAAACCACGCGCGAACATCCCCGTGCGCGCCTCACATGCCATCGGGCGTGCCGTAGCGCCGCAGGCGCATCGTGCGCCATAGCAAACCCCCATTTCCCGGCGAAGCGTGCTTGGCCGGGAAATGGGGGCAGGCATGTGTCAGCCAAAATGCAGACCGGCTCCAATACGCGTCACCGGAGACGGCGTTACGCCTCGATCACAGAAGAGACGCCGAGGATTTCGTCGGCCTCGTCGAGCAGGGCGTTGCCCTTCTCGAGCAGGTCATTGAACATGTCAGGGTTGTGGGCGCCCTCGGAGTTCTCAGCGGCAGCAAAATTCCAGTAGTAGCAGGCATAACGCTGAATCTCCTGGAGCCTGGCGACCTGGTCTTCCGTCAAGCCGTTGGCAAGGGCGGTGTCCATGTCGAAGACGAGGTTGCCGTCGGCATCGGGAATGGCGACCTTGTCCTCGAAGTTGAAGATGAACTGCTCGGCGCGCAAGCCCAGCTCATGGGTACGACCGTCGATGTCTTCCTGGATGGAGGCAACCTCGCTGGCCAGGTCGGTGTGACACGTGTTGCAAGAGGCGAGAAGCTCAGGCTTGTCGAGGGGGCTCTGGATGTTGTGGTCGGTGTACTCAACGCCCGTTTCCTCGTCGGTTACCGTGCCCATGTGGCAGTCGGCGCAGGTATAGCCCATCTTGGCCATGGGGCTGGGGTTGGCACCATAGTTGAACTCGAACTCGGCATGGCGCACGGCGAGCATCTGCGCACCGGTGGAGGCGTAGGTCCAGTCAGAGAAGCCGTACTCGTCATAGAAGGCGAGCGCATCCTCGGCATTCATGCTGGCAAGACCGCCATAGTAGGGACTAACCGGCTCGCCGGACTCGAACGGAGCGTCGGAGCCCCCCTCTACCGTGGGGGCCATGGAGTAATCGCAATGGCACTGGCCGCAGGCTGCGTTGGCCACCGTGGTCTCGTCGAGATCGTCGCCCATGGCGCGAATCCAATCCTCGCGAAGCACCGCGTTGGTGGTGGGGTCCTCGTTCTCATGGCAGTTTACGCAAGAGACGTTCTCAGTGAACGCGTCCTTATACTCGGTGATAGGCTGGGTCCAATAGCTGCCTTCGCCCTCGTAGCTGGCGGCGTCGAAATGCACCTGAGGAGTCTTGCAGGCATAGCAAGAAACCTTGCCCTTGGACTCGGAAAGATCGCCAAGACGGCCGTTGTTTGCGACAACCCACAGCGAGTAGGCGTGGCCTCCCGGCTCGGTGTAGTACTTCGCGTAGCCGTAGCCCTTGCCGAGGGTCTTGATCTCGGGGTACTGGTCTTCATCGAGGAAGTTAACCTTGGTGGAGGTATAGTCGCCATCGAGAAGGTCCGTGCCAACCGAAGTGGTGTCGACATTGCCCTCGGCGATATACTCGCCGTACTCAAGCGGCACGTCCATGGCTGTCATGAGATAGGAATTGTACTCAAGCGGGAACTTGTCGGCCCAATAGGAAGCGTCAATCACGCCGTACTGGTCGTACTCGAAGGCAGCATCAGCAATAACTTCCTGGGCTTGGCCATCATTGGCTGCCTTTTGTTCCTCGCCCGAAGCAACAGCAGCAACGCCGGCAAAAGCCAGCATACACGCCAGGCACGTACCTGCTACGGCGGCGAATCTCGTCTTCTTGACCTGCATGAGTGTCTCCTCTCCCCGGTTGGGCCGACCGCCTTTGAGGGCCGGCTTTAAAAAATTGTAAAACGGCAATAATTTGGCCGTCTGTTGTGAGGACAACATGCGGGGAAAGAAATTTTGGAGCTGGAAACGAGAGAAGCCCGCCATCCCTAAGGGAGACGGCAGGCTTCGCTGGCAAGCAGGAGGTAAGCAGAGATGGGTAGGCGGGCAGGCTGATCCAAGCACCGATTTCCCGAGCAGCCGAGGCGGCAACATGCCCCTGAACGCGTGGAAAAGCAGGAAAGACGGCTTAATCGAGGATTACTCCACCTGGCCCATCGTCCATGCCGTGGAAGTGCCGAAGTACTCGTCGAAAGCGCTGCGGTCATACGTCTCGGTCGCAAGCTCGTTGGCACCGTAGAAGTTGCAACGGTCGCCATCGCTGTTGTCGCCGAGCTTCGTAATCGTGCAGTCCTGCAGCACCGCTGTACCAGCATTCTGGGCCAGAACCGCATTCTGGTCAGTCTCGGTGGCCTCAATCGACTCGCCCTGGGTATCGGCCTGCTGGCCGTCGGCGGTAAAAGCAGCTGTGTACGTACCCGTATAATCGAAGGTCATCGTGTGGGCGCCACCAGGACCGCCCGGCTGACCCTCAGGCTGACCGCCCTGCGGAGGCTCGCCGCCAGGGCCGCCCTGCCCACCATCCGAGGGCATGTCAGGCGGGGTGCCGCCCGCCTGGTCGGCCAATGCAAAAACAGGCAACGCCGCGGCCCCAGCGAGGACGCAGGCGGCAGCGCAAGCAAACTACCTGCAGGAAATGAAAGCAGTCGTCAGGCCCCGCACAGGGGGACCGCGATGGTGGCCACCGCGCCGCCCGAGGGGCTGTTGGCGAGCG
>UQBS01000098.1 GCA_900539345.1 uncultured Coriobacteriaceae bacterium | reverse complement strand
CCGCCAGGGTCTATGCAAGAAAAAACCTCCGGCTACGCCGGAGGTAGTTTATTCGTGGCGAATACTTCACCCTTGTTCGCTAAGCTTGCCGCGGCGACGGCTGCCAGGGCGGTTCCCGCCACGAACGACCTACGAGTCGGGGCATTGTGCCCTATCGCTTCCCCCATATTCCTCTCCTCCTGTATAGCATGCGCCCCCGGACGGCTAGGCACGGGGGCGCTGGTCCTGCTACTATGGTAGGAGTGTTTAACTGAGTTCTTATTTCAGTTTTTTGGACGCCTCCTTGCTTTGTTGAGACTGTTTGTAAGCACGGTGGGTGTTCGGTTTTTGCAAACGCCGTTCGATCACGCGGCAGCAAAGGGGCGTGCAAGGTGAAGACCGAGTACATGCGCGAGTTTGTTCATACGGCAAAAACCCTCGCCCTTCGAGAGTCTGCCCGGGATCTGTTTCTGTCCCCGGCCGCGCTCAGCGCCCATATCAAAGCCATCGAGTCCGAGTTGGGTGCCGACCTGTTCAAACAGTCGCCCAACGGGGGGCTCGCTCTTACCAAGCTCGGCATAATTTTTTTAGGAAAAGTCGAGAGCGTGCTGCACTCCTATGACGTGATGATGAGGGACTGCGCGCGCATCATCGAACAAGACGCCTGCAGCGTGAAATTCGTCGTGCAGCGTCTTCTGTTCCCTTGCGAGCTCTCGATTCTCAAAAACATAGCGGTGCCGCAGTTCAAAGTGGTACAGGAATATGGGGATCCAGTCCGTGAGCTTATCCAGGGCGAAGCTGATGTCGTGCTCGTGGGAGAGTATTTTGATACCGATTGGCTCGAAACCGTCGCATGCCAAAACAATCTGGGCTACGAGGTTCTTGGTGAGATTCCCTATTGCTTCACAGCCTCAAACACGTCGACGCTCTCTGGTATCGGGGAGCTTGGCAGCTCCGACCTCGAAGGCCATGAGCTGTGCGTTACCACCGCCCCGCTTAACTTCGAGCGCTGGAAGGAAAGCGTGAGGCGACTAACGGGCCTCGATCTGTCGACCATACCGCTCAACCCCCTGTATGCCTGGGATGAAGGCGCGATGAGCATGGCCTTGGCCGACGATGCATCGGTTGCGCTCATGCCGACCCATTGGGTTCGCCAGCGACTAAATCCAGAGGAGATCACCTGTTGGGAACGACTGGACGGAAGGCCGCTTCGCATGCCCGACATCTTGCTTTGGCGCAATGACCCTGCCTGCCCCGACGCCCAAAAGTTTGCGAAGGCGTTCATCGACCGACGAAACGAGCGGTGAGAGCGAGTCTAGGGCGCAGAGGGGCAGGAAGTGCCAAAGACCCCAGCCTGATGGAAAATCTCCCGTCAGGCTGGGGCCTTTTTGATGCACGAGAAAGTCTCGCGGTCAATATCGGCTTAGTGGCATGTACCGCATTCGAATGTGCCGGTGTGGTGGCACCCAGTGCAGGTGTTCATGGCTGCTGTCGTTGACGATTGCTCTTTGTGCATGGAATGGCAGTCGAGGCAGTCGATCTTCTCGTGTTCCTCCACCGCCGGCAGGTCGTGGGGGTTCACCGTCCTGCCAACGCCGTCGGTAAGAGCCTGCTCCTCTTGGGTGGCCGCCGCAAGTTCCTCGTAACTCCCGTGGCATGAGATGCACAGCTCCGTGCTGATTTTTGCCTTACGCAAGCGCTTGGGCATGCGATCGTCGGCCGTTGCGCCGTCGTGCACCTTCTCGAGGGCTTTCGCATCGGAGTGGCAGCTCGTGCAGGAAAGCGCGGCGTGGGCTGCCGCCAGCGGCGTAGTGTCGTCGACAGTCTCATCAGTAGCGATGGCTCCGTCTTTGGCCTCGGCAGGTCCAGCCTTTTCCTCAATGGCCGCCTCCTGTGTGGCCGCCTCCTTGGTGTGGCACGCGCCGCAACTGGAATCCATCGACCACGTCGTGCCGCCTTCTGCGGCAAACGCAGCCGCCGAGTTCAGGCAGCCGACCAATGCGCAGGCGACAACGGTCACAACAACACTCTTCCTCATAAGGTGCTCCTCTCCAAACAGGGAATCAAAAAACGCAGGTCCCCGCACGCTGCGAGGCCCTGCGCTAAAAGTACCGATTTCCAAAGCCATACTAGAAATGCCGATTTAGAGGGGCGGCATGCCCATACGGAATAGTTGGGGGGCGTGGGTTGCCCCTCACTCCTGCGCCCACTGCTCCAGCCGCTCCATGAACGCCAAAACATTGGCGTTGGACTCGTTGACGCGGTACGTCACGCCCACACCCATCTCAATCGGTAGGCCGTCCAGCTCGTCGAAGACCACCACATCCTTCCGGTTGCCCAGGTAGCGGTGGATGTTTTCGGACGTATAGACGTACACGGCGTCGCCTAGCTCCATGCGACGCTGGTTCGCCCCTTCGCTGGCCGTCGGATTCATGAGGAACCGCAGGTTCAGGTCCTCTCCCAAAAACGCTGCAAGCGAAAGCTGCCACTGCTCGCTGGCGATGCTGGCATTCACGAGCACCTTGCAATGGTAGAGGTCCGTGCGCTCCAGGCGCTCCTTTGACGCGAGCAGGTGCGTGCGCGCCACGGCGATCGAGAGACGCTCGGTTCCCACGTGCAGCAGCCGATAGCCACCCTCCCGGGCCCGTTCCATAAGAGCGGGCACACCGGAGTAGTCCTCGCAGGCCACTACGTCCACACGCCCGGCGTCAAGCAGAGAGAAAAAAGAGTCGTTGCCGTCGGAGTCTACGATGGTGTAGGGAATGTCACCGGATTTCTCTAAAAAGCCGGCATACAGGGGTCGGTCAAACCACAGGAGATGTGCCGCCCGATCGGTCTCGAGGCACGCATGCGCTGCAGCCACCCCCTCGTCAAAAGCCGTGACCGTAGATTGGGCGCACAGCAAAAAACTCTCCCCCGCAGGTGTGAGCCGCAATGTGCGACCGCGTTCGGCAAGCTTGAAGCGCAGCTCATCCTCCAGTGCTGCGATATGCTTGCTCAGCACGGGCTGGGTGATGTGCAGCTCCTGAGCCGCATGACTGAAATTAAGGTGCTTGCAGAGCACTATGTATTCGCGCAAGACGTCGAGCTGCACAGAACCCTCCCTGTTTAGCGACGCTGTCCCCCTATGCCTAATAATAGCGCAGGCACGCTCCAAGACCTTTTCAAAGACGGGTATCCCCTAGTTTATTTGGGCATCTAGCCATGTCGAATAGGCATAACACCATGACAGAGCGACGCTTTTGCGTCCCAAATCTGAATTTTTTGTATGCCACATGGCTTCTCCATACTGACTTCCGTCGTCAATCGATGTGGCGGGACGGGCGTTCCGACCGTTCCGACCTCACAAGACAAAGGAGGCAACACCATGAACGAGCAGAGCATTACCCGCAGGTCCCTCGTGGCCGGTGCCGCCGCGGCCACCGCCGCCGGTGTGGCCGTGGCCGCGAAGCCGGCCCTGGCCGACGTCGCGCCGCGCTACGAGGCAAGCGTTCCCGAGGCCTGGGACCGCAGCTGCGAGATTCTGGTCATCGGCACCGGCATCGGCGGCGCGGCTGCGGCCGTGGAAGCCTACGACGAGGGCGCCGACGTGCTGGTGGTCACCGCCGCCCCCAGCATCACCGAGAACTCCTGCACCCGCAGCGGCGGCTGGATCTGCGGCGCCGGCACCTACCTGCAGGAAGACGAGGGCATCGAAGACAGCGTGGACCTCTTTGTGAAAGACGTCATGCGTTGCGGCGGCGAGATGGGCGACCCCGACATCATCCGCGCGGTGGCCGAGATCAGCGGAGAGTCCATCGACTGGCTTGTGGACCGTGTGGGCGTCGATATCTCGCCGCGTGTCTACGACGCCGCCGTCGAGGCTGGCTCCAACTCCCACTCGGTGCCCCGCGACTACTGTTCCAACCCGCTGGGCCAGGGCGGCTACGGCTGGATGAAGGGCCTTGAGGATTGCATCCTTGACGAGTGTGGCATCGAGGTCGTCTTCGACACCTGCGCCACCAGGCTCTTCCGCAACGAGGACGGCCGCGTGGTGGGCGCCTCCTTTGCCCCCAAGGACGGCAGTGCCTCCTTTACCGTCGAAGCTACCAAAGGCATCATCTTCAACCCGGGTGGCCTGGGTGGGGGTTTCGACGCATGGGCCCGCTACACCCCCATCATGCGCGAGATCGGCGAGAAGTGCCGCATGATGGTTTCGGTGGCCCCGGTCGACGTCAAGGGCGACGGTTTCCAGATGCTCGAGGACATCGACGCCTACATGTACCCCGCTCCGCCCAACTACGGCGGCGGTGCCCTCTACCTGGGCGACGACGAACCCGGCAACGGCAACATGATTCAGTGGGTCTGGGCCAACGAGGGCGTCATCGAGGTCAACCTCAACGGCGAGCGCTACATGAACGAAACCCTCTTCGACGAGTTCTACGGCGACAACAAGAAGTTCGTCGACCAGCCCGAGATGGTGACCCTCGTGGTCTTTGACGACGAGACCTACCACAAGACCGGCTGCCAGACCTACGGCGCGCCGCTCTTCGACAAGGCCATGGAGAAGGGTGTCTCCACCGTCCACAAGGCCGATACCCTTGAGGAGCTGGCCGAGCAGATGGGCGTGCCGGTGGACACCTTCATGGCCACCGTGGAGGACTTCAACAGCTACTGCGGCACCGAGGGCCCCGACCAGTTTGGCCGCACGAGCTTTGAGCAGAAGATCGAGACCGCCCCGTTCTACGCCATGGAGCTCAACATCTCGGTGGCCACCTCCAAGGGCGGCTGCAAGATCGACCCCCAGGGCCGCATCATCGACGTCAAGGGCCAGGTCATCCCCGGCATCATCGGCGTCGGCGAGATTGCGGCGTTCCAGTTTTCCGGTGACGCCCGCATCCACATCGTGGGCGGCTGCAACTGCCCGTCGCTTTGCTTTGGCCGTATCGGCGTGCACACGTTGCTCGAGGACGCCGAGTAGGCACCACTCGCATCCCGTCTGCTTCTCTGCACCCTTCTCCTAAGACCCCCTGTTTGGCAGCGGAGGAGTCCTCGAAATGTAACCCAGCAAGATTAGGGCAACACTGAACAACTCGTTCTCCCCGCCCAGGGCCTTTCGCTGAGTCTTC
>UQBS01000097.1 GCA_900539345.1 uncultured Coriobacteriaceae bacterium | reverse complement strand
GGCACTCGTCCTTGCAGCGGTTGCCGGCCTCCATGTGGAAGATGGGGATGTGCAGGCGCTTGGCCGCGATGGCCGAGAGGCACGAGTTCGTGTCGCCCAGGATGAGCAGGGCGTCGGGCCTCACGGCAACCATCAGCTTGTAGCTCGCGGCGATGATGTTGCCCACCGTCTCGCCCAGGTCGGCGCCCACGGCGTCCAGGTACACGTCGGGGTCGGCCAGCTCCAGGTCGCGGAAGAAGATGCCGTTCAAGGTGTAGTCGTAGTTCTGCCCGGTGTGCGCCAGCAGGCAGTCGAAGTGCCTGCGGCACTTCTTGATGACCTCCGAGAGCCTGATGACCTCGGGGCGCGTGCCCACGATGATGAGCAGCTTCAGGCGGCCGTCGTCAGCAAAATGAATGTCGGTGTAGTCTCCAGCCATTTGGGCTAGACCTCCTCGAAGTAGGTGTCGGGCTTCTCCGGGTCGAACGCCTCGTTGCACGTCATGACGGTCACGAGGTCCTCGGTGTCGGAGAGGTTGGTGATGGAGTGCGTCCAGCAGGGGACCATGTACACAGACTCGATCCTGTCGCCCGAGACCTCGAACTCCACGACCTCGCCCGTCGAGAGGTTGCGCTCGCGGATGAGGCCGCGGCCGGCCACCACGATGAACTGCTCCCACTTGCTGGCGTGCCAGTGGTTGCCCTTGGTGACGCCCGGCCTGGCGACGTTAACGGAGACCTGCCCGCAGCCGCGCGTGTGCACGAGCTCGGTGAAGGAGCCGCAGGCGTCGCAGTTCATCTTGAAGGGGTGCCTGAACCCCTCCTCGGGCAGGTACGTGAGGTACAGCGAGAAGAGCTTCTTGGCGAAGGAGCCCTCGGGCATCTCGGGCATCAGGAGCGTCTCGGGCTGGGCCTTGAACCCCTGGAGCAGGGAGACGATCTCCCCGAGCGTCACCCTGTGGACGGCGGGCACGTGGCAGTAGCGCCCCTCGGGGTCGGCGACGGCCTCGACGCCCTCGAAGCGGCAGCGCTGCTCCTTGCCCTCGAGGAGGTCGAGCATGCCCTGCACCAGGTCGTCGATGTAGAGGAGCTCGAGCTCGACGGAAGAGTCGTTCACCGTGTAGGGCTGGTCGTTGGCGACCGCCCAGCAGAAGGTGGAGACGGCCGAGTTGTAGTTGGGGCGGGAGTGGCCCATGAGGTTGGGGAAGCGGTAGACGGCCACCTTGGCGCCCGTCTGCTCGCCGTACCCGAAGAACAGCTCCTCGCCCGCGAGCTTGGAGCGGCCGTACTCTGAGTCGCCGAAGCGGCCGGCGAGCGTGGCCTGCACCGAGGAGGCGAGCATGACGGGGCACGCGTTGCCCGCCGCCCTGAGGGCGTCGAGCAGCTGCGAGGCGAAGCCGAAGTTGCCAGCCATGAAGTCGGCCGGGTCCTTGGGGCGGTTGACGCCCGCGAGGTTGAACACGAAGTCCGCCCTGGAGCACCACTCGGCGAGCTCGGCGGGGGTGGACTGCATGTCGTACTCGAAGACCTCGCCCACCTGAAGGCTCGGGCGCGTGCGGTCCTTGCCCTGGCTTATGTTCCTCAGCGCACGGCACAGGGCCGTGCCCACCATGCCCTTGGCGCCGGTGACCAGGATGTCCATTATTGCACCGCCTCGTGCTCGCGACCCTCGAGCGCCAGCTGCACGTACTCGGCGGTCTTGATCTTGGCGACCGTGCCGGCTACGTCGAGGCGCTCGGTGTTGTGGGAGGTGTAGGCCTCGTCGGCCATGGTCCTGACGTCGCCGTCCACCACGAACTTGTCGTAGTTGAGGTCGCGGCTGTCGCAGCTCACGCGGTAGTAGCCGCCCATGTCCTCGGCGCGCAGGCGCTCCTCGCAGGTCATGAGCGTCTCGTAGAGCTTCTCGCCGTGGCGGGTGCCGATGACCTGGGTGCCCGTGTGCCCGAAGACCTCCTGGACGGCCTCGGCGAGGTCGCCGATGGTGGAGGCGGGGGCCTTCTGGATGAAGAGGTCGCCGGGGCGGGCGTGCTCGAAGGCGAACTGGACGAGGTCGACGGCCTCGTCGAGGTTCATGAGGAAGCGCGTCATGGAGGGGTCGGTCACCGTGAGCGGCTCGCCCCTGCGGATGCGGTCGATGAAGAGCGGGATCACGCTGCCGCGCGAGCACATGACGTTGCCGTAGCGGGTGCAGCAGATGGTGGTGCGGCCCGCGCCCGTGCGGGCGTTGGCGTAGATGATGGACTCCATCATGGCCTTGGACTTGCCCATGGCGTTGATGGGGTAGGCGGCCTTGTCGGTCGAGAGGCACACCACGCGCTCCACGCCCTCGGCGATGGCGGCGTGCAGGACGTTGTCGGTGCCCAGGACGTTTGTGCGCACGGCCTCCATGGGGAAGAACTCGCAGGACGGCACCTGCTTGAGCGCCGCGGCGTGGAAGATGTAGTCCACGCCGTGCATGGCGTCGCGCACGGACTGGGCGTCGCGCACGTCGCCGATGAAGAAGCGCACCTTGGAGGCGAGCTCGGGGCTGCGCTCCTGCAGGCGGTGGCGCATGTCGTCCTGCTTCTTCTCGTCGCGGGAGAAGATGCGGATCTCGGCCAGGTCGGTGTTCACGAAGTGCTTGAGCACGGTGTTGCCGAAGCTGCCCGTGCCGCCCGTGATCATGAGGGTCTTGCCGGTGAACGTTGTGCTGTTGCTCATTTATCTGCCTTCCTTGCGCTTGGCCTTCGTAAGTTGATACCAAATGAATTTTGTGTTGGTAACCGCGTACCTTTTAAACAAACGGCCTGGTTCCTGAATGAGTCGGTAGAGCCACTCGAGGCTCGCGTTTTGCATCCATTGGGGTGCCTCGGGGACAATACCCGCCAACACGTTAAATGCCCCGCCCACACCTACCATGAGCGAACGCGTGCGGCCCTTAAGCTCATGCATAAGCACTTCCTGGCGCGGTGCGCCAAGGGCTACCCAACAAAAATCAGCGCCCGCAGAGTCAATGCGGGCACACAGCTCGGTCTTTTCATCCTCGGAGAGCGGCCGAAATACCGATGGCTCCATTCCGCAGATAGAAAGACCTGGATAATCACGCAGAAGAGCCTCGCGCAAAGCGTCGAGGTTCTTCTGCTCGTTACCGTAAAAATAATGTGTCCAACCGCGTTCCGCCGATATTGCGAAAATTTCTCTCATCAAATCGGGCCCCGTTACGCGGCCCATCGTTGGCACTTCTTTGCACCCCACAACGGAGAGAGGCTTGCCATCGGGTATAGAGGCAATCGACTCAGCCTGGCATGCCCAATAGGCAGGGTCATCATGCGCCATAACACATGCATGCGCGTTTGACACGCACACGTACTCACCGCGCATAGCATCAAGCTCTTCGTCAATTAGCTTAAGAAAGTCATCCATGTTGGTCGCCGTGATGGGAACACCAATAACGTCAACACGACGAAGGCGCGCGGGGAAATTCGTATCCTGAACCAACTCCATCAGCTCCCCTGTGCCGTAAGGACAACAACTACGGTCTTTGCAACGAGCTTCAGATCGAGGGCGACCGAGCAGTCCTTGATATAGGCAAGGTCCATGTCCACCCACTCGTCAAAAGTGATGGTGTCGCGGTGCTTACACGTTTGCCAATAGCAGGTGAGCCCAGGGCGAACGAGCAGGCGCTGATGCTCGCGAGGTCCATACTCGGCAGTCTCACTAGGAAGGGCCGGCCTGGGCCCAACAACAGACATGTCACCCGTAAGCACATTGATAAACTGAGGCAGCTCGTCTACAGAGAACTTGCGCATGATGCGGCCTACGCGAGTAACACGGGGATCGTCTTTCATCTTGAAGACAGGGCCCGTCTTCTCATTGAGTTTCTTAATATCATGCAAACGCGCTTCGGCATCAGGAACCATGGAGCGGAACTTGTACATGAGGAACCGCTCGCCATCCCTGCCAACGCGCTCCTGCTTGAATAGAATAGAACCAGAGGGGTCATCGATTTTGATTGCCAGGGCAAGCAGGAGCAGGAGGGGCGACAGACACGCCAGCACGGCCGCACTGAACACGACGTCAAAGCCACGCTTGAGCACGCGATAGGCCAGGCGGCCCTCGCGGAGCTCCTTGGCAGCCTGCGTTACCTCGGGGTCCTCGGCAATGGCTGCTGCGCGGGTGCCGAAGTCGAGCACCGCGCCAGTGCGTTTGTCGCGCGGTGTCGCCCCTTCGCAATCCATAACTGCACTTAGGGCTACAGACATATCTGCGCCCCCGCACTAGTCCCGATACTCACTTCTCCTGCACCCGCACTTACTTGCACGCTGCGTCCTCTTCCACTGACTGCCTGCTCAAAATTGCCAGGCCGACCTTTGTTTTGAGTTTTCGTCCGAACATCTCGATCTCGAGGAAGGCGAGGCTCTTTTGGCGGTTGACCGCGCAAATCCACCCCTCGTGGCCCTTGAGGGGCCCGCCGGTCACCACTACGTGGTCGCCTTCCATCACGGCCGTGGACATCTCAACAGTGCGCGCGCCCTTGCGGGTGAGCGACTCGATCCATGCACGGTCGCGTTCGTCAAGGGGCAGGTACGTCTCTCCCATGGCGAGAACCCTCGTGAACTTCGGCACGCCGCGCAGTCGCAGGCGCAGCTCGTCGACGTCTGGCGTGACCGCTACCACATAACCGGGAAACAGGATGCTCTGGCACATGCGCCACTCGCCTTGGTACTTCTTCTGCGTCTCGTATCGGGGGGTAAAGACCTCCTCGAGCACCGCCGAAGGCACCAGGCGACGCATGAGGCGGCAGGTCGATTCCTCCTTGCCGGAGGTAACCTGAATGGCATACCAGTGGGACATGCCGGGCTCCTTTCGGGTCATACGAAACGCGAAAGAAGCCACGCTAGCGTCCATGGGCACCCGCGTAGGGCTTCGCCACTTCGTAGAGAAAGACGTATTCAACCCCTTGAGCCGCCAGGACACACTCCAGGTGCTGCCCCAGTGAACATCAAGATATGTATGCGCTATATTATACGCACAGGCTTTCAGCGCGCCCCCAGGTTGCGTGCGAATACTTACATGAACTTAAGGAAGCGCTGATTTATTCCGGAGAGACGACGCGGGCGGTTGCCCCCGATGCC
>UQBS01000096.1 GCA_900539345.1 uncultured Coriobacteriaceae bacterium | reverse complement strand
GGCGCCGGCGGCGTTGGTGCAGTCGACGGACCCGTCCAGGCGCGGGTCGTGCTGCTTGCGCCACTCGACGTCGCGGCCGAAGCCGCCGGAGGCCAGGACGACGCCGCGGCGGGCCTTGACGTAGAGGGGCTCGCCGGTGGTCACGTCGTTGTCGGTGGCGCCCACGCACAGCTCCGCGCCGACGACGCGGCCGGAGGCGTCCTTCACGAGGTTGGCGAGCATGGTCTCGGTCTGGACCTCGACGCCCATCTCGGAGAGCCTCTCCTGCAGGGGCAGCACGATGGAGGCGCCGTGGGCGCTCACGGGGTGCAGGGTGCGCATGACGGAGTGGCCGCCGTAGGGGATCGGCTTTGCCTCGCCGGTCTCCTCGTCCGTCTGCCACTCGGTGCCCAGCACGTCGCGCGTCCACTCCCAGGTCTCGTTGGACCTCTCGGCGATGACGCGGCACTTCTCGACGTCGTTGAGGAACAGGCCCGCCACCTGCATGTCGTGGACGTACTTCTCGACGGTGTCCTCGATGCCCTTGGCCTTCTGGCCGGCAGACCCGCACACGGCGAAGTCGCCGTCGGCCACCAGGGAGTTGCCGCCGACGACGGCGAGCTTCTCGACGACCTTGACGTCGGCGCCGGCCATGGCGGCCTCGTAGGCGGCGGCCAGCCCCGAGTAGCCCGAGCCGACGACCAGGACGTCGCACTCCTCGTCGAAGGCGACCTCGTCGGCGGCCAGCGCCGCCTTGGGCTGGCGGCAGGCCAGCGCGGCGGCGGCCAGGCCCGCGGAGGCGAGCGCTGCGCCCTTGACGAGGGACCTGCGGTTGATGACGTTCTCCATTGTCGTTCCCCTTTCGCTGTGCGCGGCCCGCCCTGCATATATAGGCTTGCGGGCCGCATCCTGATGAAAACGAGGGGCGGGCGGCGCCCGCACGGGGCACCCGTGCCCCCGGCGCTGCGTCCGCGCTTCCCTGCGCGGGCCCCAGGCGCATCGGCGCCCGCCGCCCCTCGTGACGGTTCGAAGAATGCCCCGGCCCGGCCGCGCCCGCATGCCCCGCCGATGGTGAAACCTCGCGGGGGGACGGCTTTGGCCCCGGGGTGGTGAGGCCTCACCACGGCCGGGGGATGGACAGGTCTAGCTGGGGGTTTGACGTCAGGCGGGCTGGAATGCCCCCAGATGCCCGCCTTGGGCCGGCGGAGGGCCCGGCGGGCCCGGGGCGGTTGCGGGGCGGGGCACGGCTCGGGGCGCCGTCGTCGATGTGCGGCGGGGCCTTCTTGGCTGCGGATCCTGTTCACGACGACGAGTACCGGCGCGACGCCCGCGGCAGGCAGGCAAGACCGGGGCGGCCCGATAGGCCGTTTTTGGGCCAAGCCCGTGCATCCCCCAGGGGCGACGAGACCCTTGACGACCTGCACGTGGGGCGTTTTGCGTTGGGCGGGGGCGTCGTGGTGGGCCATGCGTGCATTGGGGCGCTTGTTGCGCGGGCAATCGGTCAGTTGAGGTGGTTCTTGCGACCAAAGGGATCGTCTGAGTCTGGCCGGCGAGCCACGGGTTGAGATATGCAGCGTTTTTCGGAGGCGATGGGCGTCATGCCGTTGGATTTTTCAACCTGTGGCTCGCCCTCGAGTTCTGTTGGTAGCGTTCATTGCCCCTTTAGGAGAGGTCGCGGCGGTCGGGCATGCCGATGACGGCAAGGCCAAGGGCGAGAGGCGTGAGGAAAAGCCCGATGAACCACAACCACCCCTTGTCCCATGTGCATCCCTTGGCCACGGCCGAATCGACCATGAGCGTAATCCACAGGCATCAGGCCACGACGACACACGCGGCAAGCACGATTGAAACGACGAGGAAAACGGTCGAGGTGGTGGGGTCGATATACGCGGGCATGATGGGTCTCTCCTATTGACTGCTTTACGGTGACAATGTCGGGGCTTCTCGGAGTCTGGCGACCGTCTATCATGCTTGCAAGTTCAAGCTTGTCGCATGCTACCGACTTTACCTTCGCCCGATGCTCCCTTTACCGCCCCTGCACGAACGGCTGCTAAACTTCGGGCGTCTGATTGTGCCAGCTGCGAGGAGCCGTCGATGCATGGAAGCAAGAAGCCCAACTACCTGCCCGCCTTCGTCATCTGGGCGGTGTTCGAGGCCGTCGCCGTCGCGCTGTGGCTTGGGCTGGGCAACCCGTTCTACCTCTTCAACTTCTCCTACATCGGCTCCTGCCTGGGGGTGGGCCTCATTCTCTTCACGCGCGGCTGGAAGCACGCTCGTCGCTTTGTCATGTTTGCGGTCGGCCTGTACGTGCTCGTCTACCTGGGGTTTGTCCAGGGCGAGAACATGCAGATCGAAGGCTTCTGGTACTACCTGTTCCTCGGCGTGTTCGAGGGCGCGACGATCCACTATCTCGTCGCCAAGATTGCGGGGCCGGCGCTGTTCGGGCGCGGCTGGTGCGGGTACGCGTGCTGGACGGCCGCCTTTCTTGAGCTTCTTCCTTGGAAGAAGAGCCCCGGCCGCAAGCCCAAGCTCGGGCGAATCCGCTATGCCGTGCTGGTTGCCTCGCTCGCCTTCGTCGTCGCGGGTATGGCGTTTGACCTGCTTGATGAACGAGCGATGTTCATCGCCTTCATCGTGGGCAATGCCGCTTACTACGCCGTCGGGATCGCGCTCGCCGCGCTGCTGCGCGACAACCGGGCCTTCTGCAAGTACGTCTGCCCGGTCGGCCTGCTCATGAAGCCGGCGGCCCACGCCAGCCTCATGCGCGTCACCTGCGACCACGACAAGTGCGTGGGCTGCGGGGCCTGCCTGCGCGCCTGCCCTATGGACGTCGACGTCCACGACGACTCCCGCTCCCGCCGCAACGCCACCGAGTGCATCCTGTGCCTCGAGTGCGCGAAGGCCTGCAAGAAGGGCGCGCTGAAGCTGTAGGGGGCGGGGATGCAAGCTCACGGCGGCATCGCCCCAGCCAGCCCATCGCATCGTGCCCCTCAGGTATGGCCCGGATGTGCGCTCGGTTGTTCGCGGACTGCGCCGGTTAACTCGCCCCTCTCATTCATGGTATCTTTCATGCTGGTACATGGTTGCGTGCGGTTGAGCGGGATACCGGAGGAAGCTATGGGAGTCGAGCGGATTGCGACGGACACGTACGATTTTGAGCGAGTCCGTGCGATGGGTCTCACATACGTCGACAAGACGGCGACCTGGGCACTTTCGAACCGGCCAACCCCTCCATGCCGGCAGTGCTCTTCCAAACAGGCTACCTCACCATCAAAGGGGTTTGGGGCCAGGACATGGGCATGATCTATGACCTAGGGTTCCCCAACAGGGAGGTCTCAATGGCTTTCGACTGCCTTACGCACAACGTGGGTGCCTGGGCGAGTGAGGGGTTGTAGTCTTGCATTTTGGGTTGGCGTGGGAGGCGTGTGCAACGGCCGTATACTTTCCGACCATCTTGCGGTTCACCATGAACCAAAGTGATATTAGCCAAAGATGAATCAGGCTAATTCCACTTTGGCTAAGAAAACCACCGTGTTTATCGAGCGTGAACATGACGGCCGATGTCCTTCCCAGAAATGTCAGTCCATGCGAACGACGACTTTCGAAAGAACGTCCTTTGCGGTCGCGCAACACTCCCGAAGCGATACGCCTGCGGCATACGGATTCTTTCTCGCGTATTTCGCCCACTGCGCCAGCATGGTTGCGTCGCTGGCGACGCCATCAAGGATGTTGGCCCAGTGGATGATGGTTGCCCAACTGCCTCTCTTTTCGCAGGTCGATTCCAGGGCATCTCGTAGGACATCCATATCGATGCAGTCACACTTTGTACTCATCAGGACATGGATGTCGTAGAAGTCACGAGGGCGGGTGTTGGCTACGCCGCGGGAGACAATGGTTTCCAGTTTTCCGCGAGCACCGTCTCGATGGGATATGCCATCAAGCCGATCTCACCCTCGCCGAAAAGTAAAGGATACCTGTATTCCACTGCATCTGGCGTAATCTTGTCACCAGTTGTAATGTCGACCGTCAGCGGGAGTGCCATAGGCGCATAGATGGCCTTGATATGTACGCGGATGCCAGGGTAATCGTCTGTCTCGCGGATGTCTTCGGTTCTGTCGAACTCAAACTCCCAGTCGTCGTCTGCTTGAACAGAGATGATTTTCCCTGAATGCTCTTTCTGCCGACTCATGGGTGAGGTCGAAGCCCCTCACAGTGGTGTCGAGGTCCATGGTGGTTCTGGAGCTTACGCCGACAAGCGATGAGATGAGGACGCCGCCCTTGATGACGACGTTATTGCGCCATGGCGAATTGGAGAGGCGTTCGAGGAGCCTTTCCAGCAGATAGCTCTGCATCATGGCCTGTGCGGGTATGCCGGCTTCCTTTGCCATTGCGTTGATGCGCGCTTTGAGTTGCGTCGCGTTTCTTGTTTTCACAACAGCACCTCCAGGTAATTGCGGACTTTCCTCTCGACTCCGAGTTCTCTTGCGTAATCGATGAGCTTGGGGATGTCGCGGGCGGTGCTCCGTGTGTAAGCTTGCATCACGGGTGTGACAACTTGAGCGTCAATTGTTCCTTGTCCTCTGAGTATGTCGCAAAGGGTTCGCTCAATGTTGTAACACGCGACTGTATTGCCATGCGGTGTCACGAGTTCAATAAGGCCGAGCGTGAGCACGTCATCGGCACACGTGCGACATGTGATGCCTGTCTCCCTCGCGGGAGTGGCGTTATAGCCTCTTGGAAACGTCATGGTGAGGGAGAAAGGGGCTCGGTCGGTTAGTCCATGCAGGAACAGGGCCGTGTCGTCTGAGAATGTGCCGCGGGCAAATCTATGCTGCGCGATGAGGTAAGGATCTTCCCAAGTGTCGGGCAACGCGTAAAGTCCGCGCGCGACTTGAACGAGGTCACCCCTGGAAACGGCCTCGGTGAGCTTTCTCCTTGGGATGCCTGCGGCTGTTGCTTGCGAGGTGGAAACGTAGCCGCCGTGTTCTCTCGCGATTTTGGTCAGCGTCAAGGGAACCTCCCTGTGTTTACGTACGTTCATGCTGAATAATATCAAATATTCAGCATGAACGTACAGTATTACGCAAGTCCAAGAAGGCTCGTGGGTTCGCCTTGCCGCAATAGAACCACCCGTGACCTTTGGCCAACTCAAGCTCAAGCGCCTGGGTCCAATGATGCAATAGGTCGCGGTGCCTGAGCTTTTTGCACTATATGCGTGGCTCGGTCCGGGTCCGATGAGGACCGATGTGTTTCTGCCGTGGTCGGCGGAGGCCGTTTGACAGCGAAATGAGTTTCGGTGCAGTTTTCACGAGCCTATGGGCAGACAAATGAGTTTCGGAGTAGTCGAAACGTTTCTCGTGCGCCTCAGGACCCTTTTCCAGGAGAATCTGAGGCCTCAGAAGGGAAGTTTGCCACCTAATCTGTTGTTTTAACAACAGATTTCCCCGCTTCACCGGGCCGGGCGGCGCTCTTGTTCGGAAATCATTACTCCGAAACTCGTTTCGTTGCCAACGGGGGCCTCGGGACTACTCCGAAACGCGGTTTGCTGCCAGCGCGACCCCGGAAAGACGGTGAAAAAGTCCTCGACGGCCCCTCCCGAGCCGGTTTTCTAACACCGACGTGGGGGGCCGCAGCGAGGGACTACTTGTTCGTTGTCTTCCTCATATGACGCGAACACTTGCAACGACGCATGACTTTCTGCACGACCTCTCCACT
>UQBS01000095.1 GCA_900539345.1 uncultured Coriobacteriaceae bacterium | reverse complement strand
GGTGGAACCACCCACCCACCACAGGCATAGCCTGTGGGTTTCTTTCCGCTACTAATAGATTAGTGCCTTCTTTTGCATGGACGCGCGATTTTAGAAGATGGTTTTGCGCGAAAACGCGCGCAAAAATCGACGCGGCCCCACCGGGCGCGTCCCGTTGAGAGGAACCATCATGTCCGAGAACCTCGAGAAGGTCGCGGCCTTCGCCGCATGCGGTACCACCGACCCCGCGCCCGCCTGCGGCACAGCCTGCGGCTCAGCCGACCCCAAGGCCGCCCCTACCCCCGCCTGCGGCTCAGCTGACCCCAAGGCCACCCCCGCCCCTGCATGTGGTACGGCTTGTGGCAGCGCCGATCCCGCCCCCGCCTGCGGCTCGGCCGACCCCAAGGCTTCCCCTGCCCCTGCCTGCGGCTCGGCTGACCCCGCGCCTGCCTGCGGCACCGCGTGCGGCGCGGCCGACGCTCAGTAGTCTCTCATCAACGAAAGGGCTCGTAATGGATGCACAAACTTGCTTGCAGAAGATGAAGCTGGCTGGCACGCTGGCCATGGCCACCGTTGACGCCGACGGATCCCCGCAGATTCGCTGCGTGAGCGCCGTCCATTACGAGCCCGACGCCGTGTATTTCTTTACTGCGCGCGGCAAGGAAATGACCCGGCAGCTCATGTCCGACGGCCGCATTCAGACCATGGTGCACACGCGCTTCAACGAGATGATTCGCATGAGCGGCGTTGCCAAGCCCGCAGCCGACGCCGAGCAGGATATGTGGATCGACACAATCTTTGCCGAGCAACCCTACCTCGCAAACGTCTACCCCGGCGACACGCGCAACATCGGCATCGTCTTCAAGGTGCAAGACATCGTGCTCGACTACTTCAACCTGGGAGTGCGCCCCATTGAGCGAGCGATTTTCTCACTCAGCGGCAAAGCGGAGCTTGAGTGCGCAAAAGGCTACCGCATCAACACGGAAACCTGTGTCGGCTGCGGGGCATGCCTGGCGCATTGCCCGCAGAGGTGCATCGTCGCAGGCGACGTCTACCGCATTGAGCCCGAACACTGCCTGCACTGCGGCGCATGCGCGCAAGCATGCGCCGTCAGCGCCGTCGAGCGCCTCTAAGCAAGCCGGGTTGGCGCCTCTTGCCCGTACCTTAGCCGACATGGTCTCTATCGACACTCTGACCAGCACTTCTTTCCATCGTCTGCATCCAAGGGAGCAAACCGTGACCACCGCGACAAGCAACTACGCCCCAGCGTTCGCGTTCCAATGGCATATCACCGACGAGTGCGACCAGCGCTGCAAGCACTGCTACATCTTTGCCGAGGGCGAGTGCGCGGGCTTCAAACGCATGCCGTGGGAGCAGATGGTCGAAGTCGTCGACCAGGCGGAGACGCTGTGCAAGAACATCGGCCGCCAACCGTACTTCTACGTGACCGGCGGCGACCCCATCCTGCACCCCGACTTCTGGCGGCTTGCGGAACTGCTCCATGAGCGCGGACTCATGTGGTGCGTCATGGGAAACCCGTTCCACCTCACCGACGAGGTCTGCATGCGCATGAAGGCGCTCGGGTGCCGCAAGTACCAGCTCTCGCTCGACGGCCTGGAAGCCACGCATGACTACTTCCGCAAGCCGGGCTCGTTCGCCCAGACCCTGCGTGCCATCAAATGCCTCCAGCATGCGGGCATCTGGGTCGCCGTCATGAACACGGTCTCCAGCCGGAACGCCCATGAGCTTCCGCAGCTCATCGACCTGGTAGCGAGCCTCAACGTGGACGTGTTCGCCTTTGGCCGCTACTGCCCCACCTCCGGCCAGGCGCGCGACGAGTTCCACATGGAGCCGCTCGAATACCGTGAGGTGCTGCTGGCGGCACAGGAGCGCATGGACTACCACCAGGCCCACGGCTGCAAGACATTCTTCCAGCTCAAGGACCATCTTTGGACCCTTCTGCGCTGGGAGCAGGGCCGTTTCAAGATTCCCGAGGGTGCCCAACCCGGCATGATATACGACGGCTGCCACTGCGGCACGGGTCACATGACCGTGCTGCCCAGCGGCGACGTCTACGCATGCCGCCGCATGGAGAGCAAGGTGGGCAACGTGGCCGAGAGCACCCTTGAGGAGCTGTTCTTCTCGCCTGAAATGGAGGCAAAGCGCGAGTTCGGCAAGTTTAAGAAGTGTGCGAAGTGCGAGCTCTTCGGCTGGTGCCGCGCCTGCCCCGCCGTGACGTACGGCTATACGGGCGACATGTACGACGCCGACCCCCAGTGCTGGAAAGATGTTGAGTAGCGGGCAACTTTGAAAACGTAACAGCCTGATACACATACCTAGCTGCTATTTTAACTTCAATTTTCCTCATGCCACAGTTCCATGGCGCATCAGCTGCGCCATGGGCGCGGCAAACTGCTCAGGTAGGGATATCACCGATGAATCAAGCAGAGCGACGCGAGTTTCTCATAAGGGCGCTTTTGGCCGAGCGGGAAGACGGCGACAGCATTGCCGTGCCCGCCGATGCCGACAGCCAGCGGAACCTGCTGCGCGCCCTCATGAACGTGCGGCCTCCCGAACCGTTGGCGCCCGAAACGCTTGCCATACAAGACGCCTACCTGCAGAAACGCCTCATTGAGCGCGGTGGTGCGGTAGACGCGGCGACGCTTGCCTATCACGGCCGCATTGCCCTGTGGCGCGGCGACATCACCCTGCTTGCATCTGATGCCATCGTGAACGCCGCCAACGACCAGATGCTCGGCTGCTTCGTGCCTGGCCACAGCTGCATCGACAACGCGATCCACACCTACGCCGGCATGCAGCTGCGCCTTGCTTGCGCCAATCTGATGCGCGCCCAGGGCCATGCCGAGCCAACAGGGCAGGTCAAGGTGACGCCCGCATTCAACCTGCCCAGCCGCTACGTCTTTCATACCGTGGGCCCCGTCGTGACGGGACACAACCCTGGGCCGCGCGAAGAGCTGCTGCTTCGCCGCTGCTACGAGAGCTGCCTTGCGCAGGCAACCGAGCGCGGCCTGCGCACACTTGCCTTCTGCTGCATCTCCACGGGCGTGTTCGGCTACCCGCCTGACGCAGCCGCTCGCGTTGCCGTCGACGTCGTTCGCCGTCACCTCGCTTGTAACGATTTCAAACTCAAGGTGGTATTCGATGTTTTTCTCCCGTCTGACCAGGCAATCTACACAAAACTTCTCGACACAGGTCGATAAGCTGCGCGACGCGCTCGCTATGGCGGACGCTGTGGTCGTCGGCGCAGGCGCGGGCCTTTCCACCGCCGCGGGCTACACGTATTCGGGACCGCGCTTCTCTCGCCTCTTCGGCGATTTCGCCGCACGTTACGGCTTTTCGGACATGTACTCCGGCGGGTTCTACCCCTACGATACCCCGGAGGAGCACTGGGCCTTCTGGAGCCGTTACGTCATATGCAACCGCTACGAGCCCATACCCGGACGCGTCTACCAGCAGCTTCTCGACCTCCTGCGTGATCGCGACTACTTCGTGCTCACTACCAACGTGGATCACTGCTTCCAGCGGGCGGGCTTCGACAAGCGACGCCTCTTCTACACGCAGGGCGATTACGGCCTCTTTCAGTGCAGCCGCCCGTGCTGCCAAGAGACCTGGGACAACGAAGATGCCATCCGTGCCATGGTCGACCAGCAAAGCAACCTGCAGATTCCGGGCGAACTCATGCCGCATTGCCCCCATTGCGGAGCCCCCGCGACGATGAACCTGCGCAGCGACGGCACCTTCGTGGAGGACGAGGGTTGGCACAAGGCGGCCGCACGGTACAGCGAGTTCCTTCGCCGCCACGAGGGCATGCGCACGCTTTACCTGGAGATTGGCGTGGGCGGCAACACGCCCGGCATCATCAAGTACCCCTTCTGGCAGATGACCGCCGCCAACCCGCGCGCCACCTACGCCTGCGTGAACCTCGGCGAAGCATACGCCCCACGCGAGCTGGAGCGTCAGTCAATCCCCATCGATGCCGGTGCCAGCGAGGTAATCGCGCGGCTTTAGCACACATGCCGCTCGGAGACCCTGCGACCGCCGCGGACGGCAGCGCTGGCGCAGCGGATCTCCTCCATGGCCATAGCGCACCCATCGGGAGTGGCGTCGTAGGCAACGGCGCAATCCCTGTCGATGCCAAGTCGGTCGGCCTCAGCCTCGACGTCGATATTGGCTGCAAGGAACAGGAACTCCCATCCGCGCTTCTTTGCAGCGCCAATCACGGACTTCACCTGGTGATACGTGTACCTGCAGCTTGAGTTCTCCATGCCGTCGGTCGTGATGCAGAACAGCGTGCGCGCCGGGCGGTACTCCTCGGGCAGGATCTTCTGCACGCGCTCGTGGTAGCGGATGGCCCCGCCCACGGCGTCGAGCAGGGCCGTGCAACCGCCGGGAACGTAGTCCTTCGGGCCGAGCGGCTGAACCTCGGCAATCGGCACGCGGTCGTGCACGACCCGCACGGAGCTGTCGAACATCACGGTCGAGACAATGGCATCGCCCTCAGCCTCGCGGTTCTGGGCAAGCAAGGCGTTGTACCCGCCGATGGTGTCGGCCTCCAGGCCAGACATCGAACCGCTCTTGTCGAGGATGAACACGAGCTCGGTCAGGTTCTCTTTCATGGTGGCCTCCTTGGTCTTGCAGGCGGCTCATCCACCTGCGCTGATACCAAGGTAGTCGTCGCGCGGCCCCAGCAGGTAAACCGGCGGTTGACATTTTACGCGGAGCGCCCGTCCGCCATGGCACCGGGCATCAGGCGTACAGGTCCTCCGCGCACACGAACGCGACGTCAGGCCGGTCGGCAAAAGTATTCTAAATCGAATCGTAATAATAATTGAGGCTTCGCCAGTTTCTGTGGGTAGAAACTAGGCAGCCTGGGCCCTTCCCGGCAGCTTGATTGGCAAGTTCGAGCATCGCAGCATGACGAGCGCGACGAGGTTGTCGAAGTTGCGGAAGCCGTAGCCCATGCGCACGGTGAGCTTGATCTTGTTGTTGACGGCCTCGACGCGCGCGTTCGAGATGCCGAGCTCCACGGAGCGGACGATGGCCTCCTTGTGCCGCCTTACCTTCTTCGAGAGCTCCTTCACCTTCCCGTTGCGGCTTCGGCAGGCTCGGGCGAGCCACTTGTCGAGCCTTTCTGCGGCGGCGGCGCCGTCCGGCGACCTGAACACGTCGCGGAGGTCCTCCTTGAGAAGATAGGCCCGGTACAGCGGCTTGTACTCGCGGGCGATCTTGTCGAGGGACGCCTGCTGGCCGCCGGTCAGGCTCTCCGGGTTCTTGAGAAGCGCGTAGCGGCTGCCCTTGATCGCGCTTGCTTGGCTGGGAGCCGGCTCTTCGCCTTTCCCGGGACGCCCGCGCCCGCGCTTGGGCTGACCTTTCTTTGCCTCCCTCTCGACTTTCGCGGCCTCGCGCCAGGCTTCCTTGCGCAGATCGTCGAGCAAGTCGGTCATCCACTGCACGACGTGGAAGGGGTCCATGACTCGCTCCGCGTTCGGGCACGCCTCCTCCACCATCTCGGCGATCCATTTGGCGCCGTCGGCGGTGACGACCTCGACAGAGGCCCTCTGCTCCTCCGTGAGCAGGTCGAAGAACGACCTCAGCGCCTTCTTGCCGTGCTCTTTGCCGCACCAGACGACGCGGCCGGTGTCGTGGTCCAGCACGACGGTCATGTACTTGTGCCCCTTCTTGTATGAAGTCTCGTCGACGCCAATCCTGACCAGGCCGGCGAAGCGATCTCCCGCCTGGGCGTCGAGGCGGTCGTAGACGCGCTTGCAGATGCCGCCGACGCTCTTCCAGTCGATGCGCATGATCGCGGCCACGACGGACCGGTTGGCGTGCACGCACAGCCACGCCACCTGCTCCTCG
>UQBS01000094.1 GCA_900539345.1 uncultured Coriobacteriaceae bacterium | reverse complement strand
GGGTAGGTGGAAACACTCGTGATGAAACCGACCTGGTAGATGGACTGGTAAATGTTCATCTTCAGCGGGTAGACGGCAAACTGCGAGATAAGGCTGTCGCCGTCGTAGCATCCCAGGATGTCAGCGCGCTTGATGACAGGGAACTTGGACTGCTTGATGGAGTCGTTGCTCCAACCGTCGGTCATAAGCTCCTGCTCGGTCACCTGAAAGGCGTAGCGCAACAGCGCGTTGTACTGGTCGAGGTCGTCTACCGTGAGGTCGCGGATAACGTAGGGAAAGGTGTCATCCTGCGGTTTGTGTGCGTCGGAAGCGCACATATCTATCAAGTCCCTTCGTAAGATCGCGTCCAGCCGGATGCATGAACGCGCACATACTAGGCATAGTACCCGTTTGCCCGAAGCAGCGTGCGCCTTCGGCGTATCGGCACAAAAGTGACGGCAGGGTTGCCCTATCATGCGTTGCCAACTGTTGAGACTATGCCACGGGGCACATGTGAGAGAGGACATGCAGACGATGAGCCTGACATGGAACGAGATAACCGCCGCAGCAAGGCCCCTGGTGGGGCAGGTATGCAAGGCATGTCCCGTATGCGACGGCCGTGCCTGCAAAAACTCGATCCCCGGCCCTGGGGCCAAAGGCGTGGGCGACACCGCAATCCGTAACTACGAGGCGTGGAGACGCGTACGCGTAAACATGGACACCCTCTACGAGAGCGCCGGTGCACCCGACACCTCATGCGAGCTCTTTGGAAAGCGCTGGTCAATGCCATTGTTCATTGCACCGGTGGGCGACGTGAACCGCCATTACGGCCCCGCGTTCGACACGCTGGCCTACAACCGCATGTCCCTCGCTGCAGCCCAAGCCGAAGGGGTTGCCGCTTTTACCGGCGACGGGGTGGCAATAGAGCTGTTTGAGGGGTCCTGCCAGACCATTAAGGAGGCAAACGGAGTCGGCGTGCCCACCGTGAAGCCGTGGAGCGGAGAAGCGTTGGAGCGCCGCCTCGAGCTCGCGCGAGCCTGCGGGTCGTTCGCCGTTGCCATGGACGTCGATGCCGCAGGGCTGCCGTTCTTGAAGGGTCTCGAGCCGCCCGCAGGACCCAAGTCGACAGAGCAGCTGCGTGACATTGCGCAGAGCCTTGATGTGCCCTTCATCGTCAAGGGTGTCATGACAGCCCGTGCCGCCGAAAAGGCCGTTGAGGCAGGGGCCAGCGCCATCGTGGTGAGCAACCACGGCGGGCGCGTGCTCGACGGATGCCCGGCTACCGCCGAGGTGCTCCCCGACATCGTCCGTGCCGTGGCAGACCGTGCAACTGTGCTGGTAGACGGCGGCATCCGCTCCGGCCTCGACGTCTTCCGCGCGCTTGCCCTGGGCGCCGACGGCGTGCTGGTGTGCAGGCCGTTTGTGGTGGCGGCATACGGCGCGGGCGAGGAGGGCATCCGCTTCTTGCTCAAGCGCTTCCGCGACGAGCTTGCCGACACCATGGGGATGTGCGGTGCGCAAAGCGTGTCCGACATCACTGCCGACATGCTGTGGGGCTAGGACCCGACGCACCCTAAACGCTCAGGCTTAGAAGAACAGCAGCGCCATGGCGGCGACGAAGGCAAGCAGGACGACCGAGGTGATGAGCGCGGCAACGAATGCGTTGCGGCCGCGAGTAAGCAGCACACGGAAGTTCACCGTCATGCCGAGAGCCGCCATGGCCATACCAAGCAGCAGGTAACTCACCTTGACAAGGCCGTCGAGCATCTCCTGGGTGAGGGGAGCAAAGGTGCCGACAACGCTGGCGGCAACAAAGCCCACCATGAACCAAGGGATGGGCACCTTGCCCTTGCCGTCTGCCTCCACGCCCTCGGCCTTGCGGTACCACACGCCGATGATAATGGCCGCAGGAGCCAACAACAGCACGCGGGAAAGCTTCGTAATGATTGCGATGTCGAGGCTCTCGGAGCCGCCGGCACCGCCCGCCGCTACCGCATGGGCAATCTCATGAAGCGAACCGCCCGCCATGACGCCGAACTGCGTGGCGCTCATGCCGAGCAGAGGTCCCACGGCGATGTCGACAAGCGTGAACAGCGTGCCAAGAATCGCAACGATGGCCACGGCCACCACCTTGTCCTCGCCGTGGCGCTCGGCATCCTTTTCGCTGGCAGGCAACTGGGAGGCGATGCCCATGACCGCCGCCGCACCGCAAATGCCCGTGCCGGATGCAGTGAGAATGGCCAGATGCTTGTCGACGCCAAAGCGTCGGGCCAGATTGTAGGCAAGGAAGATGGTACCCGTGACCACCACGCACGCCAGCGCAATGGTCTTTACACCCGCCTGAGCCAGGGCCACAAGATTGAGCTTAAAGCCGAGCAAGATAATGCCCGCCCGCAGGAACTTGTTCGAGATGAGCGCGATGCCAGGCTTGGCATAGGCAACGGCCGGCTTGGCCGCCTGGCACACAACACCCAAGATAAGCGAGATGACGAGCGCGCCAAGGACCGCCAGGTAGGGAAGGCCCGCCAACAGGCTGCCGAGAACCGAGCAAGCCAACGTGAGCGCGCACGCCACAGCAAACGGCTTGGAGAAAATCGTTTTGAGCATGGGGTTGAAAGCCTTTCACGAGATGGAAGGCGCACTATAGCAAAAGACCCCAACAACCAAAGATTGCTGGGGTCTTTATCATGCGAAGTGGTGGGCCCGACAAGGTTCGAACTTGTGACCTCCCGGTTATCAGCCGGACGCTCTGACCAACTGAGCTACGGGCCCGCGAGGTCAATATAATAGACGCTTTCACCGTCCTTGTAACCCATATCTGGGAATTAGGGCTGTATTCACAATCAGCACACAATACATCGGCGCCTGCGACAGTTGATCGTCACAGGCGCCGGGCCTTACCTCGCGTAAAACTCTGCCACGTCGGGCAGGGGACTCCTCTTGCCGTCCTCGGTAACGCTGCGCACGAGAAGCCGATATCGGCCTTCACGCTCGGGCGTGTAGATGAACGTCCAATGCACCATGAGGTCGGGAGAGGATTGCGAGACGTCGTAGGGGTGCCAGCTCTCGCCGTCATCGAGGGAGAACTCGACCGCCACGATCTGGTTTCCGTAGTCGTCGGCATATCCGGTGAACGTGACCGGCTTTCCTACCTCGACGTTCATGGGAACTATCATTGTCCGCCTCCTTTGCGCCCAAACTCGCCGTTACGCCTGGGTGCCGGTGAGCACGCCCACGTTCGGGCTTGCCGGATTCACAGCAACGGGGGCAGCGGGAACTTCGTCCTCAACCGTGAAGACGACCTCCACAACGTTCTTGAGGAAGTAGTTTGCCGGAGTCTTGGCCATCCACAGTTGGTTTGCGCTGCCCACAGAGTTCGCGATGTCCTCGCCGTTGACCTCGCAGCCCAGAACGGCGTGCCTGCCGATTGCATAGCTCAGAGGCACGCTGACCTGGGTGCCGTCGTCGGCAATGAAGGTCACCGTGTTGACGCCCTTCTGCGCCTGGGACGCCACGAGCAGACTCTCAATAGAAATACCGCCGACCTCGGCGTTCACGATGGCGCGGCCGCCTGCAGGGTTGCCACCGCAGGAGCACGTCATGAGCTGCGGGGTGCTCTCGTCTTCCACAAGCTCGCCGATGGTAGCGCAGAAGGCGTTGTCCACGTCGCCACTCACGGTAAGCTGCCAGTCGGCCGAGCGCACCTGCGAAGAGGCGTTGGCGCCGCCGCAGGCAACCTGGGCCACGCCCTGCAGCCTCGCAACGTCGGCGGTAGGGGAGACGTACGTCTGGTCAAAGGAGAACGTGCCCATGGCAGCCGTCTTCACCAGCCCGGACTGCACTGTTGCGCTACCCTTTGCCTCGGGCGCACTTTGGGGCTCTGCACTCTGGTCGGCCTGCCCGCTTGCCAAAGCAGCCATGGGGCCGGCCATCATCGATGCACCCATCGCGAGGGTTGTGAGGACACCCACGGTTGCGTTGATGCGCTTGCTGTTCTTACTCATCGTTATGCCTCCCTATGCCTCGTCGACGGTGAACAGGAAGTTGGTGTCGTACTGGCATACGCGGAAATCGCCCTCGGGGGTGATGCTGGTGGTGCGGATCTTAAGCACGTAAGAACCAGCCTGCGGGGCCTTGAAGTCCAGTCGCCAATACGTCCAGTACCTGGAGTCGTTGTCGGGCGTGTCCATAGCGGTCCAGGTGGCGCCGCCATCAAGCGAGAACTCGATGGAAGCGATAGGCTCGTCCCAAGCATCGGCCATGCCCTCAAGATGCACGTCGGTGCCCTCGATGACAACGCCAGTGGGGGCGCTCAGCACGGCGCTGTTGGGCTTGGAGTAAATCTCGCCGGTCTGATCGTCGGTGAACTGGCCCACGTACACCTGGTTCATGAGTGTGTCAGGGTCGTGCGTCATGAACGTGAGGTTGGAGATGCGCTTTACGAAATTGCCGCCGGAAGTGTTGTACACCCACAGCTGGCAGGGATAACCCTGGGAGTTGGGCAGAAGCTTGCCGTCCATCCTGGTGACGATGATGGCGTCGTTCTCAATAAGCCAGTCAAGGCTCATCTCGGCGTAGTTGTAACCGTCGGAGCTGATGGGGCTCATGATGTTGGCGCCCTCGAGAGGCTGGGCATAGTCGATGATGGCGCTGATCGGGATACCCTCGACCTCCACCTGCATGATGGTGGCCTGGCCCACGCCGTTGATGGTGCAGTCGTTCTTCATGACCTGGGTCACGGTGCCGAACTGCTCTTCCATCTCGGGCAGCGTCATCTCAACGGGATTGGCGCAGTCGCCGTCGATGCTGATGACCCAGTTCTCGTAAATGGACTCGTCAACGTTTGCGTCGTCGGTGAGCCACTCGCTGGGCTCGTCGATGATCGTCTTGTAGTAGCGGTTCTCGGGAGGCGTTACCGTGGTCTGATCGTAGGAAAGAGCCAGGCCGGCGGTGTCGGCGTCAACCTTTACGATGCCGCGGTACACGTCGTACTTGACCTCGTCCCAGCGCTGGAACTCACCGGTCACATAGTTGATGTAGTGGCACGACTGGCAGTTGCCGTTGTCGGCGTTGATAAAGGCGTCGCTCTCCAGGTGGATGGTGTGCAGGGTGTCGCCCAGGTGGCGACCGGAGTAGGACGTGGAGTGGCAGGCGATGCAGTTCTCAAACGTCTGCTCGGTGGGATATCCAAAGAAGATGAGGCGGTGGTACGTGGGCAAGGACATGAGTGCGTTCTCAAGCGTGTGGCAGCTCGTGCAGCCACGGTTCTCGCCGTTGAGGTAGGTGTTGTTCCAGCCGGTACCGTCATCGGGGACGGGCTGAATCACGAAGCCGTTGCGGTCGACATAGCGCTGAGAGGCGTTTGCCTCGGCATTCGCGGCGTTTTTTTCGGCGTTCTGGTAGAACCCAGGAAGAGCTGCGACATTCTCGATGAAGCTGCCCTCAGTCGGGAAGCCGCTTATCTCTGCGAGCTGGTCAGGTCGAGGTTGGATGTCGGCATTGTCCGCCCAGGCTTGAGCCGTCAAGCCAAAGGCGGAGGCGGCGACAAGCGCCAAGGTGAGCGTTGCTGCCAGTTTGAACGTGACGTTCCGTTTGAGCATGCTTGTTCCCCTTTCCTTATAAAACCCCTTGTCCGAGCACCTACATGCGGTAAACCGTCCCTCCTTTCACGTCCCCAAGTCAAATGCGGCATATGCGGGCCAACATAACGCGGCCCGCACCCTTCGCCCGTCAATGCAACGCATGTCGCGTTCGCCCCTTCCGAACGCTTCGCGTCTACTATTCGCTCATTTTCAGGCCTTGTCAATGCACTGATAACCTATTTTGTCAATGATTTAACGCACGGTTTTGCTGAATGAACAAAATTGTATGCGTTGGCTAATCTCAGCTTCTTTCATCCATTTCGTTTCCAAACCGTGTCCAATAACGCATAACGCCTTTTGAGGTGGTATCTTTTCGCTTCACGGTCTTTGAGGAAAGGAGATGCGGATGGTGGAGGAAAAGCAGCAGGCTGTTCAGGAAGATCAGCCTTCAGCTGCGAGTTCGGAAGAAACGTCTGACAACACCAGGTCGTTGGGCGTTTTCTCGTTCGAGGGCGA
>UQBS01000093.1 GCA_900539345.1 uncultured Coriobacteriaceae bacterium | reverse complement strand
GGGCAGCGCCGTCAACAACCACACCGCGCTCGTCGCCCAAGCAACCGCCAAGGCCCGCGAGCTTGCCCCCGACCTGGAGATTGACGGCGAGTTGCAGTTCGACGCCGCGGTGGTTCCCAGCGTCGCGGCCTCCAAGGCAAAGGACTCCACGGTTGCAGGCAAGGCCAACGTGCTTGTCTTCCCCAACCTCGACGCCGGCAACATCGGCTACAAGATCGCCCAGCGTCTGGGTGGCGCCGAGGCAATCGGACCCGTGCTGCAGGGCATCGCCGCCCCGGTGAACGACCTGTCGCGCGGCTGCTCGTCTTCCGACATCGTCGGCATGGTCGCCGTCACCGCCGTTCAGGCCCAGCGTCTGCACCAGGCACGCGCCGAGTAGCCCTAAGTCGCCCGCATAGCGGCCCGGTTCCCTCTCACAATCGCCCATGCACAAAGGGGCGGCTCGCCTTCCGTCGCAACGGAAGCGAGCCGCCCCTTTTCGTTTCTCTGGAGCACTGGCAAAGAAAAAACCGGCGCCCTGAGGACGCCGGCTGACCGCAGGCACTATGGCGAAAGCTATCCGAGGATCCGCTTCACGTCGAGCGCGATCATGTACTCCTCGTCGGCCGGAATGACAAGGACGTTGACGCCGGCACCCTCGACAGAGATGCGCCACGGCGTCTTGTGGCGCTGCGCGTTGAGCTCGGGGTCAACCGTGATGCCGAGCCCCTCAAGCCCCTCGACGACCTTGCTGCGGATAACCGGCGAGTTCTGCCCGGCACCGGCCGTAAAGACGACCGTGTCGACACCGCCCATAGCGGCAATCATCGCGCCGAGATACTTCTTCGCCGAGTAGCAGAACATGTCGAGGGCAAGTTGGGCGCGGTCGTTGCCCGCCTCGGCAGCCTCGGTGATGTCGCGAATGTCGTTGGTAAAGCCCGTGATGGCAAGAAGGCCCGACTTCTTGTTCATGATGGTGTCGACCTCGCGAGCCGTGAGGTCGGAGTTCTCAAGGATGAACGTGACGGCCGCAGGGTCGATGGAGCCGCAGCGCGTGCCCATGATAAGGCCGTCGAGCGGCGTGAAGCCCATCGTGGTATCGACCACGCGCCCGTCGCGCACGGCACACAGCGAGGAGCCGTTGCCCAAATGGCAGCTGACAAGCTTGCCGGCGTCCCCTCCCAAAAGCTCGTTTGCCGTGCGGGAGACATAGCGGTGATTGATGCCGTGGAATCCGTACTTGCGCAGCTTGAACTTGTCGCACAGCTCGTCGGGCAACGGGTAGCGGTACGCGACCTCGGGAATGGTTGCATGAAACGACGTGTCGAACGACACCACATTGGGCACGTCGGGCAAGACTTCCCTGCAGGCAACGATGACCGACGCGGCGGCGTAGTTGTGCAGGGGCGCAAGCGGGGCGATTTCCTCGATCTTCTTGAGCACGTCGTCATCAACCAGGCACGAGTCGTCGAAATACGTGCCGCCGTGCACGATGCGATGGCCAAAGGCGTCGATGTGGTGCCCCTCCATGAGGGCGGTGTTCTGCAGCACGGTACCCAGCACGAGCGTGATTGCGGTGCGGTGGTTAGGAATGGGCAGGGACAGGCACGTCTCGCGACCCGCGAACTCACTCGTGAACGTGGACTCGCCCAAGCCGATACGCTCGCAGGCGCCCTTGGCGAGCACTTCGCGCGATTCGACGTTGAGGAGCTGATATTTCAAAGAAGAGCTGCCGGCGTTCACGACCAGGACGTCCATGGACCCTCCACCAAACGAAAATGCCCGGCACGAACACGCACCAGGCATGGGAACACAGCGAGTTACTGGATAAATTGTACGAGAGCCGCCGGCAGCACGCCGTCAAAAGGCCGCACCATCGACGCACGGCGCCGAAACGGCGGCAGCGGGAGGTATTCGGTGACGAAGTCGTGACGATGCCCGGCGAACGGCGAAACATGCGTGTGCACGAGTGGAAAACGCGTCGCAATCACGCTGAAAGAGGCGCCGCAAACGGCTGATATCACGACGCAAGCGGCAATCGCGCGAGCGTGGGCGCTTCAAGGCACACTAGCTGAGCGTCGTGTCCCTCTCGTCGGTGTCAACCTCGATCTGACCCATGAGGGCGCTCACCTGCTGTTCGGCATCGGCCAAGCGCGCACGCAGCGAGGCGAGAAGCTCGACACCGCGCTTGTAGAGCTCCAGGGACTCCTCGAGCTCGAGCTGGTTGGACTCAAGGGCACGCACGACCTGCTCAAGCTCGGCGGTCGCCTCGCGGTACGTCATCGTCGCGACGTCCTTCATCTGCTGCGTCATTAGTCGTTCCTCTCGATGGGTTGAACTGAATCGACCGTGCATCCAAGCGCGCCGTCGGACACGCGCACCTCAACTACCTGGCCCGGCGCCACCTGGCCCACACTCGACACGACCTTGCCCTGGGCGTCGCACGTCATGGAGTAACCGCGCGCGATAACCGCAAGCGGCGAGAGCGCATGGAGGCGGCCCGCCCCCACCGCAAGGTCGCGCTCCCAAGACCCGAGCAGGGTATGGCCCGCATGTACCAGGCGCGTCTGCTCGTCGGCAAGCGTACGGGACGTCCGCTCGAGTCGAATCGGCATGGCGGCAGCCAAACGAGCGGCTTGGTCGGCCAGGGCGTTGCGCGAGCGCTCCACACCGGCGGGCAGCGCCGCGCTGAGGCGGTCCTGCGCCAGGTCGAGCTCGCGCAGCGGTGCCTCCACGATGGTGCGCATCGGGTCGGACAGGCACGGGCGGGCCGCCATGAGGTCGAGCGTGCGGCCGCGGTCCACAAGGCTGCGGTGCAGGGCATTTGCCAATCGCCGGGCAATGGCGTCAAACCCCGCGCTGAGCTCGGCGATATCGGGCGCAACCGACTCGGCAGCCGCCGTGGGCGTCGAGCAACGCCTGGCACTCACCATGTCGCAGATCGTCGTGTCGGGCTCATGTCCGATGCCCGTGACGACCGGCACGGTGCACGCCGCTACGGCGCGGGCAAGGCCTTCGTCGTTGAAGGGCATGAGGTCCTCGTAGGAGCCGCCTCCGCGCACGAGCAGGATGGCGTCGGGGCGAGCCTGCTCGGCGGCATGCAGGGCGCGCACCATAAGGGCCGCGGCACCCGCGCCCTCCACCTGCACGGGACAAAACTGCAGGCGAACCAGAGGGTTTCGGCGGCGAAGCGTACGCGCGACGTCGTCTTTCACCTTTCCGTGAGGCGAGGTGACCACGACGATGCGCTCGCAAAAGGCGGGAACCTGGGGCTTGCGAGCGGGGTCCATGAGGCCCTCGGCGTCGAGCCTGCGCGCCAGGCGGGCCACGCGGGCGCGCAAATCTCCCTCGCCTGCCTCCTCGAGCTTGAAAATCTCAAACTGCATGCGCCCCTTTGCGGGATAGACCGAGAAGCGGCCCGTCAAGCGCACCTTGAGGCCGGGATGGAGGCGCACCTCCCCTGCCATGTAGCGCGTGCGCCACATCATGCAGTCCATGGTGGAGGAGCCGTCGGACACCGGGAAGTACACGGCCTTGTAGCCGGGACTGTCCTTGAACTGCGAGACTTCGCCTTCGACAACAAGCGTCATGCCCTCAAGCTGGGCCTTTGCACGCCCCAGTGCCTCCGAGACGCTGAGAGACGCCGAAGACTTCTGCTCAGGCTCCTGCGTTGCCGTCAACTGCCAGGCCATCCGCTACCTCCGTTCCCTACAGCAGCTCGATCTTGCCGTCGACGACCGTAAGGCCAATCTGGCCCTCAAGCAGGGCGTCCAGGTGAGATCCGAGCAGTTCGTGGCGCCAGCCGCGCGACAGCGGCGAAGACGCCCTGTGCTCAAAATAGTCGATGAGCTCGTCGCGCGAGGCCAGAATCGACGAGGCGATGTGCTCGCGGTCGGCCACCATGCGCGTGAGCGCGTACATGAGGTCGCAGACGCACTCGCTCTCCAGGCTCGGCTTGCTGCGATGGGGCGTGTCGGGGTAGAGCTCGGGCGGGCACGCGACGCCGGCGCGCACGGCCGCAAGCACCTCGGCGCGGTCCTGGGCGGACAGGTCCGCCCCTCCCCTGATGCGCATGAGCGCGGCGTCGGTGTTCGGCATGCGCTTGGCGATCTCAGCGAGAAGCTCGTCGCCCATCACCCACCTGCGGGGCTTGTCGATCTTTGCCGCAAGGTTCTCGCGCCAAGCGGCAACCTCGCGCGCCACGCTCATCTGGCGACGCGACAGCGAGCCCACGCGCTTGACCTTGCGATAGGCCTCGCGCGGGTCATGGCGATAGCTCTGCGGGTCACAGGCGTGGGCGAAGTCGTCTTCCAGCCATGCGGTGCGGCCGAGCTCCTCGAGACGCGCGCGCATCGTACGCCAGATGCCGGGCAGGTAGCGCACGTCGTCGAGGGCGTAGGCAATCTGCTTGGCATCAAGGGGGCGGGCCGACCAATCGGTCAGGGACTCGGCCTTGGGCAGGTGCACGTGGCAGAAGTCCTCAACAAGGGCGCCGTAGCCAATCTGATAGCGGTCGGAAATGAACGAGGCGGCCATCTGCGTGTCGAAGATGGGGCTGGGAAGGGTGCCACACCACTCCTGAAGCACTTCCATGTCCTGCGAACAGGCATGGAGGACCTTGGTGATGGCGGGATCCTTGAAAAGAGCCACCAGGGGTTCCGCATCATGCACGCAGAAGGGATCGACCGCTACCTGCTCGTCGTCGGTGCCAAGCTGCACGAGGCACAGACGCGCCCGATAGGTCTTCTCGCGCAGGAACTCGGTGTCGATGGCCAAGACCTCGCTGCCCTGGGCGCGGGCGCAAAAATCGCGGAGCTGCTCGTCGGTGGTGATAAGCACTGCCTGTGTCTCCCTGTCTTCCTCATACATGTGCGTGCGTGGACAAACTTGGGACCAAACGAAAAAGGTCGGTCGGGTTTCCCCGGCCGACCTTTGTCTCACAATGGTGGGCGTTACAAGATTTGAACTTGTGACCTCTTCCGTGTCAGGGAAGCGCTCTCCCCCTGAGCTAAACGCCCGTATGGTTTTCCGCAACAAGTGCGGGAGGGAAATCGAATGGTGGGCGTTACAAGATTTGAACTTGTGACCTCTTCCGTGTCAGGGAAGCGCTCTCCCCCTGAGCTAAACGCCCATTCGGCCGCCGTATCCGTCGGCGAGGAGGTACTATATCGGGTATCGCACGCCGATGCAAGGGAAGATTTGTTTCAGGCGAAGAATTGGGCCTGTCTTCACAAGTCGCCTACAACTTCACACTTGCTCCCCCTCAGTCTTGGATGCCCGCTGAGGTGGATTTTGCCGGCAGCCCCGGCTCATGGGGCTCAGGCAACGTCGTGTACTCAACGTTCTCGAAACGCTCTTGCATGAACGCGTCGTCGTAATGCTGGTCGATAAACCGCTCCAGGGCGTTGGTTGCCGGTATGCCTTCGTCGCGAGCCCCCTTGCGCAGCGACACGGCGATTGTCATCGAGGCGTCCGCCACGAGGAAGGCAGTGAGCGCGACCACGATGATCGTGCGCGCCGGCTCTTCGGGCGTGCCGAGGAGAAAGACGGTCTCGGGCATGATCGAATGTGCCCACACGCACCCCAGCATGCCCCACAGAAGGCTCATGCGCAGGCACACGAACTTCGTGATGGCGTCGGGGTAGGTCTCGTAGGTCCAAGAGACCATGCCGAACACATGCTCCAAACACATGCCCACAAGCTGCTCGAGCACCGAGCCGATGACCATGGAGAGCAAGAAGATAACCCACAGGGGCCGCTTGCGTATCTTCCAGAGACAGACGGTGAGCAAAACGGCGCCGATGCCGTACAGAGGCGAAAACGGCCCCCAGACCATGCCGTAGCGATGCTGCAAGGATCCCTGCGTGACAAGCCACCACAGGGTCTCAAGCACAAGGCCCAACACACTGGCAAACGTGAAAATGACAACAAGATGGTAGAAGCTCACCGAGGGCAGGGAATCGAGGTACGCCTCGCGACGGATCCTGCGCAGCCGCGAGCGCTCGTCGAGCTGCTCTTTGCTCAGGTGCCCCGAGCCAAGACGTCCCTGCGCCCGCAAGACGATGCGGGCAATGAGAAAGCCGGCCCCCACTAGGCACAGCAACATGGACAGTATGGTGAGAATCATGTCGCCCCCCGCATGTCGACGCTCTACCTCAGCCATGCATGATAGCCCCGCCGCCATGTCTTGGCCGAAGTCGCCCTGATTCTCCTTGAGCTAATGTGACGGAATTGTGAATATGACAGGAAATTGGCTTAAAACGAAAATAGTGCTTGCCTCATCCACACGGCTGACGTATAGTTCTTTCTCGCACGCGGACTTGGCTCAGTTGGTAGAGCACAACCTTGCCAAGGTTGGGGTCGCGGGTT
>UQBS01000092.1 GCA_900539345.1 uncultured Coriobacteriaceae bacterium | reverse complement strand
GCGGCTCCACCCGGGCCGCCCACGCGCCCCAGGGGATCTTCGAGTCGAGCAGCGCCAGGAACCTCCTGCGGCGGGTCACCCGGCCCGAGGACGCCTCCAGGTCCGAGAAGGTGGGCTGCGCAGGTGCCATCGGGTGCCTCCGAATCGTCGGGAATGATGGGCACATTGTATCATAACAGCAGGTAGATTGCCATTTGTTGAGTCATCGGCAGACAGGGTGCCAGCACCCCGCGCGACCGTCCCTGCCCCGCCGAGGCCGCTCGGGAGACTTGTTCATTGTCTCCCTAGGTCTTGTAGCGTAGGAACACGGTCCAGGATTACCGCCGCAGTCCCAAGTGTCGACTTTTATTTGACCACACACACTAAGACGTACGGGCAAGGTATTGATTGCTGACGATGAGGGGTGCGTGCTTTGGCGGTAACCGGAGCGCGCACCCCTCATCGTGACGGGGGTAGTCTAATTTGGTCCTCGTTGAGCGGGGATACGAAGTAGTTTGACGGGCGAAGACGTTATACTCTAGAAAAATTTGATGAATTATGTGAACGAGGTGGGCAATGGCGCGGTGTGCCGAGGCATAGAAACCCCGGCACACCTGAGTGACGAATTACCTCAAGACACCCTAGGCCTCATTGGCCGCGCTGCGCGCAGCTATGCGGCCATACACGGCGGCCGAGCTGTTGGGGCCGCCAACGATGTGGGTACGAGCATCGCCGTGCAGCTGGGCAAAAGCCATCTCGCCGGCGGCATAAAGACCTGGGATTGGCGCACCCTTGGTGTCGATTACCTGGGCGTTCGCGTTGATTTTGCACCCGCCCTTTGAAATTCCAAGTACAACATCGGTGCGAGCGCACCAGAACGGGGGCGTTTCAATCTTGGCCGGAAAAATGGTACGGCCAAATTCGTCGGGCTCCTGAGAATCGACGCGGGCATTGTAGTCGCTCACGGCAGCAACGAGGGCGTCTTGAGGAATGCCAAACATGTCGGCAATCTCTTCCAGCGTGTCTGCATGAACAATCGAGCCGCAGCCCGATGCCTCAACTGCGTCAATGGCCCCCTGCGCATAGGTTTGTCCATCGGCTGAGGTGCGGCCTGCCTCGTCGATGATCTGGAACGACTGCATGTGCGGTTGCTTGAGGGCCATCTTCTTGTTGTAATAATCCTCAAAGCTCGTTTCGTCGTTAAAGCGCTCTCCGTTGGCATTGACTTCCACAAGACCTTGGGTGTGCGAAAGAATGAAGTGCAGCCAGCCGTTGGGGTACGCCTCGTCGTGATCGTTCATCTGAATGGCGCTGGCTTGAGTGGGCGGTGAATTAAACACGTAGGCATCGATGTCGCGGGCCATGAAGAACCCGTTGCCCAAACTGTTCTCAGAGCACGAGAACAGCACCATCGAGGCTTCGTTTGCAACCTCGCGCATCGAAGGCGTAAATTCAACATGGGCGTCGAGGTTGCGTCCAAGGCCGCCCATCGCGAGGACAACTCCCTTGGTGGCCTCGATGTTCTGGGCACCGGAGCCGTCCATAGCCTCAACAAGGGCCCCGACCACGCGACCGCCGGCGTTGCGATAGAGCTTGGTGGCTTTGGTGGACCACAGCACGTCGATGCCGCGCTCCTCAACGGCCGCTTCGAGGCCCATCATCCAGCCGATGCCGCTACCCACGGGATTGGTTATGTAGTCGCGGGCGGCAGAGTGCGAGTCCGAACCGGCGGTCTCGCGGGCATCAAAGGTCTGCTGCACAACGTCGCAGCCCATGGACTGCAGCCAGTCGATGGTTTCTCCGCTCTGTTCGCCCCAGGCGCGAATGAGTTCGGGGTCGCCTGCGTCGCCGCCGTCGCGGCGAATGTCGTCGACAAAGGTCTCCACATCGTCGTCGATGCCGTCGGCAACTTGAATTGCCGAACCAACGCCGCAGAACCATCCGCCGCTGCGCGTGCACGAGCAGTCCACGATGTTTGCGGCGGCGTCGACGCCGATTACGTCGGCCCCCAGCTCGTAAGCCTCGAGCAAGGCACATGTTCCGGCGATACCCAGACCAAGAACCAGAATCTCGCACGTGCGGTCCCAAGATGCGGGGACGGTGGCGTCGTAGGCTGCGGGGGCCTGCTCGTCCGCATGGGCCAAGGAGGCCATACCGGCGGCCGCACCCAGTGCAATCGCCGTGCCGGCGGTTACGAGGCTTCTACGGTCAATATTTACTGACTGTTTCATATGTACTCCCGGTAAGAAGAGCCAAAGAGCAACGCGTGCTCCGGCCTAATACGTGGAATTAGGTTTCTTATTTCTCGCCGTAGGCCAGCGCACCGTAGGACGGATCGGTCTCGTCGAAGGCGCAGCCGTAGGGGGCTCCCAGGTGCGCGCCGTCGATCTTCCACTGGAAGTCGTTGGTTACGATACGCTCCACAATGAGCCAGTCGCCGTCGCGGCACTCCCACTTGTCGCAGTAGCGGGCTACAGAGGCGCCCCAGGTGTAGGTTCCGTTGTCGTGCGGCGTCATGACGGGCGCCTGGCCGTAGTACTCGGAGCCGGCCTTGTCGCCGTTCACGTTGACGCACACGTTGAAGATGAGGTGATCGTAGAACCCGCCGCTGGCCGTGATGCCCTTGTCGATGGTGTTGGTGCAGTACTCGATCCACTCCGGGCCGGTGCCCTGCCATTGCCAGCTGCCGTCGGGGGCAGTGCCGTAGTCGATGTAGGCGTCCTCGGCAAAGACCTTCATGCCGATTTCGGTGTCCTGGCGGTCAAGGCCGCGGGGATACAGCGAGAGTTTGTGGCGGATGGCGCTTTCGGCTTCAAGGTCGTGCAGACGCTCTTCCATCTGGGCCATCCTGGCCAGCAGGTCGTCGCTGGACGCCTCGTCGGCCCGGGCAATACTGGTTCCGGCGAGTGCTGCGGCGCCGGCGGCCAGCACTGCGGTTTTGGCAAAATCACGTCGTTGAATGTTCTCCACGGTCGGTCTCCTTTTGGGCGCACGGCGGCAGGGCGACACATGACGCCGTGCGCGTTGTCAAGAACTCATATGGGTGCAGCCTGCAATGATTTACGACGCCGGTTGTTCCAGGCTACTCTTTGTCCAGGCCTGCATGAAAAGGAACTACGGCATAGGAGGGGTCGTCGAAGCACTCGTCGCCGCGGAACGCGTTCTCGTTGGCGGGCCAGCCTTCAAGGTAGACTGGCTCGTGGTAGGAAATGTCGTAGCTTACCACGCGGTTTACAATAACCCACCTACCGCTGCGACGCTCCCAAAGGTCGTGGTAGCGCACGCGCTGGTTGTGCAGGACATAGAGCGGGTCGCCGGGATAGGCGTCCTTCTCGCCGTCAACGGGCGCAAGGATGTTGATGTGGCCGTACGTGCTCGAGCCGGCTTTGTCTCCATCGACGTCGATGTGCATGGCGCCATACAGGTGGTGGGTCCAGGTGCACTGCATGTGGCCGGGGAGGCAGTAATCAATGAACTCGCGGCCGGTGCCTTTGAACGCCTCTCCGTAATCGAGCACGCTGTCTTCGGCGAAGCACCCGTAACCAAGCTCGTAGTCGATGCGGTCGATGCTCTGGACGTAGTTGAAGAGCTGGTTGCGAATCTCCTCGACCGAGGCAAGGCGGTCGAGTTCGGACGTGATCTTTGCGAGCGCGTCTTCGACATTGCTGCCTTCGTCGGCGCGAGCGGTGTTTGCGATCGCCAGAGTGGCTGCGCCGATGCCCGCAAGGGCCGTGGTTTTTACCAGGTCGCGCCGTTGAATGTTCTCCATGGTGTTTTTCCTCTCAGTGGATTGCGGGTATGCGTGTTTTTGCGTGCAGATCCCGTGTGCTACGCGCCAAGCTCCTGCTCGATGATGGTCTTTGCGGCAAGCCGTCCGCTGGTATAGGACCAGCCGATTGCCTGGCCGCAGCCCACGCACACCTTGCCCTTAAAGCCGCCCACCATGTTGCCCACGGCGTAGAGATGCGGGATGACCTCGCCAAGGGCATCGACCACCTGAAGGTCGGTGTTCACGGTAACGCCGCCTGCCGTGTCGGGAGACACGCCGATCAGGCGCCCCGCGTAGTACGGAGCGGTCTCGAGCGCGGTGCCGTCGGTGCGATCGAACGCGTCAGTACCAGCAGCGACGCCCTCGTTGTAGGTGGCCACGGTCTCGGCCAAGACCTGCGGATCGACACCGATTTGCTCGGCAAGCCCCTCAATCGTGTCAGCCCTGAACATATAGCCGGCGTCGACCTCAACCGAAAAATCCTGACTGATGTAGTGCACCGGAGCCTCGTCGACGCCCGTCTGATCCCACAGAGCCCATCCGTACCCCTGCTCCTGGCGCCAAATCTGGCCCATTTGCCGTTCGGGCGTAGCCGCGTTGCGGCTCTCGTTCATGAAACGCTCGCCGCCGAGGTTCACGTAGATGCCCGGGGTTCCAATGAAACCGCCCGAGTTGGTGTCGGGGTTCGCGGCAACGCCAGGGGCAAACTGGTAGGCGAGGAACGGAGAGTGGATGCCCGCGCCGGCGGCCATGCACATGAGCGTGCCGGTGCCCTTTTGGTAGGCGGAGCCGTAGGAGGCGAGCAGGGGGCGATCGTGGAACAGGTCGGGCAAGACGGGCGTCATGAGGCTCTGCAGAACCTCCTTGTTGCGCGAGAAGCCACCCGAGTTCATGAGCACGGCGGCGTTTGCTTTGAGGGCGATCGGATTGCCGTCGGCATCTACGGCTTCAACGCCAACCACGGCTCCGCCCTCAACGATCAGGCGCGTTGCCTCGGTGCTAAAGAGGAACTCCGCTCCATCGGCTGCGGCGGCATCGGCGAGAGTTTGGGTAATCTCGGCGCCGCTCCACGAGGAAACCACGTGCATGCGAGGAACCTCGGGGGTCACGTCGGTGTAGAACTTGCCCATAGTGCCCGTGGTGCCCAGGTTTGCCGGGTCGAAGGCGATGCCCTGCGCGATAAGCCAGTCGATGGTCTCGCCGCAATTCTCGGCAAACAGACGGCGCAGCTCGGGCTTCTCGGCACCCTCTCCCAGGGCCTCAAGTAGTTTATCGTACTCGTCGACCGAGTCTTCGACGCCCGCCTCCTTTTGCACGGAGGTGCAGCAGCCCTGGATCATACCGGCGCACAGAGAGCTGTTGGATCCCATGATGGAATCCATAACCTCAAGCACAACGACGTCGGCGCCTTCGGCGGCGCAGATCGCAGCCGCAGCGAGGCCGCCGGCGCCGGCGCCTACAATGACGACGTCCGCTTCGCGATCCCACCTGCGTTCCGCTTGTTCATCGGCATGGGCGGCGGACACCCCTGCGGCGGAAACCATGCTCGCTAGGACGGCCCCTGCTACGAACTGACGACGGTTAACATTGGTCATCGGGTCCCCTTTCTTACGATGAAAACTTTTTTGTGTGCACTTTTTGCGCAGACCCTATGATGGGGTTTCTAAAATCCGATTGCATAATCATGATTTTCGATGGCCGAGAGGGTTTTTTGATGGGTGCGGCATGGCCGTGCGCGGATTTGACCACGTGCTTTGGTAGGGAGAGTCTATGAAAACAGAGCATCTCCGTGAGTTTGCGGTGTTGGCTCGCTGCCTGAACTTTACCGCTGCGGCCAAGGAGCTGTTCATTGCCCAGTCGACCTTGAGCACGCATATGGCTCGGCTCGAAGACGAGCTGGGCTTTGCTTTGTTCGAGCGCAGCGGCGAGGTGCGGCTTACCGTGGAGGGGACGCTTTTTTCGCAAGAGTCCCAAGCGGCCTTGGACGTGCTCGACACTGTGGTCAGCCGCTGTCGCAGGTTGTCTCAGACCGCGCGGCCGTTGCGTGTTGCGCTGCAGTGCCCATCGGCTTTATTCGCTCGATTTGCGCGTGAAACGCTCGATTTTCCCTTTGTGTTTGTGGGCCATGACTACCAGGATCCGTTTTTCTCGGTCTTCACAAACGATGAGGCCGACGTGATGGTGAACTACGACTACCGTTCTTTTTTGAGCTTGCAGCATGAAGCCCGGCGCTTGAACCTCACGGAACGTTCTTTGGCAAGTGCGCCTGTGTCGATTACGGTGTCAAGCGCCCACTCCCTTGCTGCCCAAGAGGCGATCAAGCGCGAGGATTTGCGCGGTGCCACGATTGTGGTGAACAGCTTGCCTGACTATGAACGATGGAAAGAGATTGTTCTGGATATGCTGGGATCAGACCTGAACTTGCAGTTCGAACTTGATCCTGTGGGCGATTTGAACAATCTGGCGTGCTATGACTATGAGGATCGCTTACATGTGTGCGGTAGCGAGCTGAACGAGCAATACCTCGGACGTCGCTCCGACATCGCCGTAATCACGCACATCGATGACGTTGACCTGCACGTTGCCCAGTTGGCTTGCTGGCGCAAAACTGCAGCGCCCGATATCGTGAACCGCATCGAGTTGTTTTGCGCGTGCTGGGACGAGTTCTACGGAATCCAGGCCTGCGAAGAGCATGCGTAGAGGCTTGCATACGCAAACGCCTTGTTCGGTGTGCTGCCGTTGGCTTTGGGGTGTCACAGGGATCGAGACCGTTTATTCCAGGGGATGTTCGGCAAACCAATCCATAGCGCGGTTTACAAGCTTGGGGATGCGGGGGCTGGCGTTGTCGCGATGGCAGAGGATGGCCGGGGGAATCATGACGGGCTGGCTGTCGAGCTCGTCCACTACCAACATTCGGGACACTACCTAACTGTTAGGGAAACGCTGAAGTATTGCCAATCCGGCCCCGTGGGGGCCGGATTTGAGTT
>UQBS01000091.1 GCA_900539345.1 uncultured Coriobacteriaceae bacterium | reverse complement strand
GCCTGGCGCGCCATGGCGTCGCCGATGGTGTAGTTGCGCGCATGGCCCATGTGAAGGTCGCCCGAAGGATACGGGAACATCTCAAGGACATACTTCTTAGGCTTGGTGGGATCCTCATCGGTTTTGAAGAGATCCTCGTCAGCCCAAGCCTTCTGCCATTTGACCTCGATGGTGGCCGCGTCGTACGCCGGGATGCCGTCCTGAGGGGCGGCCGTGGTGTTGTCGCACTCAGTGCACATGCGCTTTGCCTTTCATGCCGAAAGGCGCGGCGAGATTTGCATCTCGTCGCGCCTTAGATTGATCAATCGATGAAGCCGACGCTAGTTGGCGTACGTGCCGTTGCTAGCGGAAACAACCGTCTGGTTGGGGTTCTTGAGCAGGACGTCGTGAGCGCCGCCCTCGACAAGGCTCGTGGCGGAGATCAGCGTGATCTTGGCCTTCTCCTGAAGCTCGGGGATGGTGAGAGCGCCGCAGTTGCACATCGTAGACTTCACCTTGGCAAGCGACCCGGCGACGCCGTCCTTCAGGGAGCCGGCGTAGGGCACGTAGGAGTCAACGCCCTCGACGAAAGACATCGTCTTCTTGTTGCCGCCCAGGTCGTAACGCTGCCAGTTGCGGGCACGGGCCGAACCCTCGCCCCAGTACTCCTTCATGTAGGCGCCGTTGACCATAACGCGACGGCTCGGGGACTCGTCGAAACGGGCGAAGTAGCGACCGAGCATCATAAAGTCGGCGCCCATGGCCAGAGCCAGGGTCATGTGGTAGTCGTGCACGATGCCGCCGTCGGAGCACACGGGCACGTAGATGCCGGTCTCCTCGAAGTAACGGTCGCGCTCTGCGCACACGTCGATAAGAGCGGAAGCCTGGCCGCGGCCAATGCCCTTCTGCTCACGGGTGATGCAGATGGAGCCACCGCCGATGCCGACCTTCACGAAGTCAGCGCCGGCCTCGGCGAGGAAGCGGAAGCCCTCGGCGTCGACGACGTTACCGGCACCGACGCAGATGTCATAGCCGTAGTTGGCACGAATCCACTCGAGGGTGCGCTTCTGCCACTCGGAGTAGCCCTCGGAGGAGTCGATGCACAGGGCGTCGACGCCGGCCTCGATGAGCAGCGGCACGCGCTCGGCGTAGTCGCGGGTGTTGATGCCAGCGCCCACCATGTAGGACTTCTGCTGGTCGAGGAGCTCGTTGGGGTTGGACTTGTGGCCGTCGTAGTCCTTGCGGAACACGAGGTACTTGAGGTTGCCCTCGGCGTCGACGAGCGGCAGGGAGTTGAGCTTACGCTCCCAGATGATGTCGTTGGCCTCGGAGAGCGTGATGGTGTCGGGGGCGCACACGAGGTTCTCGGCGGAGGTCATGAACTCGGAGACCTTCGTGGCGGGATCCATGCGGGAGACGCGGTAGTCGCGGCTCGTCACAATACCGAGAAGCTTGCCCTCGGGGTTGCCGTCGACGGTGACGGGCATGGTGGAGTGGCCGGTCTTCTCGAGAAGGGCCAGGACGTCGGCCAGGGTGTTGTCGGGCGTCAGCGTGGAGTCGCTGCGAACAAAGCCGGCCTTGTAGGTCTTGACGTCGCGAACCATCTGAGCCTCGTCCTCAGGGGTCTGCGAGCCGTAGATGAACGACATGCCACCCTCAGTTGCGAGAGCAACGGCAAGCTTGGGACCAGAGACGGCCTGCATGATGGCCGAGATCATGGGGATGTTGAGCGAGATGCGGGGCTCCTCGCCGCGACGGAAGCGCGTCAGAGGGGTACGCAGGCTGACCCTCTCAGGCGTGTGTTCGGAGCCGCTGTAACCAGGCACCAGCAAATACTCGCTAAACGTATGTGCCGCCTCAGGGTAGTAGTAGGCCATTCCCAGATCCTTTCTTGACGTCAGAACACTGTTTGGCATGTCACGCTTAAAGATTACATGATATTGCACGAGCGAGGTTTACATGTCGACTTTAGCTGCATTTAACCATCGCACTTGAAACCGACACGTAGACTGGGCTCCCCTACTGCGCCTGAATCTCAGAGAGCGTTTTCGAGATGGTGTGACGCGTGGGCACCCAGTCGACCTTCTTGACGGCCGCGACCAAGGCGAGGGGCACATAGGAGAGCATGAACACCGGGAACGTGAAGAGGTTCGTGAATCGGTGCAGCGGCGTCATGTGCATCTTCTTGCCCTCGGTCGCCGTGGTGAGAAGGGCCAGAAGGAAAAACGTCAGGTAGAAGGTCACAAACGTGGCGCAAAACGACCCCAGGCACATCCTGACCTCGGTGGGTCCCACAATCTCGGGAGCGATAAGGCCCAGCAGCAGGTAAATGCCGTTGACCGCCGCCGAGACGATGGTGAGGATCATTGCCGGAGCAATGGTCATGGTCATGTCGTAGGCCGCGAAGCGCCAAGAACGGCCTTCCTTCACGTCGGGGGCGACGCGGTTCTTGGGACCCTTGAACCAGGTGTTGAACAAGGCAGACGCGTACTTTGCAAAGACCTGGTAGAAACCCTTGGTCCAGCGCATGCGCTGCTTCCAGGAAGCAGAGAAGGTCACGGGCTGCTCATCGTAGAACACGGCCTTGTGCGCATAGCCTATGCGATACCCGTTGACGGCGCAGAACACGGAGAACTGGATATCCTCGGTGAGCAGGTGGAAGTCCCAGCCGTGCATGCGCTCGATCATGTCGGCGGAGATGAGGTAGCCGGTACCGGAGATGGCGCACGACGTGCCCAGAATCATGCGGGCGTTGTTGAGGTAGGTCGCCTCGCGGATGAACCATGTGCCGTACCCGCGGCTGACCCAAGAGGAGTCGAAGTTTTTCGAGTTGCGGAAGCTCGTGATTGCAGCGAACCCGCCCATGTCGAAAACCTTGTTCATCTCGGTCACATAGGTCTTGGACAAGACGTTGTCGGCGTCAAAGACAAAAAAGGCCTCGTACTTGCCGGGGTGTTCCTTGAGCACGCGAGACAGGCCGTAGTCCATGACCCAGCTCTTGCCCTTCTGACCGCCGCCGGGGCGCTCGAGAACAATGGCGCCTGCCTCGCGCGCAAGCTGTGCGGTGTCGTCGGTGCAGTTGTCGCAGAAGACGTACGTGTCGATGAGCTCGCTGGGATAGTCCTGCTCCTTGATAGAGCGGACGAGCTCTGAGATGACCGCGCCCTCGTTGTGCGCGCAGATGACAAACGCATACGAATGCAGGCGGCGAGCCGGCTTTACGGGATGCTGCTTGTAACGCAGCGTGATGAAGATGTAGACGAACTGATAGAAGAACGCCAGGACAAAGAAGACGAGGACCACGGCGTTAAACACGAGAATGGGCGTTATCTGCATGGGGGAAGCCCTTCCTGGAACACTGCATTGACCAACGCTACAAGCGACAATACACCAAACACGGCACCACTACCAAGACCCCGATGGGGCAAAAGAAGCTTCCTCGAGCGCTTGGCGCACAATCTTGCCCTGAGCGGTAAGCTCACTTTCACGGGATTCAAGGCCCATGAGCGCCTCGTCAAGCTCCCAGGTGATGGCATCCTTGAACCGCAGCTGCTCGCCCGTCGTAGGATGCTCGAACGCCAGACTCCAAGAGTGAAGGAACTGCCGGTCGAGGTCGAGGTTCTGCTGCAGAGTGCCACGACCGTACAAGGGGTCGCCCACCACGGGGTGGCCGATGTAGGACATGTGCACGCGAATCTGATGGGTACGGCCAGTGTACAGCTTGCATTCCAGCAGCGTGTACCCGTCGTCCTTGCGGCCTGCCTCAAAGCGCTGAAGCACAGTGAAGGTCGTGAGTGAGGGACGTGCCGAGGGGTCTTCGCTCACAGCCATACGCAGTCGGTCCTTGGCATGGCGCGCGATGGGCGCGTCGATGAGGCCCGTGTCAGGGGCGATGTTGCCATGCACGAGCGTGACATAGCGCCTGTCAACCGCTCGCATGCGGATGGCTTCCTGAAGAAGCGCCTGCGTATGGTCGTTTTTTGCCGCGAGCATGAGGCCCGTGGTGTCCATGTCGAGGCGATGGACGATGCCGGGGCGATCGGTGCCCTGCATGGTGCCCAAGTGCTCGGGGCCGCAATGCCACAACAGGGCGTTGGCAAGCGTGCGGTCAACGTGGCCTTGCGAGGGATGACATACCAGACCGCGTTGCTTGGAAAGGACGATGAGGTCGTCGTCCTCATAGCGGATATCGAGGGGAATCTGCTGGGGCTCCAGGACAATGGGCGCGTCGATATGCTCCTTGACCTCGGCGGCCACATCGTCGTCGGCATGCAAGGTGCGCTTCTTGGAAGTCTCAACCTCGTCGTTGACGCTTACGAGGCCCTCCTCGATGGCCTTGGTCGCGGCGCTGCGGCTCGCATAGACCCCGGCAAGGGCCAGATACTGATCGAGGCGTACACCCTCATGCTCGGCAGAAACACTCCGCTGGACAAGTTCACTCATGGGTTTCAACCTCCCGACAGCGCGCGTCATGCGACCAATAGAGAATAAACAAGGCAACAAAAGAGCAGGTAATGCAGATATCTGCAACATTGAACACGGGGAAGCTCACGAACGTGGGCATGAAAAAATCCGTCACGCACCCCTGGCTGACACGGTCGATGAGGTTGCCCACGCCGCCGCCTGCCGCAATGCCCAGAAGGCATGTCGCAGCCTTTGAAAGGCCCTGGGTCGCCACAGCCCAGGCGCATCCCACGCACAGCACGACTGCAACCGCGACAAAGAGCCACGTCCAGCCCTCGCCGAGGCTGAACGCGGCTCCTTTGTTGAAAACAAGATGCAAATCGATGACACCGGGCACAAGCGTGACGCTTGCACCCGATGCCAAATATGCACGCGCCGCCCACTTGGTGAGCTGGTCAAAAAGGACAACCATGACGAAGAGGCCCGCGAACAGACCCACGCGGGCGGCGCGACTCTGCATGAAACCTAACCCTCCAGGGCTTCGTGGCAGCGCTGGCACAGGCCGTCCTCGCACAGCGTGCGGACGTTCCAGCAACGCGGGCACTTGTCACCCTGAGCAACCTCGACCTGAGCCTGGGGCTCCTCCACCTCACCGGCGACAAGATCGACGCCAGCAACGATGCAGAACTCGGCCATGTCGATACCGCAGGAATGCACGGCCTCAACAACAGCCTCGGGGGCGACGACGCTCACGCGCGCCTCCTGGCTCTTGGCGATGGTCTTCTGCGCGAGAACGGGCTCGAGGGCCTTCTTCACGGCGTCGCGCACAAGGTCGGCCGCATCCCAAGCGGGAGCAAGCTTGGCAGCCTCTTCGGCGCCCATGGGAGCGTGGTACCAATCGAGCAGGGCGGCGTACTTCTGACCCTCGCGCATGGACTCGGGCAGGTAGCCGAGAACCTCGTCGCACGTAAAGGCAAGAATGGGCTGCAGATCGTGCAGGAGCATCGAGAGGATCTCAGCCAGAACCGTCTGGGCGCTGCGGCGCTCGACGCTCGTGGCCGCGCAGCAGTACGTGCGGTCCTTCACGACGTCCATATACACGTTGGAAAGCTCGGTCACGACATAGTCGTAGAGCGTGCGATAGACCTGGTTGAAGCGATAGCCCGCGTAGGCCTCCTCAACCTTGGCATGAACGGCACACATCCTGGAAAGGGCAACGGCGTCGACAGCCAGAAGCTGCTCGGCAGACACCGCGTCGGTTGCAGGGTCGAAGTCGTACAGCTCGGAGAGCAGGAAGCGGAAGCAGTTGCGGAAACGACGGTAGGCGTCGCTCGTGCGCTTCAGGATCTCATGGTCGATGGCGACGTCGGTAGAGGTGTCCGCAGAGGAGACCCACAGACGGATGATGTCGGCGCCCATCTCGTCACAGACCTTGTTGGGGTCGATGACGTTGCCCAGCGACTTGCTCATCTTGCGGCCCTGGCCGTCGAGCGTGAAGCCCTGGGAGATAACGGCGCGATAAGGCGCATGGTCATTGGCGCCCACGCTCGTGAGCAGGGAGCTCTGGAACCAGCCGCGATGCTGGTCGGAGCCCTCGAGATACATGTCTGCCGGGTAGGTGAGCTCGGGACGGTACTCGCAGACTGCCTTCCAGGAGACACCGGAGTCCCACCACACGTCAAGGATGTCGCGGTCGATCTTGAGGTTCGCACCGCCGCACTTGGGGCACACGCAGGCTTCGCCCAGATAGGACTTGGGGTCCTCGGTGAACCAAGCATCGGAGCCCTTCTCATGGAACAGGGCGATGACGGCGTCGAGCGTGTCGTCGTTCATGACCTTCGTGCCGCAGTCCTGGCAGGTGTAGCTCGGAATCGGCACGCCCCAGTTGCGCTGACGGGAAATGCACCAGTCAGGACGTTGCTCGACCATCGAACCGATACGGTTGGCGGCATGGGCCGGGTACCAGGTCACCTTGTTCTGAATCTCGTCGAGAGCCTCAGCACGCAGCCCCGTCTTGTCCATGGAGACAAACCACTGGTCGGTCGCGCGGAACAGGACAGGGTTCTTGCAGCGCCAGCAGTGCGGGTAACTGTGCGTGATCTTCTTCTCGCGCACGAGCGTGCCGCGCTCGCGCAGGAATTCGATAACGTGGGGGTTGGCCTCGTCGGTGTCCATGCCGGAGAAGGGACCGCCGCAGCCGAACTCGTCGCCGACATAGAACTTGCCGTCGTCGTCGACCGGCATGCAGATGTCGGTAATGCCAGCCTTGAGGCAAGCGAAGTAGTCGTCGACGCCGTGGCCGGGCGAGTTGTGGACGATACCCGTACCGTCATCGACGCCAACGTAGTCGGCCAGGAGCGCGACGCCCTCGACGCCGTCGAAGACGGGCTGCTTGTAGTGGAGGCCCTCGAAGGTCTCAGCCGGCT
>UQBS01000090.1 GCA_900539345.1 uncultured Coriobacteriaceae bacterium | reverse complement strand
GGGTTCGCGCGGCCGCATCGGCTGGGGTGCGGCGCGAGGGAGAACTATACACGCAGGCGCAGGGCGGGGGCAAGGGCGTGAGGGACGCTCCATCGGATGCGCACAAGTCGGGGGATAATAGTTGTTCAGGGCGCTTTTCCGGCCGAGGAAGGCCGGGCCTGGGCCGCAGGCCCCACGGCCCGCGCCGACAGGCCGGGCCTCGGCGCCCTTGGACACGCGGAGGCGCGCAGGCCAGGCGGCCGCCGCCCACGGCCGCCCGAGGCGGGCGCCGTTGCAACATCCCTCGCCCATCAACGACGCGCGCTTTCTTACGCCGCCCCTCTCCCCGAAAGCGCAAACGACAGGCCCGCCCCGCAGACGACCGGACTTCCCCGGCCCGGGCGGCCAGGGCTGTCAATAGGTCAGGGCACCGGCACCCGGGCCGCCCCACTGGGTGCGCAAAGTCGCCCCCCTAACGTACTGCGCGTATGGCGCTACGCGCACTCGAATCCATTCGAAAACTGGCGACAGGCGCGGCTTGCTCCTTGACGCGACCCAACTCCCCCTTGTTGCATCCTGCTCCAGGGCACTCGCACTCTTGGCTGAACCAGCTAAAAAAGAAGAAGGAGCACAGGCATCAAGCCCGCGCCCCTTCAATTGAAACATATCTATGAGATTAGGGCTCTTAACAGAGTTCAATGCCCTCTTGAGCGACTGGTAGTCGCCACATTAGGCCCTGTTGCGATGCCTTGACTCTCGAACTGAGACCGGCGCAACCGCCGCGCCATTGATGACTTGCATGCGCCCAAGAGCGGCATTGCGCTGCGCAGGCGAATCATGGCGATGCTCGAACTCATCCTGCACCATATGGTCTATATACGCAGACGAAACAGGGGCGTCCGATACGGACATATCGACAACGGCGGACTGCCCTGCAATAGCGCCCTGGGAATACGCAGGGGCCGCCTGCTCGCGCGAACAAGACGAAGGCTGCTCGATCGCACCATAAACCGCAGACGCATAAGAAGCCGCCCTGCTTGCACGCTCCCCCTGTCCCACTTCAGCGCTCGTGGCAACAGGTGCACTAATCATCGTCGAATAGCTATTGAAAGCGGCATATGCACTGCTTGCGGCAGCAACGGCCGCAGCGAGGCTTCGATCAGAAACAACCGCACTGCTGGCAGGAGGACGAGGCGGGGTAAACGAGCTCGCCGGCGCGACACTCTGACTCTGCATGTCCACACCGACACGCTGGGTCACAGAAATCGCGGATGCCGCAGCAGGTCCTGGGCGGCGCGACGAATTCTGCAGAGCCTTTTCCCGCGAATTCAGAACACCATCAGCAACCTCTGAGCGCCCCTCGTACGAATGGCGAACGCTGGTGCCGGCCAGTCCGGCACGATTCGCAAGGAATTCCTCATCGCGACCAACAAGAAGAGCCGCCGCCGGCGAGGCAGAGGCACGAATGAGCTCTTGACGACGCATGGCAGCCTGTGCATCTACGCCGGGCCCAATAACAGGTGCGACATAATCCTGACGCTTAACTTGAGGTGCAGGCTGAGCCTTTGTGGCAATCAGAGAAACAAAGTCGTCCGTCGAGAGGCCCTCTTCACGTGCAGGCTGTTGCTGTTCAGGCGCGCGCAATTCACTCAGCGCGACACCTTGCCAATCATCACGCTCGACGAGCGGGTCAGCCGCCAGGTCGTTGTGACGAACGGGCGACACGCCATCGATGACATCCATCCCAGAAAAGTCAAGATGGCTGCTCGGCACCGTTACGCGGTGCACATTGCCAGAGCCCGTAGCAAGAACCCGTGCCGTCGTGACAAAATCCGAGACGCTTTCATCATTGGAAGAAGCGCAGTTGAACGGCATTGTAAGATCGGTTTGAGCATACGCCTCGCGAGCCGCATGGCCTTTTCCTTCAAGGTGAGGAACGCCGCCGCCTGGACCCTTATCGGGGTCATCGTCGGGGTGGGCCGAGCCAGACCTTGCCGGCTCCGAAGCGCCAAGAGATGCGGCGTATCCCGCGGCAAAACCCTCAAGCTCATCATAATCGTCACTATCGCACAGCGACACAGCGCCGTGAGACGTTGGGACATCCATCTTTTTGACAGGTTGGTCGAACATGGCGCTCTCATCATCAAGAACAAATTCACGTGCCTGGTCGTATGAAACCGGATTGCCCGACGCACTGTCGACCAGGGCAATAAAAGATGCCGTGTCCTCGATAGATGCAGCGCTTTCATTCTGCGTTGCGTTAAAGATCATGGGGGATGACTCCGCTACCATCGCATCGCTACGAGCCTCATGGTTTGATGAAGCATTGTGCGAATTCTTTTTTCGGAAAAGAGAAAAGGCAGCCGCAAATACGCCCATTCCCAAGAAGGCGGCGCCAGCCCCGAGAGCATAAGGAACAACGGGGAGAATACTTTGCGATGCATCGGTCACGACCGACGCGATACCCTGTTGTGCGAGAGAGTCCTCGATCTGACCGACAATCTGCGCCGTGGATTGGCCGGCCGCCTGCGAGAGCTCCTCGAGCTGGGCGGAACTTACGGCCGCGCTCGTCATGGTTTGCTCGGCAGTTTGGACGGGCTGAACGACAGGTTCGGCGAATGCTTGAGGACAAAGAATTCCAATGCCCAAAACGCAGACAAGGCCAGCCGCGCAGAGAACGCGGCGACCCGCACCAAACAACGGTTGAGAACGTTTCAAGATGCGACTCCGTTGCTCATGGCTTGTTGCGGCACAGTGGATACGACAAAAAACATCCTTAAGCATACCGTTTTACCAGCTTAAACACAACATTGTATTACCAAGGCATTGAGACTTTCCAAAAACACGCACGGCCGCCCGCAGGCGGCCGTGCTGAAAGGCTCAAGTAGGGGCAAAGCCAGATGGACGGCTACAAATCACCCATGTAGTCGTTGCCCTGGGCCTTCTTTGCGGCACGAAGGAGGAACTCCTCGTTGTTGGCCGTGGCACGAAGGGCCTTGATGAGGGAGTTCATCGCACGCTCATTGTTGTTCATGTTCGCGAGCACGCGACGGACACCCCACACAAGCGGGGCACTTGCCGGGTCGAGAAGCAGCTCTTCCTTGCGGGTACCCGACGAGACGGGGTCGACGGCGGGAAAAACCCTGCGATCGGCCAGGTCGCGATCGAGCTTGAGCTCCATGTTGCCCGTACCCTTGAACTCCTCGAAAATGACCTCATCCATCTTGGAACCGGTGTCCACGAGGGCAGAGGCGAGAATGGTAAGAGAGCCACCGTTCTCAATGTTGCGAGCAGCGCCCAAGAAGCGCTTAGGCGGGTACAGAGCCGTGGAGTCAACACCGCCCGACAGGATACGGCCAGAGGCGGGCTGTGCAAGGTTGTACGCACGCGCAAGACGCGTGATGGAGTCGAGCAGGATTACAACGTCCTCTCCCTGTTCAACGAGCCTCTTCGCACGCTCGATGACAAGCTCGGATACCGTGATGTGATTCTCACAGGGCATGTCAAACGTCGAGGCAACGACCTCGCCGTGGATGGAGCGCTGCATGTCGGTAACTTCCTCGGGGCGCTCGTCCACCAGAAGGCAGATGAGATGGACCTCGGGGTTGTTGGCAGAGATGGACTCGGCGATCTTTTTGAGCACCGTAGTCTTGCCAGCCTTGGGGGGCGAAACGATCAGGCCACGCTGACCCTTGCCGATGGGGGCAACCAAGTCGATGACGCGACCGAGGATGGAGTCCTTGCCATGCTCCATGCGCAACGGCTCGCTCGGGAAAACAGGCGTGAGATCGCCGAAGCGGGGGCGTGTACGCAGCTCCTCCGGATTCTTGCCATTGACCAGGGAGATTTTGCAAACGCCGGGGCGCTTCTCACCGGGACGCGCGACCTTTGCCGTACCGCTGAGCATGTCGCCGCGGCGCAGGCCGTTGATGCGAATGAGGGCGGCAGGCATGAACAGGTCGGAATCGCTGGCCAAGTATCCCTTCGTGCGCACGATGCCCGAGCCGTCGTTGGAAAGCTCAAGCACGCCGTTGAAGTCGAAGAAGCCCTCCTGGCGGTACATTTCATCATAAACCGCCTGGACAAGGGAGGCGCTGGCGACCCCGTCATGGGCAATCGACAACTCATCGGCCTTGGCAAGGAGGTCCTCCTCAGCCAGGGCGGCAAGCTCTTCAAGCGAAAGGGACGGACCGGTCACGTACTCGCGCTCGCGACGGCCGTTACGATCGCGACGGTCATTCTTGCCGTACTTCTTCTCGAACTTCTCACGGCCGCGGTCGGGTCGATCGGAGTACTGCTGTTTGCCCTGCTGCGGGCGCTGGGGACGAGAGTCATCGGAAGGCTTGCTGTCACGGCCTGCCTCACGAGCACGCGGCTGAGCAGCACGATCGTCACCGCGTGTCTCACTTCTGCGATCGTGACGGCGGCGGCGCGAGCCATAGCCTTCGGAGACTTCCTGCGATGCAGGAGCTTCGGCCTTGGAGGAAACGTCCTCTTGAGCAGGCGCCTGCTGCGCAGTGGCAGAAGCGGAAACAGCCTGAGCTTCGCCTTCCTGGGAGGTCTGAGAGGCTTGCGCATCTTCTTTGGACTTCTCCTCGCGCGAGGAAGCCTCGACGACAGGGGCGGACGCAGGGGCCTTCTTGCGAGGGGCTGCTCCCCTCAGGACCTTTGCCGCCGCCCGAGCAACCTCGAGCGACTCGGGCGTGGGGTTCTGAAGCGCGTCAAGAATGGTTTGGCGCGCCTCCTCCTTCTGCGGAGAAGGCCTTCCACGACGGCGATGCATAGCGAGGTCGCGCAACTCGTCAACGCCGGCCTTGTCAAAGTCGATCTCATCGACACTGTGATGGCGCACGCGCGAAGGAGCGGGAGCCTGGGCAGCCTCAGGCACGGCGGCTTCCTGCTGGGAAACGGCTGCAGCGGGGTCGACAAGCTCGGGGACCACATCTTCCTTGGGCTTCTCGGAGACAGCCTTGTCGTCTTGGCGAGACACGGGTCCACGCGACTTGTTGCGCGTGCGAGTGCGCTTGACGGGTGCAGGCTTAGCGGAAGCGCCGTCTGCAACAGCGACATCCTGACTCACTGAAGCAGAATCGGAAGGGGCCTGATCAGGCGCAGCGGGACGGGCCGTCGCAGCGCCTTCCTCCTGCTCGGCAGACTCCTGCTTTTTCGGAGCCTCGACACGCGCCGCAGGCTCCTTCTTTGCAGAAGGCTCAGCCTGCTCGACGGGCTTCTCTGCCACGGGCGCATTCTTCTGATCGGCAGGCCCAACCTTTACGGGGGCCTCTTTCTGCTCGACCGGGTCCTTCTTTACGGCGGGCTCAACCTGCTCGCCAGGCTTTTCTGCCACGGGGCCATCCTGCTGACCGGCAGGCTTGGCTTTTGCGGAAACCGCCTTCTGGCCTGCCTGCTTCTTCTTTGCAGGAGCATCCTGCTTGTTAGCCGGCCCCTTCTTTTCGGAGGCTTTTGCCTTGGAGGTTCGACGGCGCGGGCCAGAAGCAGGCTTGGCCTCTTTCCCCTCAGAAGAAGGGGCGTCTTGACCTGCTGCAGAACCAAGAGGAGCGGGGTCGGCGACAGCCTTCCCCGCCTGAACTCCTTCAAGCTCCTTCGCAGCTCGAACCTCGGTCGCAAACTTGGCACCTTCGGACTGTTGCGCGGGCGCAACATCAGGTGCAGGCTTGCTCTCGGGAGCCGGAGCGCTCGTCACTTCAGGCGAACGCTGCTCTGCACCCGTCGAGGGGTCCTCGATCATGCCTGCTCAACTTTCTTCCAGTCAGCCAGGAAACGCTCAAGGCCGCGGTCGGTCAGGGGGTGCTCAATGCACTTCTTCAGCGCACCGAAAGGCACCGTGGCGATGTCGGCACCCATAAGGGCGGCCTGCGTGACATGATGGGGAGAACGCACAGAAGCGGCAATAATCTCGACCTCATGGCCGAAATCGTAGTTGTTGACGCAGGAAACGATGTCATTGAGCTGGTTGAGGCCATCCTCAGCGATATCGTCGAAACGGCCGACAAACGGGGAGATGTAACGAGCGCCGGCGCGGGCGGCCATGATGGCCTGGGGGGCGCTGAAAACGAGCGTCATGTTGACCGCGATGCCCTCGCTGGCCAGCTGCTTGGTGGCGGCCAGGCCCTCGGCCATGACGGGAATCTTCACGACCACGTTGGGGGCGATGGCGGCCAGACGACGGCCGTCTGCGACAATCTGGTCGCGCGTCATAGCGGTGGTCTCAGCGGAGACGGGACCGTCGACGATCTCGCAGATGCGAGCGATGTGGTTTTCGAAATCGGCGAGCTTGCCACCAATTTTTGCGTACAGGGAGGGGTTGGTGGTGACACCAGCAACGACGCCCCAGGACGCCGCCTCACGAATCTCGTCGAGATCCGCGGTATCGAGGAAGAACTTCACGAGTGCTCCTTTTCATTGCATTGCAATTTGTCTCCCCCAACATGACATGGGTTCGGCCTGGCAAAGGGGCGCATAGCCAACCACAGTGCCGATATGAGGGAAAGGGATACGTGCATACTATAGCACCAGAAAAACCCAGTCGCACCCTAGCCGCGCAATATAATATTCGAGGAAACGGAAACGTCATGCGACGCCCTCAAAGGGCGTCTGTCATACGCAGCAACTCATCGGCATATGCCTGCCCACACTGCGTGATATAGCGAAGGCCACCTTTGCAGTGAGGGCGGTCGCCGCGGGCACCGCCAAACAATATCGGCTCCATCATCGCCTGTTCCTCCATGCTTCTCAGCGTCATCGAGACCGTTGCCTGCTGCAGTCCTGTGAGATTCACGATGTCTGCGACCCGCATGCTCGGACATGCGCGCATGCCATAGCAAAATGCAATGAGGCCGCTGGCAGACATGGGGACACGCCCCATACGAGCGACGATGGAAACGACGTCGGCAAGCTCAAGTCCCAGACGGTCAAGCGAGGAGCCGGGAATAAGGTTGTCGAGAAAAGCCTGGCAAAGCTCGACGGTGAGCTCATTGCCGTAC
>UQBS01000089.1 GCA_900539345.1 uncultured Coriobacteriaceae bacterium | reverse complement strand
CCTAGCGCACGGCGCACTGCGGGGTCCGCCATCCAGCAGTCGACGATGTTGACGCCGGCCTGGGCGGCGCGACGAACGATCTCGCGGGTGCCCTCGGGGTCGTCGCAATGGATCCACTCAGCGCCGTAGCCGATCTCGCTTACCTGCACGCCAGTCTTGCCCAACTCACGGTATTGCATGAATCTCCCTATCTCCTCCCCCGGAATCACCGGGGCTCCCAAATGAAACAAGCCTGGTTTGCGGGCATGCCTCGCTTTGAATAGCCCTTAGAGCTCGCGCTGGGCCGCCACGGCACGCGCGACCGCATCGTAGCCGCCCTCGCCGGGAAACGCCAGGCGACGGGGGCGGCCGTCGTCTTCGACCAGCGCCATCGAACCGTCGCCGATGGCCGTGCCCGAGCGGCGCAGAGAAAACGTGTCGCATACCCAGATCTCGGGAGCGCAGCCGTCCTCCCAGCCCACGAGGCCGAGCCTGCCGGCGCGGGCGATTGGAGTGTGGCCCACGATCTGGTTGAGGTCGGCAAGGGCCCCGTAAAGCAGGTCGGACACGTCGGCCCACACGGGGCCGGGAGCCTGCCAGCCTCCCCTGGAGGCACCGGCGCTGTCGAGAGCGGCCCATTGGCCTGAATCGCAGAGCATCGCGTTGAGGCAGGCGGCGATGTCGGCGGGCGTCTTGTCCACCTCTGCCAGGTATTCGTCGGCCCACTCCTGCGTGATGCCCGCATGGCAGCACAAAAACGAGCCCACCGTCGTGGCCATCTGCACATGGAGGCGATCCTCGAGCACATCGCGTACCTCGCGCATAATGCCCGGCATCGTGCCTGAGCCCACGCGGCCACGGATGTAGCACAGGTCGTGGTTGCCCATGAGAACGTCGACCCTCAGGCCCTCAGACCTGCGGGCTTCCACCCAATCTGCCTGATAGGAAAGAGCATCGAGGGCACGGCGCTCAGTGGCTCCCCAATCGTCGCACGCGTCGCCCAAAAACACGACGCGCCCCACGGCCAGCTCGGGGTCGCGCACATATCCCAACAGGTGGGGCAAGATAAAAGGCTGCTTGAGGTGGAGGTCTCCGAGAACGAGTGTCGACATGGGGGCCTTTCGGTTGGGGCCGCAAAACCAAACGCAACGATTGTACCCGTTGCCGCGCGAAGCGACAAAACCAGCGCAATACGCAAAAGGCCGCTCGCCCCCAGCAGGAAGCAAGCGGCCTTGAGAAAAAGCAGGTGCGCGCTAGGCAGCCTTCCGTGTCTGCTCGTCGGCAGCGACGAGCTCGCGGGCATGGGCAATGGCGTCGTCGATGTTGGGGCGGAAGTGCTCCTCGCCCACCAGGTCAACGAAACCGGCATGACGCATGGTGGCCATGGGCTGCTCGTTGGCGTGGCTGATGATGAGCTGCACGCCGTTCTCCTTGCAGTACTCGTAGAGGTTCTCCAGGGCGTTCATGCCCGAGGAGTCAAGCGAAGGCACGCCGCGCATACGGATGATGAGGTAGCGGGTGAACTCCTTGACCGAGATGTCGGTGATGCGGTCGGTCATGCCGAAGAACATGGGGCCGTTGATCTCGTAGACGCGCACGCTCTTGGGAAGCTCGCGCAAGTGCGTGACCTCGGAGTTCTCGTCGCAGTAGTACTTCCAGCCCTTGACCTCGGTCTCCTCGCTCACCATCTTCATGAAGAGGACCACCGTGATGGTCATGCCGGCAGCGATAGCCGTGACCAGGTCAAACACGATGGTGAGGACAAACGTGAGGAGCAGCGCCCCCACGGCACCCTTCGAGGCGGTGCGGCACAGGTGTGCGAAGTTGCGCCAGCCGCTCATGTTGTAGGCCACCTGCAGCAGGATGGCGGCGATGGTGGGCATAGGGATGAGGGCAGCGTAGGGCATGAGGAAGACGAGCACCAGCAGCAGCACGAGAGCGTGCACCATGCCGGCGATGGGCGTGCGGCCGCCGCTCCTGACATTGGCGGCGGTGCGAGCGATGGCACCTGTAGCAGGGATACCGCCGAACAGGACCGAGCCAATGTTGCCCACGCCCTGCGCGATAAGCTCCATGTTGCAGCGGTGGTGAGCCGAGATCATGGAGTCGGCCACGACGCACGAAAGCAGGGACTCAATTGCTGCCAGGATGGCGATGGTGACGCCGTTGGACAGCTCGTTGCGGAAAAGCTCGAAGCTGAGCTGGGGCACCTGGAACTGGGGAAGCCCCGCTTGGATGGTGTAGAGGTCGCCGATGGTGTTCACATTCATGCCGAAGAGCGGCACCATGACGGCGCCGACGATGACGGCAACAAGCGACCCGGGGATCTTGTCGTTGACGCGAGGCCACAGGATGAGGATGGCCAGGCACACAAGGCCCACGAGCAGGGCCTGCCAGTTGAAGGTGGAGATGTTGGCGGCCACGGCGGCAAGCTTGTCGGCGGCGTCGATGGTGACCGTGCCGGCCGGGTAGGTAAGGCCCAGGAAATCCTTGATCTGGCCGATGACGATGGTGACGGCGATGCCGGCGGTAAAGCCTGTGGTGATGGTGTAAGGCACGAAGCGGATGAGCGTGCCGAGTTTGAGCAGGCCCATCAAGATGAGGATCACACCGGCGATAAGCGTGGCGGCCACGAGGCCCTCGAGGCCGTCAGTGGCGACGATACCTGCGACGATGGTGGCAAACGCAGCAGTGGGGCCCGAAATCTGCACGCGTGAGCCACCAAGCATGGCAATGAGGAAGCCGGCGACGATGGCCGTGTAGATGCCGCGCTCGGGGCTCACGCCCGAGGCGATGGCAAGCGCGATGGAAAGCGGCAGCGCCACGACCGCCACAACGATGCCCGAGACGATGTCCTTCGGGATCTGGCGGCGCAGTTCCTCCTTGCTGGAATGCTTGATGACGCTGAACAGAATCGGTTTAATCTTGTCGCGCTGCATGGGCCTGATTTCTTCTCGAATGGGTATAAGAAATGATTTCTCGTCGAGAAAGGCGAGGGGGACATTTTAGCGCGCAAAAAGTGCTTGAGCCCAAGTCCACAAAACCGCCAGCGCACTGACGCATGGCCAACAAATTGGGCGAGCACGGGACCCACCCAAAGGGTGCTTTCTTCATCTTGTACGTTAGCGCGACATGCCCAGTGCCGCGCGGAACCTAACGCAAACGCGGCTCATCTGCGAGCGCTTCCGTGCCAAAGATGCGCTCGACGGCGGCCATGTACTCGGCCTGGCCGCGCACGCCTCTCACGGCAAGGTGAACCGAGGCGGGATCGGCAAAGCAGCACTTGGCGTAGGACCACCACTCCTTCATGCGCGCAGCCGCGTTGTCGGCGCCCATGAGCGCCTCGTATTCGCAAAAGAGCCTGTCGTGGAAATGCTCGAGCTCGTCCAACGTGGCAGCCTGGCCGCCCCGAATCATGCGCGCCAGAGCCGGGTTGGCGACGATTCCCCTGCCCAGCATCACGTGGCGGGTCTCGGGGTAGGCGTCCAGCAAGGCGCCCATGTTGTCGACCGTGAAGATGTCGCCGTTGTAGGCAACGGGAAACGGCGCCTTCTCCAGCGTGGTGCCATACGGCTCCCACCGAGGTTTTCCCTGGTAGCGGTCCTTTTGCACCCGTGAGTGAACGATGAGCTCGGCAAGCGGCAGGCGGCAATACAGATCGAGGAGCCTTGCGTACTCGCCGTCGTCGGTGACCCCGAGCCGCGTCTTGACCGACACCGGCAAAGGCGACCTGGCACATATATCTTGCAAGAAAATCTCGAGGTCGTCGGGGCTACGCAGAAAGCCAGAACCTTTCCCCTTGGCCACGACCGTGCCCGACGGACAGCCCAGGTTGATGTTGACCTCCCTGTAGCCCATGTCGCGCAGGAGCTGTGCGGCGTGCACGAACTCGTCGGCGTTCTTCGTCAGCAGCTGGGGCACGACGTCGAGGCCCTGGCTGTTGAGCGGGTCAAGCTCCTCGCGATACCGCTGGCCAAAGGTGGAGCCCAGTCGTGGCGGGGAGATGAACGGCGTGTAGTAGCGCTTGAGCGCACCGAAGCACTCGGCGTGCACGCGGCGAAACACGTGTCCCGTGACCCCCTCCATGGGGGCAAGAGACAGGATTTTTGGTCTCATCATCTGGTGCCTTTTGATTGGGTGCGACGGGCGCGCCGCCGACAGATACGGAAAACTCGCGGTGGAGAGACCCTCCCCCACCCCGGCGCGACAGTGTAGCCGCTTATGCACCCCACAAAGCAAAGAAATAGCAAGAACCCGCCCGAATGCAGGCGATATACAATCGGGGCAACGCGAGAGAGGGACCTCGATGCTCAAGGAATCATTCTTCAACCCGTTCTCGACGCTCCTGCTTGCATTGGCCGCACTCGCCTCCCTCGTCGATGTGGCCCCGCAAACGCAAGGCGAAGTCGACGTGTTCGCCCCGGTCGTCCTGTTCCTCATGTGGCTGGTGGGCGGGTTTGTCAGGCTGTTCTATGAAAAGGAAACCAGGCACAGCTCCGACCGGCACATGTCCACAACCAGCCACGCCACTGTCTGGAAAAAGACAGCCAATGCTGGAGCCAGGTGGACGCCAGCCTGCTCAACCCCGGTGACACGATTCAGTACAGCGTCAGCGCCAAGAGCGTCTGCCTCGCCTTGGTCAGATGCATGCTCATCGTGCTCCCCTTTGTCATCCTTGTGCGCGGCGTCATGCTCGGGGATTGGGCGCAGGCCCTGCTTTTTGCCCTCGGGACAGCAGTCGGGCTGGTTCCCGAGATGCTACCGGTGGTCACAAGCGTCTGCCTGTCAGGAAGCGCCCGACGGCTCAAAGACCGGCATGTCATCGTGAAGAACGTCGACGCCATGGAGGCGCTCGGCTCAATGGACGTGGTGTGCGTCGACAAGAGAAGCCTGAAGCCTCTGCCGAAGGAGAAGGAGGATAAGGGCCAAAAGGCGCGCAACAAAAAACGGCCTGTCCCGTCATTGTACCGGGGCAGGCCATTTCAAGCGTTTACTCCCACTCGATGGTGCCGGTGGGCTTGGGGGTCAAATCGTACACAACGCGGCAGATGCCGGGGACCTCGGCCAGGATGCGGGCGGTGATCTTCTTGAGCAGCGCCCAGTCGAGCTCGGGGACCTCGGCGGTCATGGCGTCGACCGTGTTGACGGCGCGAATGATTGCAGGCCACTCGTAGGCGCGCTTGCCGTCGCGCACGCCGGTGGCGCGAAAGTCGGGCACGCTCACGAAGTACTGCCAGACCTTACCCTCAAGGCCAGCCTCGGCGAACTCGGCGCGCAGGATGGCGTCAGCCTCGCGCAGGGCCTCGAGGCGGTCGCGCGTGATGGCGCCCAGGCAGCGCACGCCCAGACCGGGGCCGGGGAAGGGCTGACGCTCGACCATGCTCTCGGGAAGGCCGAGCTCGCGGCCGATGACGCGCACCTCGTCCTTGAAGAGCAGCTTGACGGGCTCGCAGAGCTCGAACTGCAGGTCGTCGGGCAGGCCGCCCACGTTGTGGTGGGCCTTGACGCCGTCGGACTCCAGGATGTCGGGGTAGATGGTGCCCTGGGCCAGGAAGCTCACCTGGTCGCCCACCTTGCGGGCCTCTTCCTCAAAGACGCGGATGAACTCGGCGCCGATGATCTTGCGCTTGCGCTCGGGCTCCTCGACGCCCTCGAGCAGGTTCAGGAAGCGGTCGGAGGCGTCGACGTACACCAGGTTGGCGTCGAGCTGGTTGCGGAACACGTCAACAACCTGCCCGCTCTCGCCCTTGCGCATGAGGCCGTGGTTCACATGCACGCAGATGAGCTGCTTGCCGATGGCCCTGATGAGAAGGGCCGCCACGACGCTGGAATCAACGCCACCCGAAAGGGCGAGCAGGACGTTCTTGTCGCCGACCTGGGCGCGAACCTCCTCGACCTTCTCAGCAATGAATGCCTGGGCGAGCTCGGGGGTAGTGATACGCACCATATCGTCGGGGCGCTTGTTGGGGTCCATGCACGGCTCCTCTCGAAACTGTCTTTTGGGAGTCGGAGCATGCCGCCCCGACTCTGTTTCCTAGCGGTTAATTGTATAGCACGCGCAACGCTCGCAACAAGGGTGGCTGCCAATGCGCCCGAGCACTAAAACCTTACATCTCACCCTCAGCTTGAGCGTCAAAGATAAGGTCAACCATCTCTTTACGGTCTTTAACGCCGAGCTTGCCATAAATGTGGGCGACATGGGTCTTCACCGTGTTCTCAGCCAGCACGAGGTCTTCCTGAATATACGCACGCGTACGGCCTTGTACCAGCAAGTTCAAGATCTCGGTCTCACGAGGCGACAGCCCGTAGGTATCGGACACCTCGGCGCAGCGATCCTCAATGGCGCGTGTCATAAGCGCCGCGGGAGAACCACCAGTCGCCTGCCGCGATTCAGACTCAGGCTGGGCGGCAGCATCGCGCGGGGTGCCCTTGTCGCGCCTGCCCAGACCGAGGAGCATGGCAACGAGCGAGAACGCATAGATGACCACAACCACGATCAGGTTGCCCACGGCGGTGGTGTTGCTCAAAAACAAGACCCAGATTATCGAGCCCGCCGCGTACAGGCCGGAGGCAGAGCCGATGGCGCGATACGAAGGGATGTGGGTCACATTGAGCAGCGTGGCGACAAGCACCCAGAACAACAGGTGCGAGAACGAGTCGTTGAGACGCATGAGCGTGTCGATGACCGCGGGGCTTGCGTCGGGCTCGGCGGAAAGAAGCAGCGACACGAACAGCGTGAGGATGACGATCAGAAGCGGGGGCTGGAAGCGCAGATGCGGCGGGAGATTCTCCATCTTCACGATTGCGAAATACGTGAACAGCGCAAGCACGATCGCATACCCCGCCCACAACACGGGAGAGGAGGTCATGGTGGGCCACTCCTGGGCCGAGGCGATGTGGCCGTCGCCCCACAGGCCCACGAAGCTCAGCGAGCGAACGGTGGCGAGAAGAAGCGACGCGGCAACGACAAGCGTCATTACGTTGCGCCGACCCGCACGTCCCAGCGAGGTGCGGGGCTTCAGGGGCACGCCGAACGCCATCGCCCCGTCCTGCGCGCTATCAACCGAGCGCTGCGCCAGCGCGGCATGACGAGCCCCTTGAAACAAGGCGGCAGAGACGATGGGCATAACCGTCACCAACGTGACCTGCACGGCAGGCGACAGAAACGCCTCGGCTTGAGAGACTAAGACAGGCTCGACGATCAGCGACACGGCGACGCACACGGCGACGCATGCGAACGTCTGCGTGCGGGCAGCGAGCAAGACAAAGCAGGCCGTAAGCCAGAAATACCCCATGCCAAAGACAATAAGGCCCGCGATCGAAAGCATCGTGGGCGAAAAAGTGGTCTGGTCTGCAGCCATTGCAAACGTCATGGTACCAAACGACGACAGAAGCGCCATGATGGGCCACAGGAACGCCTCGCGCTCGCGCAATTGATGTGGCACGGCAACGAAGGCGGCACTTGTAAGCAATATGCCCAAAAGAAAAA
>UQBS01000088.1 GCA_900539345.1 uncultured Coriobacteriaceae bacterium | reverse complement strand
TGCGGAACTGCGCCTGAACCAAACCCAGGCCTGCACGCGATACCCGCTTGGACTGGGACATGCTCTGGCGGAAAACATGGGGCGGGCTGCCATACATGAGCGCTATACTGCGGGGTTTATTAAACGAAGGCTCGGCGTAGATTGGCTCGGGGTATGGGACAGAGTGACGAAGGTTGCGCGCAGGTCGCACAACGTTGCGATAATGGCAGGTTGCAGGCAGATAGCGCGACAATGGCGAAGCACTATCCCTGGCAGGTTCTTTCGGGGTCGGCGCTTAAGTGGATCGCCATTGTATGCATGGTGGTAGACCACATCTCGGCCGTGTTCGTGTACAACTATTACCGCGCCTCGCTGGTCGATCCCACTGTCGTGTCGTCCACCGTGTACCAGGTGTATTACTGGATGCGCGTTGTTGGGCGCGTCACGTTTCCCATCTTCTGCTTCGAGCTGGTGGAAGGGTCGCAGCACACGCGCAGTTTTCCCAAGTACGCGCTGCGCCTGTTCCTGTTTGCCCTGGTAAGCGAGATTCCCTATGACCTGGCGCTGCACTCAGACGACGCCAGTTGGACCGACCACCTCAACATCATGGTGACGTTGCTTGTGGCGCTCCTCCCCATGTGGGCAGGAGAAGCGAGCCAGAAACGCCTGCACGTGCCCTGGTGGGCCGGCAAAATTGTGGCCATAATCGTGATGGCCGGCTGCTATTGGGCCTGTCAGAACCTCATTCATCCCAGCTACGAGGGATACGGCATTCTGCTTGCAGGAGCCATGTACCTGGGCAAAGAATCGCGCATAGCGCAGTTCGCACTGGCATCGCTTGTCACCATACTACACGGAAGCCAGATTCAGATGTGGTGTATCGTCGGCATTGCGCTTGCCTGCCTTCTTTACAATGGCAAGAAGGGCCATATGAACAAGTGGATCTCTTACACGTTCTACCCTGGCCATTTGCTCATCATCGCCATTATCGCCGGCACGTTCACTTGGCCGCTGTTTGCAAAGCTGTTCCTGTAGATGCAACCGAAAGGACACCATGCTCAACGTCGTTCTTTTCCAGCCCGAGATTCCCTCCAACACCGGCAACATCGGGCGGACCTGCGTGGTGACGGGAGCGCGGCTGCATCTCATCAAGCCCTACGGCTTCAACCTCACCGACGCCGCCCTCAAGCGCGCCGGCATGAACTACTGGCACAATCTCGACGTATGCGAATATGAGGGCTGGGATGACTTCGTCGCTCGCAATCCCGAGCTCGAGGCGCATCCCGAACGACTTCACCTACTTACCAAGCGCGCAAGCCACGTGTACACGCAGGCGACGTATCGTGATGGCGACTATCTGGTGTTCGGCCGCGAGAGCACGGGCATCGACCAGGAGATTCTCGCCAGCCTGCCTCAGTGCTGCGAGCGCATTCCGATGCTGCCCGACGCCATGGCACTCGACGACGGCCCCGCCTGGCACGCTCATCACGAGGAGCTGGCCGGCCAAGACGCCCCCGCCGCCCAGACGCGACCCGACATCTGCGGCAACTTCGTGCGCACGGGATTTGCGGGCATCTCCTCGCTCAACCTCTCAAACTCGGTGGCCATCGTGCTCTACGAGGCTCTCAGGCAGACGGGCTACCCGGGGATGGAGTAAACAGCCCTCCGCAACCATCCACCCGTATCATGCAACGCGCGAAACGCGAGCCACAGGTTACAAATGAGAACGGTTTGAGGCCCGAACGGCTGGAAAAACGTTCAAATTCTCAACCCGTAGCTCGCAAGGGCAGCAATGTTATGCCGGTTTTTGGGACCGCTCCAACCTCAGGTCAAATGCAGAGCCGAGTACGTCCTCAAAATGCTCACCTGCTGAAATGCGGGCAAGCAGCTCATCCTTTTTCGCGCGGCTCAGTTGCTTGAAGTGCCATTCGGCGCTCATAGCCTCGTGTTTTGTCTCGAATGCAGCGCTCCCCACAAGCTCGACGGGGCGGCGTGTCTTGGTGTATTTGGCCCCCTTGCCGGCATTGTGCGCCGCCACGCGCGCCTCCACATCGGGCGAGTATCCGGTATAGAGAGTGCCGTCGGCACATTTGACCACATACATGCAGTGCACGAGACAACCCTCACCATTCCTTGCCGGACACACACTCATCCCGCTCATCGCACCTTGCGCTGAGGAACAATCCCCAAGAACACCACCGCATCTTGCTCATCTAACCGCTCATACAGCACGTCATAGCCAGCAGCAGCCAACTTCAAACACGTGCTTCCATATGAGCGCCGCAGCGACAACTCGACCAGGGCCGACCCAGCACCGGGAAATTCCTCGGCCATGGCGCATTTAGCACGCACCTCATCCAGGGCATAATCCGGCAATCCCGCCGCGTCATCGAGAAACGGCCCGGTAAACAATGCCCTAGCCACGACGGTCCCTACGTCGAGCAATCTCTGCAAAAGCGGCGTCTGCACCTTCGACGTAGTCCCCCGCGGCAAACGCGGCACGCCCACGTGCAATCGACCCTTCCACGCTTGCGCAATACAACGCACGCTCCACGGCCTCATCTATCTGCTGCTGAAAAACCTCGTCGGAGCAGAACACGAACGCACCGGCGCCGTTTTCGGTAATGCGAACAAGACCTTCTCTCGCAGCCTTTTTGACCTCTGCCTGGCGATCGCGCAGCGCCGTGCTCGAAAAAATGGCGTCCATGATTCCTCCGATGCAGTGTGCGTAATTCTGTACAGGATTATATCCATCGCCAGACAGACCTGTAAACCACAGCAAGCGCATGCCACCAAAAAGGCCGACCCCGAGATGCCCCGAGGTCGGCCTTGCAGTCAAAAGCTGTTGTCGTTCAGTTCAAAAACCCTGAGGGCTACTCCTCCACAAGCTCGAAGAAGGTGGCGTCCTTGCCGCACAGGGGGCAGACGAAGTCGGCGGGGAGCTCCTCGCCCTCGCATTCGTAGATGTAGCCGCACACGGTGCACTTCCAGGTGGTCACCACGTCGGAAGCCTTCTCAGCAGCCTCAACGGTGCCGGCTGCAGGCTCAGCGTTGTCGGAAGTCGCGACGGCAGTGCCGACGGACTCATCGCCCGACAGGGAGGCAGCAATGGCGCCGGCGAGCTCGGTGAGCTCCTCGACGTTGGCGGCGTTGGGCGTGGAGCGAATGGTGACGAGGTCGCCCACCTGCACCATGTCGGGCATGGTAGCCACGATGTCCTGCATGAGCTGGCCGGATGCCGGGCTCCAGGTGCCGTTCTCAACGAAGGAGACCTTGCGGTTCTGCATGTTGTGGGCCACGAGGTCATTGAGGAAGTTCTTCATCGGCGTGAAGATGCCCATGTTGTACGTGGCGCTGCAGAAGACCAGGTGGCTCGCACGGAAGGCCTCGCCGATGAGGTAGCTGCCGTGGGTCTTGGACACGTCGTAGACCTTGACGTCGTTGACGCCGGCCTGAGAGAGCTGTGAGGCAAGAATGTTCGCCGCGTTCTCGGTGCCACCGTAGATGGAGCCGTAGAAGACGACGACGGTCTCGTCCTCGGGCGTGTAGCTCGACCACTTATCGTACTTGTCGATGATCCAGCCCAGGTCCTCACGCCAGATGGGACCGTGCGTGGAGCACAGCATGGAAATGTCGAGCGTGGAGGCCTTGGCCAGCACGTCCTGAACCTGAGGGCCGTATTTGCCCACGATGTTGCAGTAGTAACGGCGGGCCTCGTCAAGCCACTTCTCCTTGAAGTTGACCTGGTCGGCGTACATGTTGCCGTCGAGGGCGCCGAAGCAGCCGAAGGCATCGGCACTGAAGAGGATGCCGGTGGTGGCGTCGAAGGTCACCATGACCTCGGGCCAGTGCACCATGGGGGCCTCAACGAAGGCGAGGGTATGCGCGCCCACCGTGAGGGTGTCGCCCTCAGCTGCGGTGATGACGCGGTCGGAGATGTCGATGCCCTCGAAGAACTGGCCAATCATAGCCTGGGCGAGCGCTGTGGTCACCAGGGTGCACTCAGGATAGCGCGTGAGGACCTGTGCCACGCCGGAGGCATGGTCGGGCTCCATGTGGTCGACGATGAGGTAGTCGAGGTTGCGACCGTCGAGCACGGCCTCGACGTTCTCGAAGTACTGGCCGATGACGGAGCGGTCGACCGTGTCGATAAGAACAGTCTGCTCGTCAAGCAGCAGATAGGAGTTGTAGGCCACGCCGTGGTCGAGCGGGTAGACGTTCTCGAACAGGGCAAGGCGCTTGTCGCAGGCGCCGACCCACCACAGGTCGTCGTTGATTTGACGGGCGTTTGCCTTGCCGGCAAAGTACTCGGTCTTGGTCTGGGTCGTGGCGGCCTGAGCCTGAGGGACGCGAAGCGATGCGAGTGCGGCAAGGGCGGCTGCTCCGCCTGCGGTTGCCTTCACGAAGTTACGGCGGCTGGTGGTGGTGTCCATGGCGCTTCCTCTCTCCTTTTGAGAAACACTCCTGGTAGAAACGAACAGACTAGCCAAAATAACGCTTGAGCAGGCCCTCGAACGCACGGCCGTGGCGCGCCTCGTCGCGAGCCATCTCATGCACCGTGTCGTGGATGGCGTCGAGGTTGGCAGCCTTGGCACGGCGGGCCAGGTCGGTCTTGCCGGAGGTAGCTCCCCTCTCGGCGGCAACGCGCATCTCGAGGTTCTTCTTGGTGGAGTCGGTCAGAACCTCACCGAGAAGCTCGGCGAACTTGGCGGCGTGCTCAGCCTCCTCAAGGGCGGCCTTCTTCCAGTACTCGCCAATCTCGGGATACCCCTCGCGCTCCGCAACACGGCTCATAGCAAGGTACATACCCACTTCGGAGCACTCGCCCTCAAAATTGGCACGAAGATCGGCCACGATGTCGGCCGGGACGTTCTCGAGCTTGCCCACACCCACAACGTGTTCGGCAGCCCAACCCTCTTCGGCGGATTCACTGGCACCGCCGATCTTCTCGAAGCGCTCGCCAGGGCACTTGCACTGGGGGCATACGTAGTCAGCGGGCATCTCGCCCTCGAACTCGGCAATGTAACCGCAGATGGGGCACCTGTACTGGTTCATTCGTATCGTCCTCTCCCAAAATCCCTTTCAAAGCAAACCTGGCTTCGACAATCAGTAAAAAAAGTCCCATACCGTCTTGTGCGCGGTATGGGACTTATATTATTAGGATTTATTGCTAATTGCAAGTATGGTTCAAAAATATTTATCCGTCGGAGCGCGAGAACGCGTTCTTCATAAGCATGCTCGAGGCATAGAGGACCTTGTCGAGCACGTCGGTCGTCTCTTCCTGCAGCTTGCGGGCCATATCCTCGTTTGCCTGGCGCAGCACCGGCTCGGCCGCCTTGTAGTCGAGCCCCTCCTGGACGACCTTCTTGTCGGTTGCGTTGAGCATTGCGTGGCCCATACCGCCCACCTTGAGTTGGTAGCGCTCGATATGCGGGGCGCACGCGGCAAAGTGCGGGTCGGCAATGGCGGCGATGAGGCGGTTTGCCCAGTAGAAGCTATCAGTCGAGGGCTTGTCGGGCGTCACCGACATGTACGCAGGAACCTCGTCCACCGCAGGGTAGAACGGCACGAGAGCGTTGAAGGGGTTCGAACCGAAAGCAATCCACTGCACGGCCGTGATGGCCTCGGGCTTGCCGGGGCGCAGCTGCACCACGGAGAGCTGGCAGTTGCGGTTGATGCCGATGGCGCGGTACTTGCCGCGCTGGTCGGGACAGCCGGCATGACCGTAAGGATCGAAGGGCGTGCCCTGATAGTGCAGGGATAGGGCATACTTCACGTCCTCCACGGTCACCTTGCGCTCGGGCACGCAGTCCCACGGCAGGGCGTCGCTCTCCGGGCCCATGGCAGCCTCGGGGCCGTCCCACATACACGTCGTGGGATTGAGGAAGCGCTGGATAGCCCAGGTGCGCGGCGTGTTGTACACATGGTCGGAATCGCTGGCCGACCCGAATGCCTCGCGGGGGTTGAACGTGCCCAGGGGCGTGACGTCGTCGCCCTCGGCCTCGAAGCGCATGGTGAGGTCGAGGTGGTTCTCGGCCATCCACTCGCGCAGGTCGGCGCTGCACAGATGCTCGGCTTGCTCGCCAAAGGCGTCGTCGAGGTCAAACGAGTCGATAGAGAGCTGGTTGGGCACCACAACATAGGCATCGTCGGGCACGCGCTTGGCAATCCAGTGGTGACCGCCCACCGTCTCGAGCCACCAAATCTCGTCGACGTCCTGGAAAGCGATGCCGTTCATCTCGTAGGTGCCATAGCGCTCGAGCAGGTCGCCCAGGCGCAGCACACCCTCGCGAGCCGAGCGAATGTAGGGAAGCACGAGCGTGAGCATGTCCTCCTCGCCGATGCCGCCGGGAACCTCGGGCAGGGCGCCACAAGCGGACTGCAGACGCACAAGCGGGTCGGCGCCGAGCACGCGCTCATTGGTGGTGAGCGTCTCGGTCTCGCTCATGGAGACGTTGGCCTCGTTGACGCCCGCCTCGCCCCAAATGCCTTCCTTAAGGTCGGCGTTGGGCACGCTGGAGTAGCGCATGGGCTCCTCGGGCAGATCGATCTCGAGATGGGAGATAACGCAGCGATAGTGACGCGGCTGGTCGGAGGGCTTCACGATGCTGTAGCGCTTGGCCGTGAACTCACCGCTGGGCGCGTCCTCGTTGCGCGCGACGATGGTGGACCCGTCGTAGCTTGCGTTCTTACCAACAAGTAGAGTGGTGCAAGGCATGTAGGTTCTCCTTTAACCTCAAAGGGGCGCGGACATGCATCCGCACCCCTTGTGAATAGGACGTTTACTTGTTCTTAGGCGCCGCGTGCTTGCCTATGGGCTCGTCGTCCTCGACGCGGCGGCGCTTGGAGACGACGAACGCGACAGCCGCAACGAAGGCGGCACCCAAGCCTGCCAAGGTCGCAATCACCCATGCGGGCAGCCCAGCCTGCTGGCGTTCCCCGGAAGACGTAACGTCAGTCGCGTGGGACTTCTCGGGAGCAGCGGGCTGCGGCTGCGGGGCAGTCGCCGCCTGGTCGGCCTTGTCGTCCTGCGTGGCTGCGGCGTCGGGCTCCGGTGTGGAGTCGCCCTGGTCGGCCTGCTCGGCTGCGGCGCCAGGCTTCGTCGGGGAGGCAGCAGCCTGCGACGCAGCGTCGTCTTCGCCGGTCTTAGTGTCGGTCGCAGCCGCCGCATCCTTGTCAGAATCAGGCTCGGCCTGCGGTGCAGGGGCCGGCTCCTCATCCTTTACATGCACGGTGACCTCGACGCTTTGCTGGGTCGTCTCGACCTCGCCGGAAATCTTGACGTCGGTGCCAGCCACGAACTCCTCGGCGCTGGGAACGTCCCACACCACGGACTCCTCGCTCGTCTGGCCGTCAGACCAGCTCACCTGGACGGTGGCGGGCAAATCGGGCACCGCGCCGGGCTCAACCTCAAGAGTCTGGGCCTCGACATCAGACAGCTCGGCCGACACGGCCTCGGGCGCCTTGACGTCGACCGCCGCCACGACGGGGTCGGCCAGGCCCTCGACCGCACCCTGGACCTCGAGGGCGCCGGGC
>UQBS01000087.1 GCA_900539345.1 uncultured Coriobacteriaceae bacterium | reverse complement strand
GGTGGTGTATTGATTTTACCTCTCCATCGGGTGTCCGAAAAAACGATACACTTCAGACCATGGCGAAGCACCGCGACGCGCTGGAGGCGGCCCTGGGGGTTCCCGTGGCGTTCGCCCTCGAGGACGCCACGAGCTATAGAATCAGACGGATGCTCGAGACCGGCCTCCCCTTCGTCGAGCGGGGCGGGCAGGTATACCTGCCGTTTCTGGGAATCGCGCTGAGAGACGGAAGAGCCCGTGCGAGCAACCGTCAGCAGGCAGACGTCGTGACCTTTTCGCCCCAGGCACAGCGCCTCGCGCTCATGGCGCTCTACAGTGACCTCGACGGCGCCAGCGTCACCCGAGCGGCCGCCTTCCTCGGCGCGGCGAAGATGACCGCCTCGCGCGCATTCGACGAGCTCGCTGCCGCCGACCCCTCCCTCGTCGGCACCGAGGGGCGGCGGCGGGTGCTGCGTCCCGGCAGAGACAAGATGGCGCTGTGGCGTCGCCTGGAGCCGCGCATGTCGAGCCCGGTCGCAAGGGAGCACTGCCTGGCCTGCATACCCGCCGAAGAACTCCCGCTGGGAGGAATCTCGGCGCTGTGCGAGCTCTCGATGCTGCAGGACAACCCCTGGCCGACTTACGCTGCGACCAAAGCGCAAGAGCGCGCCCTAGGGCTGGCGGCCGGCGCGCGCGGGGCCGACGTCGACGAGCCTGTGTGCGTGGTGCAGGTGCTGCGCTACGAGCCCGTGCCGGCACTGGGGTGCACGGTCGACCCGCTTTCTGCCATTCTGTCCCTTCCCGACGAAGAGAGGGACGACCCGCGCGTCGCGGGTGAGATCGAAAACGTCTTGAACCGAGTGCTTGGAGGCGATTATGAAGGGAATCGATAAGTTCAGGGAGCGTTTCGCGGGCCACGAGGGCGAGTACGTCTTAATCGGCGGCGTGAATCTGCCCCAGATTGGTTGACACTTGCATTTCCGTTTTCCGATAAGATTTCGGAAAGGATGAAAGGTGGAGATCATGGCCAGTGCGCCCAAGCACGCACCGGAGTTCAAGCGGCAGGCCGTAGAGCTGCACAGAAAGTCCGACACCACCCATGCGGAGGCGGCGCGCGGGCCGGGCGCCGACCCCGGCCCGCCTTCCAGCCGGGTGAAGCAGGCGGACCGGAGGGCCGAGGGCGGCCCCAGGTCGCAGAACCCGTTCCAGACGGCAGGGGACCCGCGCAGGCTGCGAAGGGGGAACGGGCGGCCGAGGCGCGAGAGCGGGACCCTTTTGAAAGCCGGCGCCTTCTTCGCGGGCAGGACTCTGTGAAGAAGGCCAAGTTCGAGCCCATCGCGGCGTTCAGCTGCCAGCGCTCGGCGTCTGAGCTGTGCTCGGCGCTGAAGGCCGCCATGCGGGGGCACTGCGCGCACCGCAGGTCGGCCGCCTCCGAGCGCGCGCCCCGCGGCGCGGGGCTCGCGGCGAAGATGCTTGAGGTTTACGGGGCCAGCCGTCGCGCCTGCGGCCCGCCGAAGGCCTTCCGGGCCCTGAAGCGCGGCGGCGGGCGCGTCTCGCGAAAGCGCGCGGCCGGGACAATGCGGGAGAACGGCCGGCGCGGCGTGACCAGGCGCTGCGCCAGGAACCCCGAGAAGGAGAGGCCCCAAGGGCGAATCGGCCCCCGACCCGGCGGCGATGGGGCCCGGAGGACCCGTCGCCGCCGGGGCATGGGCCGGCGGCACGACGAGGGGGCGCTTCCTCGCCTACGTCCGCGACGCCCAGGCCCTCTCCAAGGTCACCCCCTCGGACTGCGAGGGGCGGTTCAGGCCGTGCGGCTACCCGGTGGGAGCGACTGAATGAATTAACTCAAATTGCTCTAGGGACGGCGATACCCACGCGAGGCCATCGACTGATCCACAACGAGCTCCCCCGCTTCGACCATCTGCTTGATGCGCCTCTGGACGGTTCGCGTTGAGGCGTCAACGAGCTTGGCAACGCGCGCCGAGGTTACGTAGCCGTCGTTGCTCAAAAGCGTTGCTATCACCGCGTCGATTTCGTTTGCGCCGCCCAGGCTCGCAGATGTAGTCGAGACAACCGCCCTAAAGATGTCCCCGTCCTCCATAAGAGGCTCACTTCCGCTGTAGGCCTTCGAAAACTCATGAAGGTTACGCAGTCCGCTGCCAAGCTCCTCAACACGTCCTATATTCGAGAAGAACGAGGCGATATTCGGATTCTTTGATATAGGGTTGAAATCCGTCAGCATCAGACGCCCTTCAAAAAGAGAGCGGCTGGCGTTTTCTGTGCGTATGGTAGTCGGATCGATTATCAACTTGGCGGGAAACGGACTCAGGTATTCCCGGTGGACAAGCGAGTTCGACACAAGCTCTCGAACGATGACGTCGCGAGCGCTCACACGCTGCCCACCCTTGAGCGCAAAACGGTCAGGAAGATGCTTCGCCGCAAACCCAACCAAGACGTCATACGCCTCGATCAGGTTTGTCTTGACCGTGAGGCGGTCGTCGTAGCGATCAAGATCGTCCCTGCGCACGATCGCATCGGTCTTGTATGCAGGGCACACATCGCCAATGACATCGTCCGTTCCCACGAGGAGAACGGCAGCAAGGGTGAAGCCCTCCGCTCCCGTGAGGCGGTCTTTGGTAAAAAGCTTCGCGCTGCGCAACAGGGCAATGTCGTCGAGCGTTGCCCAGGGATGGTCTGCACGTGTAGCAACCGCCATGGAACGCGCGCGGTCAATAAGGTCGGGACGTATATCATCAAGGGTGACATAGGGATATACGCGCTGTTCGGAGTAGGTGTTTTGCTTGCGAACATACATCATCGACAACTGGTCTACGCCTGCAATGCGAACGTCGGCGTCTGCAAGGCGATCGTACGTGACGCCTTTGTAGCTGTATACGGTGGGACCCATGGGAACCCACACCCGAATCACGGTAGCGCCGTCGATTGCGATGGGCTCGATTTCCACAGCGGGGGCCGTATTGAAGAGCGCGGGATTGTTGAGAACCGAGACGATGTTGCGCTGAATCGCATTGGCCGCCTTTTTGGGGACGCCAATCACCTCGCCGTCATCGGAAACGCCGAGAAATATATTGCCGCCTTGCCGATTCGCAAATGAGCAGATCGTCTCGAACGTATCCGGTTGGGGCTGCCCGCCGCAACGTTTGAACTCGCACGAAATACCCTCGCCGCCGTTTAGGTGCAATTGCAATTCTGTTGCGTCCATGCTGCCTCCATGTAGTATTGCCTTGCACAGTGCGACATCGATGCGACACGTGTCGCGTTTTTGTCGCGACATGTCGCATGTGAGTCAGTATAGACGACAAATCGGCCGATGTCAGCCCAGTTCAGCGCACATAACCAATCAATGCGCGACACGTGTCGCGCATCTGTCGCGACATGTCGCACGGATGTCAAACCCACACCCCCACCAATTGCAAGCGCTTTGCCGGAAGGGGTTCCCGGCAAAGCTCGAAAGGGGGGCGCCAGCGGTCGGCTGCCAGGATTCGAACGAAGGTTGTACTGAGATGGCAGGTTTTCAGGTCTCCCAAGTTCGCGAAAAGGGCACCTGTAGCCCTTCCCCGAACCTCCCGAGCATAACCTTGGCTCAGAATGGTACCCCCACCAGAATGAGACCTTGCCGGACGAGCCCGGTCCGCCCCACCAGCACCGCCCGCGGCTCGAAAACCTGTCATCCGCGTACGGCCTCTCCCAAAATCCCGGCAAAAAGATGCAACCATTATCGATATGATATATAGCGCCGCCCGCCGACCACGTCCGGAAACGTTTTACAGCGACAACGAGTAGCAGGATTCGCAGGCTGCCCGACAGCGCAGCAACCCAGGCGTTCGCGGCCCGCCCCAGCGAGGATCGTGCACGCCGGGCCATCCAGCACGCGACACGTGTCGCTTTTTTGTCGCGACATGTCGCGTAGATGCCGCACCAACAGCAAAGCGCAGATTGCACGGCAGGCGCCCTTGCCTTCGGGCGCTAATAGGTTATGGCCTCGAACTCCTTAGCGCACGCGGGCCCCAAAAGGGCGCGAACCTTGTCGTTGTCGCAGTTGGCCTTCAAGCCTTCGAAAACCGAGAATCACCTAGAATGCCGTCATTCTAGCTCTTGTCACGCCAACTTCCTGCCGGCAACGGGGTCGTCGGCCACGACGAGCGCGACGGTCCCGGCCGCGTGCCCTGCGGCGGTGCCGCCGTGGGCGGGCGCGGGCGCGTTCACCTTGGCGCCCTCGACGGCCCTGCCGATGGAGCCGTCGTCGAACCGGCGGCGGCCGGCCCAGTTCTCGTCCATCTCGGCGAACACCGCTCCCATCATCCTGATGGGCGACTTCCTGCTCGGAAAGACCTGCACCGCGCGGCTGCGGCGTTTGAGCCCGCGGTTGGCGCGCTCCTGCACGTTGTCGGTGCGAAGCCTCACATGGTGCTCGTAGGGGAAGTCAAGGTAGACCGGCGCGTCGGCCTCCGCCTCCTCGAGCACCTCGACGGCCACAGAGCAGAACCCCTCGATCTGCTCTGTGGCCAGCTGGTACAGCTCGCGCACCAGCTCGGGGTCGCGCTCGGCGAACACGGCCTTCAGGATGCCCAGAACGGCGCCCCGCTTCTGCCTGGTCGGCGCGTTGCCGGCGGCGTCCCTGCACTTGACGCAGGTGGCGTCGAGCCGGATGTGGGGATGGCTCGCTTCCGAGGGGTCGCGTTGCCGCGGGTCGGTGGCCGCGTCGTCGGGCGACGAGCGCGTCCCCCGACGCCTGGCCGGCGCCCATGCGGCCGATGCCCACGGGTCGCGCCACGCGCTTGGCCTCCCTGGTGGAGACGCCGTCGGTCACCGCCTCCGATACGGCGGCGATGACCGCGCGGTCGACGCGCGGGTAGCGCTCGATTGGGTCCTCCGGGAAGCAGCTGCCGGCGCGCGGCTTCGGGATCCTGAGGTTGACGGTGCCGACGCCGGTGGCGAGCCTGCGCCCGCGGTAGCCGTTGCGCCGGTTGCCGGCCTCGCATGCCTCGTCGGCCCGGGCGCCCATGATCTCGTTGACGGGCGACTCGGCCATCGCCCCGATCAGCTCGGCCATGCTCGCCATGCCGTCGTCGAATCTGGGCACCTGGGCGCCGCCGCCCGCGATCTCGCGCATCTTGCCCATACGCGGTTGTCGCCTTTCTTCGGATCACGACTTCAGCGATTGGAATTCCAGGCGATACCCGCTCCCTGCTTTCTACGGCCGGGGAAGCGGCCCCTTGCACCGACACTGATAATCATATGCATCCGATTGGCGTTAGATGTCATCCTGTTGCATGGACGCCATTTGGATTGCGTCCGGCGGCAGAGGCTGACCCACACACCAACCGTCGCCGTGGGCTGACCTTCGAACGACGTGTCGCCTCTGCCGCCGACGCTCCGAGACGCCTGCCATGACCTAATAGGAGCCTGAGCGCACCGCGGAACCGCAACGCCACCATAGCACCCCCGTCAGTGTAATGTCTGGCATCCGGTCCCGGGGCCGCTGGTTTCCGATGGGAGAGGTGAAGGCATGCGGGAATGCGCAACGGTCTACGCGGGGGTGGACACCCACAAAGATTTCCATGTCCTGGTCATCCTCGATGGGCTCGGCAGACCCGTCTCTTCTGGGTCGTTCTCCGCCGACGAGAGGGGCTGCAAACGACTTGCGGAGGAAATCGGCGACCCGTCGGGCTGCGTGGCGGTAGGCATAGAGGGAACGACGTCGTATGGCGCCGATCCATGCTCCCATCTCATGGAAAGCGGCCATGCTGTCTTCGAGGCACCTCGCCCTAAGGGGGAAAGGGGGCGAGTCGGAGAGGGCAAGACCGACGGCACCGCCGCCGAGCACGCCGCCCGCGCAGCGGCCGCCGGAAGGGGCGTGGTGCCGAAGTCCCACGACGGGTGGGTCGGGGGCCTGCGCGCCCTTGCGGCGGCGAGGCCCGTGCACGTCAACACCATGACCGGCGCGGCCAACGCCGCAGGCTCCCTCTTGGCGTCGGCGCCGGAGCGGGTCAGGACCAAATACCGGCCGCTCAAGGGGGCGGGCCTGTACAGAAAACTGGGGTCTTGCCGCCCGAACGCGGAAGACGACGTCGCCGGGCCGTTGCTTGCGTCCCTGAAGGCGCTCGCTGGGACTTGGCTGGAGCTCGATGGGAAGGCAAGCCGATCGGAGGGCGCCATGCGTCGGATCATCAAGGCCAAAGCGCCGGCCCTCCTGCAGGCGAGGGGATGCGGCGCCGCCAGCGCAGCGGAGCTCGCGGTCGCCGCGGGCGACAGCCCCGAGCGCATCCCGGGCGAGGCAGGGTCCGCCTCGACCTGCGGCGCCCCCCATCCCCGCCCCCGGCGGAGGGACCGACGGGCGCAGGCCCAACCGCGGCGGGAACGGGCAGGCCAACAAAGCTCCCCACATGATCGCCGGAAGCAGAATGAGCGGGGACGAGAGAACGCCCGCCTGCATGGCGAAGCGCAGGTCCGACGGCAAGACGGGGCGAGAGGCCATGCGCTGCCTAAAGAGATCCATGGCCAGGGGGATCTACTCGACGTTGCGGCACCCCATGAGGCTGAAGTACGCCCAGGGCTCGAAACTGGCGGACATGCGAAAATCGCTCGGATTGACCCAAAAGCAGGTTGCCCGAGAGCTTGACGTGCCGGATGCGAGGCTCGGCGAAATAGAAAGAGGCGTATGCCCCCACGAGGAAATCAGACGCGAATACGACCGCTGCCTGAATGCTAAAATGTCGGCCAATAAAGGACTTGGCAGCCTATAGGAGCGTCATTCGCGACACTACCTCACCTCCCATCTTTAATTATTTGCTTAAATACTTATTTGATCATAATGCCCGCCGCCCATAGGAACGGCGGGCCGGCAAGTGCTCACTTCCGATGTACTTAATAGCCGATGACCTCGTCTTCAACCTCATCAATGACATTCTGCGGAATATCCGCGACTGCAATACGCGACACTTCGTTCATCCTCGGGTTGTAGATACCAAGGTATTTCACATTACGGAATTCAGAATGAACGGAATGAAGCCCCATACGCCAATACATAAGCAGCTGCAACGTGTGCTCCTTCTGAATAGGCCGTTTCGAGACCTTGAAGTCCCACAATGTGTCTGCCGTGGTAAAGTCACCATCTCCAGTAGCCACCGTGCCGGTATAGCCTCCCTCAAATGTGAAGCCATCCAGTACCTTGGGACCATATTCATCAAGGAAGCGCAAGGAACGCTCCACCATCACTCGAACATTCGTAATCGTGTCATCATCGGGATTGATGTCTTCGACCGGTTTATAGCCCATAGGACCCGCACGGAAACAAACATCGAATCCGACCAACTTCGTGGCGCGTATAATAGACTCGTTGTCTAATCCGGTCACACCAGCAAGCAAATCGTGGGCACAGTACAACTCGCCAATTATCTGCGCGCCCATCAAAGAAATCCTGAACGCGTCATCAGCAGACGCGCCAGTCATGAATCTTGTCATGTAGTCCACGACAAGGCCCATTGTAGAGGTATGCACGTTCTCTACGGGATTCAGTGCATCAGCGCCCTCACCAAGAGATACGACCGTCATCTGTTTCTTTGGGTTAATGTAGCCACCACGAGGCTGCTTCACCTGCTTAATACGCTGAGTAACCGACACTCCAGACATGCCCTTTGACAGCTCATCTAAGGAGACAATGAACAAGTCCCCCGAGCGACCTCGGCAGGGCCGGAGCAAGTGCGCG
>UQBS01000086.1 GCA_900539345.1 uncultured Coriobacteriaceae bacterium | reverse complement strand
CCGTGTCATCTGGGAATCTATCTAAATATCACCCACACAAACTGGCGAAGAGCCAGAGATTGCCGCTCTTGACTTTCAACCATGTTGAGGGCTTATTATGAACTATCTGGCTGCATTGGGGGAATTTGCAGCCCATGCGGGGCAATCGGGGGAACGGAGTCGGCATGACAGAACAGGCCGAGCGGACCTATAAGATCGGCGAATTCGCCGCCATGACCGGCATGAGCCCTTCAAAAGTGCGGTTCTATGAAAAGGCTGGCCTGTTCTGCGCAAACGAGCGGGAGGAAAACGGCTACCGCGTCTTCACGCCCCAAGATGCGTTCAGGGCCAACGCCTTTCGCGTGCTACTCCAATACGGATTTACCGTCGAACACGCCATTGAGATGCTCGACGCCAAACAGGACAGCGCCGAGTTCGAGGGGTCTCTCCGGTCGCAGCGCGAAATCCTTCAACGCCAAATCGACCTGCTCAACTACCGTCTACGGCGCATCGGCGGGGCCTTGGAAGCCCTTGAAAAGAGCAGGGCTGTCCAGCAGAACTCGCCAGACGGCCTGGCAACAGGAAGCGACTTTGAACTCGCCGACATCGACGACCAAGTGTATGTCAAAGCATCAAAAGGATACGACTTCAGCGTCTCAAGCGAAAATCGCCAGGAAATAGCAGCCTTTTACGAGTTGTTGAGCGTGACGAACTGCGCGCGCATCTTGCACAAGGAGGACCTTCTGGGACGCGGCCCCACCATCGACCCGAGTTACGTCATAAGTATGCCGGCACGTGAGGCGTGGAGGTTGGAGTCCTGCGAAACCTCGAAAATCGAAAGGCTTCCCATGGGGAAGTGTCTGCGCTATCACCGTCGTCTGTCACGGTCGGAAAGCCTGCGCCGCGAGACGTTTGACCCGCTATTTACCTATCTTGCCGACCATGGATATCGCCTAAGGTCCGACGTTTTGCTGCTTCCCATGTTCATGAACCTCGACGGCCAGGGGAGCGACGTCGAGACGCTGCTCGTCCCCATTGAGTAGCACGCCCCCGCATCGCAAATTCGAGAAATTACCCCTTGACCTTCTACCGCGTTGAACCCTCACCATGCGTTTTGAGCGGTAAGGAAAAGCCGGCGGGGGCCGGCGCCGCGACCTTTGAGGGAAAGGGATTTTTCTATGGGCATCGAGATGAACCGTCGCTCCTTCGTAGCCGCGACTGCCGCAACCGCAGCCCTCGCCGCAACGGGTGCCGCCTGCGCGAACGCCGAAGAAGCCGCGAAGCCTGCCCAGGGCGAAGTTGCCGAGACCATCGACTGCGACATCGTCGTATGTGGCCTGGGTGCCGCAGGCTTCATGTCTGCCATCACGGCCGCCAAGGCCGGCTCCAAGGTTGTCGTGCTCGAGAAGGGCGAGGACGTCACCGCCCCCAATGGCGTCTATGTTTCCGGCCCCTTTGCCGTCGGCACCACGGTGCTGCAGGAAAAGGAAGGCGGCACCACGCTCACCGAGGACGACGTCTTCTACCATGTCATGAACTACACGCACTGGACGCCCAACCCCGCGCTCATGCGCCGCTGCATCCACGAGTCCAAGAACGCCGTCGCCAACCTGATTGAGGTCGGCTATGAGTTCAAAGAGGTGAATTTCCGCTTCGAGACCCCGTTCATCGGCGAAAAGGGCGGCTTCCACCTCATCACCACGCCCCTCGAGGACCGCTTCACCGTCTGGAGCGATGCCATTACAAACTACGGCATCGACGCGCACTTCTCCACGGCCATGACCTCGCTCGTCATGGATGGCGACAAGGTTTGCGGCGTCTTGGCGGAAGGCCCCGACGGCACCGTTCAGGTCAACGCGGGTGCCGTCATCATCGCCACGGGCGGTTACCTGGGCAATGAGGACCTGCAGGAGCGCTTCCTGCACACCCGCGACCTCAACGTGGCCAAGGGCGGCGTGAGCCTGTGCACCGGCGACGGCATCCTGGCGTGCGAGGCCGTGGGCGCGGCCCTCGAGAAGACGTTCGGCTACTGCCCCTGCGAGTACGGCGGAACCAACGACAAGGCGAGCCGCCCCGCAAAGCAGGACAAGTACGACCAGAACTACGCCTTCAAGTTCGGCTACTACGGCAACCTGCTTGTAGACGCCGAGGGCAAGCGCTTCCTCAACGAGGGCATGCTCTGCGACTTCCCCATGAGCTACGGCTCCGAGCAGACGCTGCACAACAACCCCTGGTACGCCATCGTCGACCAGACCTACGTGGACGCCCTGACCACCGAGGGCCTCTACAACTACATGAAGGCCCGCGGCGCCCAGGACGGCGAGTACGGCGACCCCAACACCAACTGGTTCATCGGTGCCTACTTCAAGGACCGCATCCTCGACAAGCTGCCCGAAGACATCGAGGAGGGCATCGCCGAGGGCTGGTGCTGGAAGGCCGACACCCTCGAGGAGGTCGCCGAGATGGCCGGCCTGCCCGTTGAGAACGTCCTTGCCACGGTCGAGAGGTACAACGGCTACTGCGCCGCCGGTGTCGACGAGGAGTTCAACGCCAACCCCTGGTATCTGACGCCCGTTGAGACCGGCCCGTTCTACATTACCCAGAACTACCAGAGCGCCTGGTCCACGTTCGGCGGCGTGCGCATCGACGACCAGTGCCGCGTCCTCACGGCCGCCGACTACACGCCCATCCCCGGCCTGTACTGCGTCGGCACCGAGGCCGGCTCGCTCTACTATTCGCCCTATTACGACATCCCCGGCTACTGCTACGGCCTGTGCATCGACTCCGGCTACATCGCCGCAACCGAGGCCGTCGCATACACGCAGGGCGCGTAGGTTCTGGTTTGAAGTAGTATCTGGACGGAGTTAGACAAGTTGCTTCGCCGGCGCCCCTCCCGATTTTGGCGATTCGGGAGGGGCGCCGGTTTTTCTCGTTTTCGGCCTGGTGCAGCGTTCACCAATTCGACCACCCGTCGGCCACTTTTCAGGCGAAGCTGAAAACCGCTTTCAGGAGGCCAGTCACGGTCGGCCATCTGGTCAGGAATCTGAACGTGTATAGAGGGCGGGCATCGGACCAGGCTTACTTCGTGGCGATATCGTTACCCGCGACGAAGCCGCTGCTCACGCACCAGCCCTGCATCTCACCGGGCACGACGCTGGAATTGTAGTAGTAGCCGAAGCAGCCGCCCGCGTCGGAGCCGATTGCGTAGAGGCCGCTCACGACCTCGCCCGTCTCGTGGTTGATGACCTGGCAAGTCGTGTCCACCTTCAACCCGCCGAGAGTATTGTAGAAGGCTAGCTTGTTACGGAAGGCATAGAACGGCGGCTCGGACACGGGAACCAGGAACTCGGCCGTCTTGCCGAACGCGGCGTCCTCGCCGGCCTCGCAGAAGCCGTTGTACATCTGGATGGTCGCGGCTAGGGCTGCGGGGTTGATGCCAGCCTTCTCGGCAAGCTCCTCGATGGTATCGGCGCTGTAGCACTCGTAGGAACCATCAGCGACGACGGCTTGTGCGAGCTCGGTGGCGTTTGCAATCGGCTTGCCTGCCTCGATGTCGGTGAAGAGCTGGCCCTGCCAGGGGCCTTCCTTCTCGATCTTAGTCAGGAACGCTGCGTCAAAGATGCTGAAAATCTTGTCCTGCTGCGAACACGCCTCGCCATTAACGGTCCAGTCCTCCACCTTGCAGAGCTCCTCGGTCACGAAGCGGCGACCGCGGGAATTGACCCACACGAGGGCTTGCTGTTTGGCGAACAGGATGTTCTCTGCCGCGCCTTCGCCAGGAAAGTCGGCGAGCTTGAGGTTGGCGTAGCTCACGGCACTGGGGTGGTGCAGGCTGCCACCGGCCTCCAGGCCGAATCGCACACCGTCGCCGGTGGGCATGTTCATGAGGCCATAGAACTCCACGACGCCATACGCCGTGCCGGTGTACTTCTCGAACATCTCGTCGTTTGCGCCGAAGCCGCCGCATGCGAGCACGACTGAGGGAGCGTCAATCTCCACGATCTCGCCCGTGACGGACTGGGCGACTACACCGGCCGCAGCGCCGTCGGCGAGGAGCAGCTGCTTGGCTTCGGTCTCGAACAAGAACTGCACGCCATACTCGACTGCCTTGACGTAGAGCTTATCGATGAGGCCGCCGCCGGTCAGGCCCGCGCCAACCGCATCGGGGCTGACCGGCTGATGGACGCTGCCGAGCACGTTGAACTCGATGCCTTGGTCAAGCAGCCAGCCAGTTGCGGGGCCGGAGGTCTCGGCGTAGAGACGGACGGTCTCGGCGTTACAGGCATTGCGGTGGTAGGTGACCTGCGTGTTGATGTAATCCTCGATTGCGATGGCGCCATCGACGTCCAGACCATCAGGTGCCTCAAAGGCCGCGAAACCGGCGGTGTAGCGGGAGCAACCGCCAACCTGCGCCTCCTCGAGCTTCTCGACGAGGACGACCGACTTGCCGAGCTCGGCAGCGCGCGTTGCGGCGATGAGGCCGGACGTTCCCGAGCCGATGACAACCGCGTCGGCGGCGATGGTCTGGGTGGGCGTGAGCTCCTCGACTGCCGATGCTTCGGCGGCGCCGGCGAGCGCGGGTGCCAGGGCTGCTGCGCCAGCTCCCAGTGTAGCTGCACTGATGAGGCCCCTGCGGGTCATGGTGGTGTCAAGCATGATGGTCCTCCTTGTTTTCACGAAAAACAGACGGGTGGAAGAGGGGACGCCTCTGCAAGGCACCGCTCGCAGAGGCGTCCGTATGTAGTGCAATGTGCTGCGACTTACTCGGTCTTGCCGCAGACGCGCCATGCAGCGACGCGACCGGAGACCAGGGCACGGCCAATGCTGATGCCGGGCATGTTGAGTGGATACTGGGTGCCGCCGAACATGCATCCGGAGTCGTTGCCCACGGCGAAGAGGCCCTCGATGACCTTGCCGTTGGGATTCACGACTTGGTAGTCCTTTGTGACCTCAAGACCGCTCATCGTGCACAGCACGGTCGCGTGACGCTTGAACGCGTAGAACGGAGCCTTGGCGACAGGCTTCATACGCTTGGTCTGCTTGCCGAAGTCCTCATCGATGCCCTTCCTGCACAACTCGTTGTAGCGCTCGACCGTGGCGACGAAGGCATCTACAGGCACACCCATGTTCTCGGCGAGCTCTTCGATTGTGTCGCCCGTGTACAGGTCGCCTGCTTCCAGAGCTGCGGGGACCATGGTCGGCCAGTCGTCGAAGAGGTTGCCCTGGCCCATGTCGGGGCAGTCGGCGGGGTAGTTGTCGTCAAAGACCTGGAAATGGCACCCTTCGGGCTGCATAGTATCCTGGAAGGGCATGTAGGCGTAGCTCATCTCCTCGTTGGAGAAGCGCTCGCCGTTCAGGTTCACGCGCAAGAACGGCACGACGGCACCGTTGTAGTTGGGGACGTCCACGGGCGGGTCGTAGTGGACGGCCGCGCAGTGAGGCGCGTCCTCGATGCGGCCGCCGGCCCAGTAACCCATGAGGATGCCGTCGCCGTCCTCACCGCCGCCGACCTGCGAAGAGGGCATTTTGTTCCACAGCGGCATGTACTCCTGACGCATGGCCATGTTATGGCTGTAGCCGCCGGTCGCGAGGATGACGCCCTTGGCTGCCTTGGCCAGCACGATGGAGCCGTCGGCGCCCTTGCCGTAGACGCCGGTCACCCTGCCGTCCTCGACCTTAAGTTGCACGGCGGGCGTCTCGAAACGTGCCTGGATGTCGGCGCCGTTCTCGATGGCATTGTCATAGATGTAGTTCGCGATGCTGAAGAATGGCTCGCCGCCAACCGTAAGCGACCCCGACGCGAGGTGCGTGGCGTTGTAACAGAAGTTGAAGGCGTTGTCATCGTCAGGCGCGGGGAAAAGGACGCCCATGGAGGGACCAAGCTCGGGGTTCTCATCCATGAGCTTGCACCACCAGTTGCCGACCTCCTCGCCATAGTTGACCCAATTGCGCCACATGACGGTCTTGCCGTGGTTCTCGTTCAGGGAGCGCTGGATTGTATTCACGATGTCCCAGGCGTCGTTCTGGATGCCTGCCGCGGCGAGGGCGGTGGTGTTGGGGAACGCGACGCCCGTGCCGAAGGTGTAGGGGGTGTCGGCCTTCTGGAAGCAGAAGACCTTGGCGCCCTCCTCGGCTGCGGTGACCGCAGCAACGACGCCTGCGTTGCCCAGGCCCACGACGACGACGTCGGCCTCGACGGTCTCGGTGACGTCAGCGTCATCGATGGGTGTCGGTGCGGCCTTGTAATCCGCGCCAGTCTTGGGGGTCTCGTCTGCACCGGCAAGCACGGCTTCCTTCATAAGCGCGATGGTGGACGCCGCAGCGGCGGTGCCGGCGATAAGCGACCTGCGAGTGATGGGCGTGTCGGACATACTGTTGCTCATGTGTGTTTCTCCTTGTTCGAAGCGATACGGCGGTGCCGAATCAACATCTTGAAAGTAGGGCTACACGGCTGAGCTCACATCGTCCGAATCTTATGATTGATTATCCTTGCAGGCAGATAGGCTAAAACGTATTGATGGGGGATTTTTACCGTGAGCCCTCGACGCTCTGGGCTTCGTCGCGAGCGAGGCTCAGAAAGTCCTGGCGATTGTGGGCCCCGCATTTCTCATAGATGTGCCGCAGGTGGGTCTTCGCCGTTCCCTCCGATATAGAGAGGGCCCGCTGTATGTACGGCAAGCTTCTTCCCTCAATAAGCAGCTTGGCTACATCGGACTCGCGAGGGCTCAAGCCAAAGCGCCGGGCGAATGACTCGGCAAATATGTTTTCGGGTGCTTCGGCGGACGGTTCCGAGGGCACGTCCAGAGCGCTCTCTTTGGCGAGGTCTGCCTGTGATACGTGTGCACCCAGCGTACCACCATTGATGTCAAGGGGAATAAAAACCGCCAGTGCTGCGGGCAACAGGAGTACGAGACAGGCATATCCAACGAGCATAGGGTCGATCATCTCGAGGAGGTCGTGAGCGGGACCGCCCAGCAGCCACCACGTGAGCAGCTGTCCCATAAAGAGGCTGTCAAGAAGCACTGCAAGACACATTGATGCACCGCCGCGTGCTGATCTGCCCCAGTTGGTAGACCATAGGAACAGGGTCATTTCAAACAGCGCGGTGGCGGACATGACCAGCAACGTAGAGAGCGCTGGCGACGTCTGTAGCACAAGCGAGTACAGCATAGTGCCGATGACATAGGCGGCGAATATGAGGCGCTGAAGACTTGACGCGAACAGCGCGCACCCGCGCCTTGCACTTATGCGATTCAAGGCAATCAGCAGAACGAAGAAGAGGCAGATACCCAAGCTCTGGATTACGGTTGCTTCGCCCCTGCCTGGGGCGTCGCTCCTTCCAATCGAGACGAACCACATGCCCATGAACGCTACGCCGTAGAGGAACGATCCCATGGCGGGCTTTATGAGCGACATTATGGATGCGTCCGACGATGGCCGGCGGTCTTCCTTCGTCTCTTGTGGCGTGGCTTCAGGGGATGCAGCATCGGTCAATATGATTGCCCCGCAAACGGCGAGACATGCGAGAAGAAGCCAGACGAATGACCTCACCTGGACAGAGAGTCCCGAAATAAACGCGTTTATCAGCGCCGATAGTGCAAATGAGATAGCGAGTTCGGTAACGGGCGAGTCCTTTGTGGCTGACAGCCTCTCAATTGCCATACATAGGCAAGACATCGCAACGAACGAACTGGCGCAAATCGCCAAGATGAACGTGACACCGAATGTCGCCGATGAGGGAAAGGCCTGCTGCGCGAGCACGCAAGACAGGACAAGCGCAGGCAGCACCAGGGCGATAATGCGAGGATTCAGAACAAGTCTCTTGTGCGAAATCAAACGTACCGTGGCGCTCACGGCAAGCGCAATGATATTGAGAAGCAGGGCGATAAGAGAGGCCAAATCGCCCGATAGAACGTCGGAGGAAAGAGTCAATGGGATGACGACATTGGCGAGTCCGATCCAGGACCAGCAGAAAGCAAGGATGATGATTGGAACGATGCACGCCACAGGGATACGTCTCCGCAAAGTCATGAACATACCCGTGGCTTCACCTTCGATCATGAGCACCCCTTATTGCCGCTGAAAATGTACTCACGAGTATAGAGCGAGTCGCGCAGGCGATTGTCCATAAGATGCCGCGAGCGGACAATTCAGCCCGCGTTCTCGCGACGCAAATGAGCAAGTGCGCGAGACGAGCCTAATCTTCTCGATAGATGCCTCCATTTCGAGACCTCTGAGGCATCCTCATGCGGCAAACTGCTAAGAAGACAATGAACAAGTAGCCCCTGGCCGCAACCCCTCCCGCGCCAGCGTCAAAAACCGGCCCGAGAGGGGCCGCCGGGGGATTTTTG
>UQBS01000085.1 GCA_900539345.1 uncultured Coriobacteriaceae bacterium | reverse complement strand
GGGGGCATCGGGGGCAACCGCCCGCGTCGTCTCTCCGGAATAAATCAGCGCTTCCTTAGAATTGCTTTTTCTGACAGTCAACTAGATAGGTGATTGGTCGGCTGCCTTGAACTGCGGAAACGAGCCGGGGCCATCATCATGTGGCGGAGGACCCTTGCGGTCGGGCCCCACCTGTCCCTCGCCTGGTTGACCCTGAACAGGTAGACGTACCAGTCCAGGCACAGCCGCATGTTGGCCGGCGACATGCCGGTGAACCGCCAGAGGCAGCGCTTGAGCCAGGGGCACATGCTGTTGACCGTCTCCATCGCCTCGAGGTAGGCCGGGTCGCGGCAGTCGGCCCCGTAGGACTCCGAGTGTTGATGTTCACTAAGAAGTGACGCAGCCGCCGTCGGCGATGGCCCCGCTGTGGGCCCGCCCCCGGTCGCGGACGACGACACAGCCCGGGGAGAGACGGCCCGCCAGGGCCGACCCCACCCTCGCCGAGCTGGGCTTGCCGTGCCCGCAGACCGCGGCGGTCGGGTTCTTGCGCACGTCGATGGCGACGAGGATGCAGGGCTTCTGGCGGGAGGGGCCGCGCTTGCGCGCCTGGCCGTAGCCCTTCGACGGGTCCGTGCCGCTGACGTAGGCCTCGTCTGTCCAGGCGCGGTCGCGCAGCACGATGCGCCCCTGGTGGCCCGACACCGTGGCGAGCACCCTGTGGCGCCACTCGAAGGCGGTTTGGCGGCTCACGCCGCACGGCTCGGCGGCGCAGTCCGGCGGCACGTTGTGCCTCATCGGGCGGATGAGGCGGGCCCACGCCGGCAGGCCGGCCCCCGAGCCCTCGAAGACGGCGCCCGCGAGGGAGGCGAACCTCGCCCCGCACGGGCGGCGCCTCCACCGCCGCGGGCCGGGCGGCTCGCGGCCGTCCCTCCAGGGCGACGGGCCGCGCCTGGGGCACACGGGCTCGGGCCTGAAGGGCTCGGCCGCCTCGGCGAACGTGCCGAAGCCCGGCTCCTCGCGGCGGGCCCGCTCGTCCAGCGCGGCGGAAAGGAGCGCGAGGCCCTCGGCGTCCAGGGACGCCACGAGGGCGGAGTGGGGGTTCTCCCTCTTCATATCGGTTTGTCCCATCCGCCCAGACGCCCGCCCAGCGGGGTCGTCGCCAAACGATGAGCCGGGCGGGCGTCTGGGCAAATTCATCGTTTGGCGGGGACATGATGGCACCGGGGCCTGGAGGACCTCGAATCATCACCTATCTAGTTGACTGTTAGATTGACGAATGCAAGGCGGCTCTCATCGCGGAGCACATCGCCCGATTCGCCGAAGAGCACGACATCGTCCCTTCGGCGCTGCATCTGCTCGCACGGCTCGACGGCGAGCGGGGGACAGCATACGTCCGCACGCTGTTCTCCTTTCTCGCCCATCACCAAAACAAAACGGCAACCTGCCTGGATCTGGCGATCCACCGGACAACCCTCGACTACCGCCTGGGACGAATCGCCGATCTGGCAAGCATCGACTTCGCCGACGACACGCAGGTGCGGTACCTCACAATGCTCGATGCGCTGATGACGGCTAGGCACGCGCAGCCGGATGAATCGTTATGAAGCGCCGGAACAGTGTAGGTGTATCCAAGTGCATCCGATGCACTCGCTTGCACCTTGCGCGCTTGCGCCACAAGTGCACGCGATGCACTTGTGAAACCTGATCGGCACGCTCCCCCGACGTGCGGTCGCACGCAACGGGGCCGCCCGCATACGATACGCGGGCGGCCCCATTCATCGGAAGTCCTATCGAAGCGCCGGTCTTCTTGGCGAAGCGATCTTATCCCAACTTGCCCAGCGCGTGCAGCGTGGCGTGGCGCGCCTCGGTCATTCCGCGGCCGCAGGCAATGCCGGGGTGCAGCTCGGGGTAGTTGTTCGAGAAGAACGCGCCGGAGTTGTTGCCCGCCGCATACAGGCCGGGAATCGGGTCGCCCGTCGCCTCGCTCAGCACGCGGCAATCCTCGTCAATCACCAGGCCGTCGAGCGTGCAAAGCGTCCAACTGCCGACGCGCACACCGTAGAACGGCGCCGTCTCGACGGCGAACAGGTCCTTCGCGGGCTTGCCGAACTCGTCATCGACGCCGCTGGCACAGGCGGCGTTGTACTTTTCGACCGAAGCGACCGCGGTTTCAACCGGGATCTGGAGCTTCTCGGCAAGTTCCTCGACCGTGTCGCACTTGAACACGAGACCCATCTCGATGCCTTCCTGCACCCAGCCCCAGAAGACGTCCTCGCCCACGCCTTCGCCGGTAGCGGGCACCGTCGGCGACTCGACCAGGCGCGAGCAGCTCACCGTGTCCCACGCCTCGATTGCGCTCCAGGCGTTCGCGTCGAAGACGAGGCACTCGAGCTTGCCCTTGCGCGTGTTGAGCATGTGCAGCGAGATGTCGTACGGCGTGCTCTCGTTGCAGAAGCGCTTGCCGTTGAGGTCGAGCTTAAGGAACGGCTGGCTTGCGTACCAAACGGGATAGCCCTGATACGGCGCCCCCGTCGTGGCTCCGGGCGCCACGCCGCCTCGGTCGAACAGCATGGCGGTGGGAACGGCGTCTTTGTGCCCTCCCGCCCAGATGCCGGCACGGATGCCCTCGCCCGCACAGCCCGGCTGCACGAGTGCGAACGTGGTTCCGCCCGCGTCGGCCGGGTTGAGCGCCGCGTATACGTCCGGGTCGGCCGCATAGCCGCCGCAGCACAGGATGACGGCCGATGCATTGATCTTGACGTAGCCGTCGGGACCCTGCGCGATTGCCCCGGTCACGGCCCCTTCCTCGACGACGAGCTTCACCAGGGCGGTCTCATACCGGTACGTCGCCCCGTTTTGCTCGGCAATCTCGACGAGGGCGTTGTTGAGTTCCGTTTGGTCGAGCTTCGAAAGCCAGTACGCCACCGTGTCGACCGCGCCGGACTCGCTGAACGACGCCTTGTGGTCGAGGGTCGCGGACAGGATGGGGCGGTGGTGAATCTGGGAGCGCATGTAGACGCCCTCGCGGCCGTCGCCGACCGCGGGCTCCGAGCGCATCTCGATGCCGTAGGGAGCGACCTGGTCCTCAAGCCAGTCGAGCGCCTCGCCCGATTCGTTCGCCCACATGTTGATAAGCCGCTGGTCGCACCTTCCCGACGCATAGCGGACGAGGTCGTTGGCCACGGCCTGCTTGTCGATCTCGATTCCCAGCTCTCGTTGGGCGCGGGTTCCTATGGCGCCGATGTACGAGCGCGTCGTTCCCACCATGGCGTTCTTCTCGATGACGACGGTCTTCGCGCCCTCGACTGTGGCCGACACCGCCGCGATCATGCCCGCATGGCCCGCGCCGCACACCAAGATGTCGGCGTCGAGCGTCTCGACGATCTGGTCGTCCTCGATATCGGGCGCGGCACCCGGCCATTCAAACCCCGCAGCAGGAGCCGAAGCCTCGTCCGCCACGGCAAAAGAAGCCGCCGCGCTTGCACCCAGTCCCGCCAAGGCCGAGCCGGCAATAAAGGACCTACGGTTCATTTCCATAGCTAACCCCTTTTATTAAGCATTGGATAAAGGCGCAGGAGGGCGCCGCCCGGCCGGTCCCGACGCCCCACGCGTTGCTTGCCATCCTAAAGCGCGCCTTACTCAATGTGAACTGAAACCTCTTCATCAAGGGATAAACGCTCTTTATAGTTGCTGATATACGGTGTAATATAGAGAATACCGAGCTCAGTTATGCCACATCGGAGGCTATCATGGACCTCTTTAGGATGCGCTGCTTTGTGAACGTCGCGGAACACCTCAACCTGACGCATGCCGCCGCAGCGTCTGGGATCACCCAGCCCGCGATGTCGGTCCAGATGCGCGAGCTCGAACGGGAGACGGGCCTGCAGCTGCTCGTGCGCCGCAAGGGGCGTATCGCGCTCACCGACGCGGGGGTCGTCCTACGCGACGGGTTCATAGACATTCTGGGCCTCTACGAAAGCACGCTAGTCAAAGCCCAGGCTTCGACGCGGGCCCAAGACGGGGTCGTCCGCACGGGTTTTCATGGCTCACTTACCGCGTTCCAACCCGTTTATCAGGGATTTCGCAATCTCTATCCCACCTTGGACGTCACGATGCGTATCGCCGAGTGGCAACAGCTCGCCAGCATGGTCGCGTCGGGCGAGCTCGACGTCGCCTTCGTGGAAGTCCACGAGGCGCAGGCCCGCCCCGAACTTTGCCAGGCCCCCTTCATGGTCGAACGCGGATACTGCGTCGCGGCGAGCCGGGCCAACCCGCTCGCCGAGCGGGCGCACGTGACGCCCAACGATCTCGCGGGCGAAACCGTTCTGATGAGCGCCTACAAGTCGGCGAGCATCGACGCCATGTACCGAGGGCTTATCGCCTCGGGCGTCAGGCGCGAAACGATTCGCCGGGTCGAAGACGTCGACTGCTCTATAGCCATGGCAGCGGCAGGTATGGGCGTCGCCGCCATGCCGCGCTTTCTTGCTATGCCCGGGAACCCCTCCGTCACCTGGGTCCCCATCGAGTACGACCCCTTCATTTGCGAGCTCGTGATGGTCTGGCGTTCCGACAACAAGTCTCCTTTCCTCCAGACGTTCATCGATCACTGTTCGGAGGAGAAGACCACGCAGCAACTCGAGCAGTACTGGAACACGATGCTCGACGCCTAGGCGGCGAGAGCCCCCTTTTCGACCGTGCGCGCACTGCTCCCATGAGAAGTGCATCGGATGCACTCGCGTTCAACAGGGCGCACCCCAACAAGTGCATCGCGTGCACTTCCGGCAAACCGGACGCTGCAGCGAATGCACGCGATGCACTCCGCTGGCACCGACACACCCCACATTTCCTGGAATGCATGTTATTGACCAGTCATTGGCATCGAAGGCATGCGATGGCCACTCAAAAGCCCCGCGGCTTACACCGCGGAGCCGAAACGGACTCAAAACTTCTCTACTCCGGCGGCATCTCGCTGGGCTTGCGACGGGCGCGGACGATATCGTGGGGGCGCAGGGGGCGGTCGCAGGTCATGAGGTAGGTTTCCATCTGACGCGTGACGACATCGACCGGCACGGGGCCTGCCCCCGCGGCACCCGCGCACGCACCTTCGCCTCCGCTTGCCCGCACGGGCACCCAGCGCAGGTCACGCACGTGAAGTGGCTCGCTTGCACGGCCCGGCGAGAGAACCTCGAGCTCGCTTGCGCAGTCGAAACGGTTGCGGGCGCGGAAGGTCACCTGATAAGCAGGCGCCCCATCACACGCAGGCACCCCAGCCTCGAGCTCCTCGCACTCCAGCACTTCGGCGACCCACATCCACTCGGACTGGGATTGGCGCAGGTAGGGGGCCTGGTGTGCGGGGCCGAAGAAGAAGCCGGTGCCATAGGGGTGGTGCGAGACCGTCTCAAGCTCGCTCGCAACAGCCGCCGAATCTTCGCCGTCGAGCACGCGGCGGTAGGCGCCCGTCACGGTCGCCGCGTAGAACGCGCCGCGGCCGCGACCCTCGAGTTTGATCGAGTCGACGCCGGCAGCCTCGAGCTCGCCCAGGTGCTCCAACATGTTGAGGTCGCGCGAGCTGAAGAAATACGTCGCACGCTCGTCCTCCTCCAACGTGAACGTCTCGCCCGGGCGCGACGGCTCCTCGAGCTTCCACTCCCAGCGGCACGGCTGCGTGCAGTGACCGCCGTTTGCGGGACGTCCGTTCAGGAAGTCGGAGATAATGCAGCGCCCCGAGTACGACATGCACATGCTGCCGTGGGCAAACACCTCGAGCTCAAGGGAGACGGGCAGGTCGGCATGCATGGCGGCGATGTCGGCCAGAGACATCTCGCGGGCACACACCACGCGGCGCGCGCCCAGCTCGTGCCAGGCAAGCGCGGCGGCGGAGTTGGACACGCTTGCCTGGGTGCTCACATGCAGGTCGACCTCGGGCGCATAGCGCTTAGCCAGGGCAAATGCCCCCATGTCGGAAATGATGAGCGCGTCAACCCCAGCCTTCTGCACAGCCTCGAAGTACGCCGGGAGCTCCTTCAGGTCATCCTCGTGCATCACCGTGTTGCACGCCACATGCACGGCGGCCCCGCGCTCATGGGCGTAGGCGCTCACCCACGGCAGGTCCTCCACCTTGAAGTTGGAGGCGCGCTTGCGCATGCCAAAGCGCTCGCAGGCAAGATAGACCGCATCAGCACCGAAGCGAATTGCATACTCAAGCTGTTCTTTGCCACCCGCCGGCGCCAGAAGCTCCATCGCGCGCACCTCGTCCTTTCCCTCAAAAACCAGCAAAAACGGCCCTGAAAAGGTACCTTTTCGCTAACAACTCACTCAATCGGTCAAAATAGCCAATGTATCAGTCATTTTTGCCTCTGAAAGCATTTTCAGGGCAAGATAAAACAAGTATTATGCCCCATGGTGCTCATCCTTAGGCACCCTGTGACACCAACTCATGAAAATGAGTTGCTATCGAAAGGGAAGGGACATGGAGAAGCTCTTTAAGCTCAAAGCCAACGGCACTTCGGTGAAGACTGAGATCGCCGCCGGCCTCACGACGTTCATGACGATGGCGTACATCATCGCCCTGAACCCGAACCTGCTCACCAACTTCAGGTCGGGCGGAGGCGACGAGCTTTGGAACGCCGTCTTCCTGGCAACGTGCCTGGCCTCCGGCATCGCCATGGTCTGCATGGCGTTCTGGGCCAACAAGCCCTTCTGCCTTGCCCCCGGCATGGGCCTCAACAGCTTCTTCGCACTGGTCGTAACGCAGATCGCCTCCTTCACGGGCGCGAGCTACATCGCCTCCTTCCAGGCTGCCCTCATCATCGTGGTTGCCGAAGGCGTCGTGTTCTTGATCCTCACGCTGTGCAACGTGCGCGAAAAGATCGTCGAGGCCATCCCCTACGGCGTGCGCACCGGCATCGCGCCCGCTATCGGTCTTATGTTGCTCAACATCGGCATCGGCTCCAACGCCGGCGTCTACGATAGCAACGGCAACTGCTTCTATGTGATGCGCGACTTCTTCGGCTCGCTTTCGGCCACCACCGTGGCAACCAACATGGGCGACGCCTACCCCACCATGGTGCTCACCGTGGTCACCATGTTCCTGGGCCTCTTCGCCATCATCCTCATGGCCAAGCGCGGCATGCGCGCTGCCGTCATCCTCGGCATGCTCATCGCCTCGGTCATCTACTGGGCCGGCGAGGCCATCTTCCTGGGCGTCGACCCGTTCGCCGGTCTTGCCACCGCCTCCTGGGTGCCCGCCTTCGGCGCCATGGCTGAGCTCACGCTCTTCAAGTTCAACTTCGCCACGTTCCTCGAGATGGGCTGGTTCACCGTTATCACGCTCATCATCACGTTCTGCATGATCGACATGTTCGACACCATCGGCACCCTCGTGGGCACCGCCTCGCGCGCTGGCATGCTCGATGAAAACGGCAAGATGCCCCAGATGAAGGAAGCCATGCTCTCCGACTCCGTGGGCACCATCGTGGGCGCCTGCACCGGCACCTCCACCGTCACGACCTTCGTCGAGTCTGCCTCGGGCGTCGAGGCCGGCGGTCGCACGGGCCTCACCTCGCTCACCTGCGGCATCCTGTTCTTTGCCTGCATGTTCATCGCCCCCATTGCGGCCATCATCCCCGCACCGGCGACTTCCGCTGCCCTCATCTACGTCGGCATCATCATGCTCTCGGCTTTGAAGAAGATTGACCTCGACGACCTCGACCAGGTCGTTCCCGTGGCGCTCATGCTCATCGCCATGCCCGTCTCCGGCTCCATCGGCCACGCCATCGGCATCGGCCTCATCGCCTTCACCGTGATGAACGTGTGCTCCGGCAAGGCCAGCAAGCAGTACATCCTGACCTACGTCATCGCCGCCATCTTCCTCGTGAAGTTCTTCCTGGTGGCATAAGGCGCCGCACATACCGTGCAATGCAAGGTGCCCTGCGGGCTTGGCGATTTTCCGCCGGCCTGCAGGGCACCTTTTCCGTGCGCTCGCTATGGATGAAGCAACGCGGGTCAGTTACCTGCGCTTATAGAGAAGCTTGGCCGCGCCCTTCTTGTTGACAGTCTCCACCTTGTGGACGGCCAGGCCCTGGACGCCCTCCTCCTGCATGGCGGTCAGGCGGTAGAAGAAGCCGCCCTCGCGGTAGACGTCCACGGCCACGCGCACGATGGCGCCCTCGCGGTCGAACTCAACCACGGCACTCTTGTCGCCAGGCTCATGGAGCGCGACGTCCTCCTCCACATGCAGGCACACGGGACACGCCATGGCAAACCCGCGCTTGTCCACGGGCGCGTACTCCACGTGGCAGAACTTGTAGCCCGGGCTCTTCACACCGACGCGCACATGGTCAAACACGCCGAGCAGGCAGTTGTCAACAAGGCCCTCTGCCTGCACCATTATGGCGTTGAGCTGGGCGATCACGCCCTCCAGGCACTCCAGGTCCTGCGGCACCTTGAAGACGAACGTCGTGAACGTGCCGCCGCCCTTCTTGTTGGTGCTTAAGGGCACCATGCCCTGCACGCCACAGGGAAACGCCGCGGTCTTCTCCTGGGTGGGCTTCGCCACACGGTCGCCGGCAAGGCGGATCTTCTCGCCCCCGAGCTTGTCGTTTGACCCTACGAACTCCATGCTGTCCACGCTCCTTCGCTGTTTTTGCAGTCGCAAGCATCATACAGGCAAAGCCATTGGCCCGTCTCGCGACAGCCACCGTCTTGA
>UQBS01000084.1 GCA_900539345.1 uncultured Coriobacteriaceae bacterium | reverse complement strand
CCCGGCCATCAGCGCTTTTGCCTGATATCAACCCACACAAACTACCGAAGAGCCCAAAAATGCAGAGATTAAGTCAGGTTCCGCACCTGCTGGATTTTAAGTGCCAAGGGCAAAGCCACGGGGCCGGCTCGTTTCGCCATCGCGGCATTGCAAGCAGTTTTGACAGGGTGAGCTGCGCGAGGCCGGGATTCGGATGGTCTGGCGTGTTAAAAACCGACGGAGGTCGCGCGGTACGCTCACCGCGTTTTAGACATCCTTATCTTTGCCCGGCATCGTGTCTCATTCTCATATCGGCAGACAAAAAAGCCTCCCATTTCTCATGTTCAAAAAATGGGAGGCAGTTCATTTCGGGTTGATTTTCGAGCTCGATTTGGTCCGTTGAGCACGACGGGTTTGACAAACGTACTGGATGGACCATTTTGAGGGGGCCGGCCTGGCTCTGGCGCCCCTGCTTGCATCGGCGTCCGCAACCATCGGCAGGGCGGTCAGCGGTCCACGGCCCGCCTGCCTCACGGCGTCGGCGATGGCGGCCTTGATGACCTGCGAGGTCAACGTGTTTCGCCTCCATTGGCAGCGAAACGAGTTTCGGAGTAATGGTTTTTAAACGAGAGGGTAGCTTAGCTCTGCGTGGTGGGTAATTCTGTTGTTAAAACAACAGAATGGGTGACGAACAACCTTTTTGAGATTTCGTATTCCTCCCGAAGGGGACCACAGGGCGCGCGGAGGGCGTTTTGACTACTCCGAAACTCGTTTGCCTGCCAACGGGCTCAGGAAAACTACTCCGAAACTCGATTTGCTGCCACAAAAGCCCCCGAACCGCCACTGCGCCGCGTCACGAATGCCGAGTTGTACGGGTTGACTCTCAGGCCCACTTCTCAGTGAACATCAACATCTCCTCCAACGTCGGCGACTCTAGCTGTTCCAGCACGTCACTCGGCATGCCCGCCCGTTTCCCGCCTTCCTTCATTGACGGAGGCCTCCAGCGGGAAGGGGCGTACAACTCGGTGGTCTAACAGAGAGAATGAATATCGCATGTGCCTAGGCCGTGTGGATGATGACGTGAGTGTTAAATTAAAGGCATTGCTAGTTAAGTAATATCACATAGAAATTGAGTTATACTCTCAACAACTATATTTAACGAGCTAATTGGTGGTGCGCATGGAGACTTGTGGCAAACTCACGATGGGGGATGCAGCAAAGGCTTTGGGGTTAACCAAAGCCCGCGTCTCCCAGCTCGCGTCGCAAGGCGTCCTTGAAGCGTCAATGGTGGGCGGGCGCAAGATGGTCAGCACAGAGTCCGTGACAAAATATGCCGACGCGTCTCGTGGAAGGGGTTCTGGCCACAAGGTTTTTTCTTCCACAACGACGCAGCTGATTCTCATGTGCGCCGAGTACGAGGTTGCCTCGGTCGTGTACGACTCTTCATCTGAGCATCCGCTGGAGGTAGCCGAAGTCCTCGATGCCGCCCGCATGCCTTTTGGAACGGTGACGCGAGGCGGTTTGGCCCGCAAGCGCGAGTTCAATGCGTGGTGGGAGCATCGTTCGGTCCCCAATACCCGTCCTGGCCTTTTGCTCAAGATGCCCGAGCTTGATGCCCGGCAGAATTGGGAGATTCCGATTCGCAGCCTGGGGATGTCGCTTTCTGACTGCTATTGGGTTCGCCCGCAGGGCCGCGATGACTTGAAGTGGGCGAAGCTCAACTATTTTGAGAACGATTTCGAGGGCGCTTGCGATGAGGGATGGGACGAATGGCTTGCCAACGTCGGTCTTGACTCGCCTGACAATACTTCGGAGGGCGAGCTGCCCAAGCGCTGGGCGATACGTGATGGCGTGCGAGTCCTGCTGAAAGGGTGCGGGGCAGACGATCAGCGCCCGTGTAATGAGGCGGTGGCCACCGCTCTTCATAAGCACTTGTTGGGGGAGGGGGAGTTTGTCCCCTATGAGGTGGTGCAGGCCGGTGGCGGCCTGGCCTGCGCCTGCCCGGATTTCCTCGGTCCGCGTGAGGAGTACATACCGGCGGCATATGTGAAGGATGCCATGGGGTCAACCAGGGGTGCATCCACATACGATCGATTCTGTCGATATGCCGGGCTTTACGGGTGCGGTGACGTTCGTGTGCGCGAGGCGTTGAGCAAAATGATTGTGTGTGACTCCCTCATCGCCAATTCGGATCGCCATTGGCGCAACTTCGGTTTCATTCGCAACATCGATACGCTTGAGATGCGTCCCGTGCCGCTTTTTGACTCGGGGAATTGCCTTTGGTATGAGAAAACGCCCGCTCAGGTGGCGGCTGATGACTGGAGCTTTGCCGCCAAGCCGTTCGGTCCCGACCCGGCGGCAAATCTTGCGCAGGTCGACATGGTGAGCTGGTTCAATCCTGACAAGCTCGCAGGCTTCATTGATGAGGCGATGGCCGTCCTGTCGGCAAGTTTCCACGCCACGCAGCCGGGCCGCCTTTCATACATAGAGCAGGGCCTGCAGAAGCGCATCCGTACCGTCTCCGACGTGATGGCTGTGTTGGCGTATCGAGTGTAGGGGGCGAGGTTGACGTGTATGGCGAATTCGGCCGTACCGACATGAATGGTCATGCCAGGCGCTTTGTGCGCCCCGCCCTGCCTTGGTTGTGTGCCCACATGTTTCGATGGTGCTCGCCGCAATAATCTTACATGAGCTTCGCATACATCCTGGTTGATTCCGGCAGGGGCTTGAATCCGTGATGGGCGTAAAAGGCTCGCGAAGCGTCATCGATAGGGTCGACCAAGAGTGCTCGCGCCCCGATGGCGTCGGCGACTGCCATGGCTCGATGCACGGCATCGAGCAGCAGGTTTGAACCTAGATGCATACCTTGGAAGGATGCGTCAACGCCAAGCATTCCCAGAAGGATTTCCGGTATCTGTTCAGGAGCATTGCGGGCCATCCAGCCGCGTGTCGCACTGCGTTCAAGCGAATGGGCACTGAGGGTGTAGAAGCCAGCGAGACGGCCGCTTGCGGCATACGACACATAGACGACGGCTGCGCCCGCTGCGCGTGCGTTTCGCGCTCGCGTATGCAGCCAGGTGTCTACCAGGGAGATTCCGCATGAGAACCCGTCAAGCGGGTCGTTGGGTTCCAGTGGCCTGGGTGCGGTGAATACTAGGCTTCCCATATGGACTTTCGCTTTGCAAACGCCTCGAACGTTGGGTCGACCGGCTCGGTGAGCTGACGGGCGAACTCATCGAACGCCTGGCTGGACAGGGCGGTCGTGCGAGCCCTTGCGATGTCGCTGCGCGCCGAGTCGAGCAGCCGGTCGATGGACCACTGGGAGACGCTCGTCCCGCACAGGGCGGCCGCGCTCTCTATCTGCCGCTTCTGTTCGTTGGTCATGCGCAGATCGATGCGGCTTGTCTTGCGTTCTGGTGTGGCGGCTGGCATGCATCCTCCTTTGTGCGGTGAATCACCGTACATTTTAGGCAGATAGCCGAAACAAGTCAACGCCGTTGCTGGCCCGGCAAGGGCATGGGTGGGTGTAGATGAACTCTGTCGGACGATGTATGTCGAAGCCGCCATGCAACAGCGGGCCAGCCAGCCGTGTGCTGCGCTATGCCTGCTCGATCGCGCAAGTGTGGCGTTTGGTTTTGGGGTCGTAGGCGATGCCGCACAGGATGGTGCGGCGCCTGTTAAGCGATGAGCAGAGCAACAAGCGCGGGGCCCATGCTTCTCGGCATTGGGCCCCGCGCTGCGTTTAGCTGCTATTCCGTTGGCTTATCGCTGCGTGAAGGCTGTTAGGCCTTGGCGATGGCGTTCTGGACTGCGGCGAAGAACGCCTTGCTCGTGATGGTGGCGCCGGTCACGCCGTCGATGTCGGTAGAGTTGGCCTCCACGACCTTGCCGGCAGCTCCTCGAGGGCAGCGCCGCCGAACTCGGGCGTCTCGTTCTGCTCCAGGACCTCGACGTCCTGGATGGTGCCGTCGGCATAGGTGACGCGCACGACTATCTTGCCGCCGATGCCGTTGGGATCGGTGCCGATGTACTGGTTCTCACCGGTCTCGTAAGCCGAGTCGTCGGCCACGGCGCCGAGGTCGGTCACGTCGCCGGGCTGGAACTTGATGTCCGCGTCCACGGCAGCCGGGGCCACAAGTGCCGGCAGCGGGTCCTTCTCGGTTGCGGCGTTCGTGCCGGCGATTTTGCCGAAGACCATGCACTCGCCCAGGTTGCCGCCCGAGTTGTACTGGAAGGCGCAAATGCCGCCCAGCTCGCCGGCGCTGTAGAGGTGCGGGATGGGCTCGCCGTCGATTCCGAGTACCTCGGCGTTGGCGTTGCGACGGGGGCCGCCCTGGGTGTTGAGAATGCCGGGACGGAACTCGGCCGCATAGAGGACGCCGCCGTCAAAGGCACGCATGCTCTCCGGGTCGCGGCCCAGATGGTAGTCGCGGCCGTTCTCCGCATAGAAGTTAAAGTCGGCGATGGTCTGGGCCAGAATCGCAGGGTCGGCCCCGATGAGCTCCGCAAGCTCCTCGGCGGTGTTGGCGCTCACGAGCTTGGCCTTGCGATCCTCGGTGAGGTAGCCGTCGGCATCGAGAACGTCGTACTGTGCCTGGTCGAAGATGAGGTGCGGGGCCCAGTTGGCGATGGGCATGCGCCACACGCCGCAGCTGTACACATGGCCGTGGCGGCTCTTGGCGTTCTCGTCGATGAAGCGGCTGCCGTCGTCGCCGACGAGGATGATGCTGCCCACGCCGTAGTCGCCGCTCTCAAGCGACAGGGGGTTGCCGCCGTCGGGCTTCTTCTCGAAGGCAAGGCGGCCGTTGTCCGTGGCCCAGGCGTTGCCCGAGAGAATGCCGATGGACTCGTAGGCCTCCATGTGCCACATGTCGGCGCCAACCTCGCGGCCGAACTTGATGCCGTCACCCATGTTGTACGTCGTGCCGAATGGCGTCAGGCGCACAGCGCCGATGTAGTCCTGGATCATCTTGGGGTTGTTCTCGAAGCCGCCGCAGGCAAGCACCACGCCGTTCTTGGCATGCACAAGGACGCTCTCGCCGGCACGCTGAATCTCGACGCCCACAACGGTCTTGCTCTGCGGGTCCTGAATCATGTGAACGGCAGGCGACTCGAGCCACACGTCGATGGAGTCGGAGCGCTTCTCGACGGCAGCGCGAATGGTCTTCCAAAGGCCCGAGTCAAACATTCCCTTGTGCACGAACCACTCGACGACGGTGTCGCCGCCGATCTCGTTGAACTCAGGGTACTCGGGCGTGACGATGGTGCCATTGGGCAGCATGACCATGGGGTCCTCTGCCTCAATGTACTTCATGAGGTTCTCCATGTCGCACAGCCCATCGGTATAGGCGCGCAGCGTGGTCTCGTCGATGTCGTAATGCCAGTACAGGCCATCCTTGTAATAGCTGTACAGCTTCTCGGGGTCGTCGCCGGAAACGCACATCTGCGCGGCGAAGCGGGTATTGCCGCCCTCGCAGCCTTCAGGGGCGGAGTCGCACAGAAGGACCTTCGCTCCGGCGTCGGCCGCATAGACGGAAGCAACGCCGCCTGCACCACCGAAACCAACGACGACGACGTCGTACTCAGCGTTCCATGCAACTGTGTCTGCAAACGTAACCTCAGCGCCCTCGTCGGCCTTGGCGGACTTGGCGGTCGCCAGGACGCCCGCGCCTGCTGCGCCTACGCAGGCTGCATCCCTCAGGAACGCACAACGATTCATAGTGCATGCTGTGCTCATAACAGTCCCCTTTCTTCAGTGGCCGTGCTCATGGTGCTTTGGGGCTTTGCTTTTGCTTCCATGGACAAGCGGCAAGCCGGTCAAAATGTCGCGTTTACCATGCTGCTTGCGACTGCCGTGGTGCTGGGCGCCTTGGCGCTTATCGAGGTTATTCCTCGAGGCCTTGTGACGCGCGCTCTGATGCTGGCTTCGGGAGCCATCTTGCTCACCGGTCGCGTCCGGTTCAGGAACCTCCACCGCGAGCCTTCCGGAGGCGAGAAGCCCGTAAGGAAACAAGAGACCCCGTTCATCCTTTCCCGTGTGGCCTTTGGCCTTACGATGGGCGTGTGTATCGAAGCGCCTTTTCAGCTGGCTTCCGGCGATGTCTCCCTGCCGCTGACGGCCTTGGGCGGCGTCGTTCTCATCGCGGCCCTTGCCATGCATCGACGCTCGTCCTCCCAGCTGTACTTTGCCCTTCCGACGCTTATCGTGCTGACCATCGGCGTCTCCTACCTGCCCTTTTTCGAGGATGGACTCACGGCAGCGGCCAAGGCTGCCACAGGGGCTATTTGGCTGGCATGGGCGGAGTTCTCCGCGTTCCAGCTTTCAGATCTTAAGGAGCGCTACGGAGTCTCCGAGCTGTCGCTTTGCCTGCAGGAGAAGTTCGTCCTCTCGTGTTCCATGGCTCTGGGCATCGCGTTGTTCCGCCTTTGTGCGTCGCTGATTCCGGAGACGCCGGGAGCACTGCATGCTCTTGAGCTCGACCTGTTCTCCGTGAGCTGCATCCTTATTCTTGCGACTGTCTACGCGGCCGGCCGTCTCATCGGCGAGCGAGCGGAAGACCAGATGCGCGACGAGCTGGCGCGTTCGAGGCGCGAGCATACTGACGCGATATACGACCAAGTTGCCAGCGAGCACGGCCTCACGCCGCGCGAGCGCGAAGTGATGGGCATGCTCGCCGAAGGCTACACGCGTGCTTATATCCGCGAAGCGCTCGAAGTCTCTGACGGCACGGCCAAAGCTCATATCGCCCATGTGTACGCCAAACTCGGCATACATCACAAGGATGACCTGCTGGATTACATCGACCGACGAGTTGCGCAGGGGTGAGTTTAAGCCAAAAGGGACTGGCTCCGGAGAAATTCCAGGGCCAGCCCCTCGGTGGTGCGCGTGGTTTTTGGTGGTACTAACCCTCGATTACCACACCTGCGCGGGCCATGGCGTCCTTGACGGCGTCCTGCAGGCCGCGGCTGGCGATGGTTGCGCCGGTCTGGAGGTCGACGTCGGTGCTGCCGGCCTCGACCATGCGCTCGGGCATGTCGGTGAACAGGTCGAGCACGACGTCGGGGGACTCCATCTGGCTCAGCACCTCGACGGCCGTGACGGTCTCGCCGTCGAGCGTGACCTTGACGACGATGGGGGCGTGGATGCCCAGGGCGACGCCCACGTGCTCGTTCTCGCCGCACTCGTAGGAAGCGACGATTGCGTCGGCGTCGAAGACCGTGATCTCGTTGGCGGGAGTCGCGGCGCCTGCGGGCTCCTCCACTGAGTCGTCCTTTGCAGCTGCGGCGTTGGCGCCGGCGATACGGCCGGAGTACATGGTCTCGCCGATGTTGCCGCCCGCGATGTAGACACCGCCCCAGAAGGAGCCGAGCTCGCCGGCCTCGTACAGGTGGGCGATGGGCTCGCCGTCCCAGTCGAGCACCTGGCAGTTCACGTCGCGCTTGGCGCCGCCTTGGGAGTTCACGAACGCGCCGGTGTACTCGATGCCGTAGAACGGGCCGTTCTCGATCTTGGCCAAGCTCTCGGGATAGCGGGCGAAGTCGGCATCGAATCCCTGGTCGCAGTAGGTGTTGTAGTCCGCAACGGTCTGGACGAGACCCTCGGGGTCCACGCCCAGCTTCTCGGCGAGCTCCTCGATGGTGTCGGCCTGGGAGATGTTGTCCATGCCCACGACGACGTAGGTGGGCTTGCCGTGGAACTGCGAGGTTGCGAAGCCGTCGGCGTCCATCACGGCGAAGAACTTCTTGGGGAGCTGCATGTTCATGTACGTGTCGCCCACCGGCATGAAGCCGTGATGGTTCATGCCGCACTCGCGCATGAAGCGCTTGCCGTTGGCGGTGACGAAGATGGAGTTGCCGGTGTCGGTCGCGCGGTTGAGGCCGCCGCCGCACCACCAGGCCTGGTCGCTGCCCGGCTTTGGCGGGTTCACGAAGGGGCCGGACAGGCAGTTCATGTGCCACAGCTGCGCGCCGACCTCAGCTGCCATGTCGATGCCGTCACCCGTGTCGAAGGTGGAGCCCACGAACTTCGTGCCCTCGCGGCCGGTGTAGGTCTGGCGCTTGTTGGCGTTGGCCTCGTACGAGGCGCTGGCCAGGACGACGCCGTTACGTGCGAAGACGTTCGTCGGCGTGCCGGCGTGGTCGATGACGGCGCCCAGCACGATGCCCGTCTCGCGGTCACGGATGAGCTTGGTGGCCGGGGAGTTGAACCAGCAGGCGATTCTGTCATTGTAGCTCTCGACCGTCTTGCGCAGGAACTCCCAGTAGCCCTTGTGGTGCTTGGGGGCGACCACGCCGTAATAATGGCTCACCTGGTAGTCGTTGAGACGGTCCGTGTTGGGCCACGTGCAGTACTCGAAGAACGTCCAGGTGCCGTCGCTCATCTGGCCGACCCAGTTGCTCTTGATGCGCTCGTCGATGTTGGTGAAGACCTTCTTGAACGTTTCCTCGTCGAGCTTGATGGGGGAGTCGGCGAACTCACCGCCGTGTGCGGCCACCCAGTCGCCATTCTTCACGGTCTCAGAGGCGATCATGCGGCGGATCTCCTCGGTGACGTCCTCGTGGCCGTCGGCCATGGCAGTCACGAAGTCATAGCCCACCTGCTCGTCTTCCCAGCCGAGGATGACCTGCTCGCAGTAGCGGGTGTTGCCACCCTCGAGGTACTCGGGGGCCTTGTCAACGAGCAGGACGTTTGCGCCGGCGTCGGCGGCCTCAATGGCTGCGGTTGCGCCTGCGCCGCCAAAGCCCACGACCAGCACGTCGCAGACGACGTCCCAGTTGACCTCGTCGACCGTCGGGGCCTTCTCGGCCCATGCAGTCGACGCGGAAGACGCGACGGCAGCAGCGCCGGCAAGTGCCGTCATTCCCGCGCCCACCGCAAACTGACGGCGCGACATCCCCATGTGCTTCTCCATACGCGTATCTCCCCTCAGGTAGGTTTTCCGCCAGCGTGGCGGCGAACGTCTCAAATGTCCTACGAACAGGCCCCAGGCCGCATCTCCCCGAACGCGCAAAAGGGCGAAAATGGGCCCCTAAGCAAAACGACGTATGTCCTGAGCTGTACAATCGCTGAGGTTTATGGCAAGTTTCGGTTGAAGCGGATCGCCAATTTGGTTGGGGTCCCAACTGATTGAAGGGTTTGGAAGGACCATATGAGCCTTGTGTCACTCGGGGCCGGGCTCTATTGGGCCGGCATCATGACGTCGCCCCTGGCGCTCAACGGCGCCGCGTCCGCATTGCCGCGGCAAACGGCGCTCGCACTTTTTCTAATATGAGAGAGCCATTGTCAATAGGCATGCTGAAATCGGGCCGGGTGAA
>UQBS01000083.1 GCA_900539345.1 uncultured Coriobacteriaceae bacterium | reverse complement strand
CCAAGTGAGTAGACACGCGGTTTTGTCCTCGAGGGCGAGGCGGGAATCTCGGATGCTGCGCATCGTCATTTCCCAGCACGTTCGCTACTCGTTGAAGCTAATGAAAAGAGCCGTCTGAGTGAGGAGAAACAGACGGCAACTTGATGTGGGGGCTGGAAAAGACCAACGCTCCAAACGGGGCGCTGGTCTTGATAACGTCGGCTTGCTCGCTGCTACAACGCCTCGACGCGTGGCGCCTCCTGGTCGTCCGCGACGAAGGAGCCGTCGCTCAGCGCTGCGATGCGGGCGTTGAGCTTGCCCAGCAGCTCGAGCATGCAAGGCTTGTCGGCCTTTTCCTTCTCCTCGTTGAACCAGCGGGGCTGGTCGTGCAAGTCGAACTCGTAGCAAGATGAGTACAGTTCGCAGATTTGGTCGTTGAGGGTTTGCAAAGCTTCGTCATTGTCAATCGTGGGAATGCCGGTCCTGAGCTCGCCGTCGATGAGCTCGTCCTTACACAAAGGGCCGGCCAGAAAGTCGAGTGAAATCTTGAGAGTTTTCATTGTTGCGCCTCCCTGCTCCTCAATGGGTGGGCGCTGACCATGAAGGCGTTTAAGCCTATGCCCGTACGAGGAATACGCCCGTCATTGCATCCGTAAATCCGCTCGTAGCCCTCTCGACCGTTGGTTTTCCTGATCTCGTTCGATACGATGCGTCCATCTCTGATTACATTGCGCAGGAGCCTCGGCACCTCGGACCCGGAGACGCTGAACCTTTTGGCGATCTTGGCGACGTAACCCTCCTGCATGATGTGAGTCTGGGGATTGCCGCTCGTGCCGTAGGCGAGCCTGCCGTCGCTGCTTCGCATGACGCGACCGGGGTCGCTCCTCGACGGATTTTTGTGCATACTGCCTTCTCGGTTTCGAAACTTTAAAAGATCTTGAGTTTCGAAACCGAGAAGGAGAGCGTATGCGAGCGACGACATCAGCTCCGAATCGACGCTCGAGAGGGAGCTCGCGCCGTTCCCGTCCATCAGGGATGCGTTTCCGAAGGCTCTCATCGCCCGCACGAGGTATGAGTCCTACACCCGGGAGGGCGTGCTCGTGCTGGATCTCGCGAGGTGGCTGCTCGGCGAGCATGGGTTCTGAGCGTAGCGTCGGGATGTCGCGCGGCGGGGGCGGTGTCGTTCGCGCCCGTATGGGGAACGCCGTCGCTGTACGGTCGGCCGAAGGAGCCCCGTGGACCGCGCGCTACTCACCGTCCGCCCGCGCCGCCGAGAGCAGTGTACTCAAATCGGCCTGAATTGCCTCTGCCTTGCTTCCAAGCTGCAACGGAGCCGAGCCGCTCGAGATGTTTACGCTCAACAGGTGCGCATCCGGCAACTTTGCGGTCATGCTCCAGAACGGGAGCGTGATGATGCCAGGGGTCATCTCGCCCACGCCGAGCTCCAGAAACAGCACGCGGCCATCGCTGCGCTCGCGCACGAAGCGCTCGTATCGTCCGAGGCCCTCGCGCCAAGCCGTGCCCTGCAAAAACGTGTCGTCGCGCACCCACGGCGTAAGCTGCCAGCCGCAGTGCGGGCATCGGGGGACATCCTTGCTGCGGACCTCGAACCCCGCCATGCCCGCGAGCATGCGTTCGACGTAGGGACTCGCGTCGAAGAGCTCGTCGCAGCATGGCTGCTTGCATTGAAGGTGCGCGAAGCTTCCCTGGTAGTTGCAGATCCTCTCGGTGGGAAACGTCTTCTCGACCTGGGTGTCCACATTGGTGCTCAGGATAAAGTAGTCCTTATGGCCGACGAGGGAGCGCAGGTCGAGATAGGGCTGCGAGGCCGGCTCGCGCAGCATGAAGTCGATGTATCGCGCGTAGTAGGCCCATTGCTGCTCGAGGCTGGGGTAGAGGTGGTAAAAGCCGTCGAAAAGGCCCTTGAAGCCAAAGGCCTGCTGCCAGTCCTCCATTCCGGCGCGCGCCATGCCCGCGCGGTTGTAATGGTTGAACCCGGCGGCGCTCGACATGCCCGAGCCGATGCCGACGATGATGGCGTCGGCATCGTCGATGAGGCATCGAAGCCTATCTGCCTCTCGTTCTAGAGACGGCACCGGACCACCTCCTCGAAAGCCGGGGCCATATCGCCGTTAACGAGAATCGTCTCGCACGAAGCGTCGGGCGCCATGGCCTGGCTGTAGTTGAACACGATGTAGGTGGCGTGCTCGCAGGCGTTCGCGATCTGGGCGAGCATGCGCTTTATGACGCCGTTGTGCAGTCCCACGCCAAGTTCGAGGATGGCGACCCTGCCGTTGCGATGGGCTTGTACAAGGCGTGCGAGCTCCTCGAGCTGTGCCGTGGCGCGGGCATCTGGATGGGCGAGACGCCGCTCGTCGATCGACGTGTGTATGCTTCCCTCCGTCTCGAGCACGCGGTCCTCGTTGAACCCTGCGCGCGCGAAGTGCCCGTCGATGTTGCAGGTGATCACGAAGGTGTCAGCGTGCTCCGTAAGATGCCGCAGCCCGTTCATGAGCGGGCTGGGCTCATATTCGAGATACTCCTTTTGATGGAACCGCTCGGCCCATTGGCGCCGAACGTTTGCATCCGGGCAGGCGAGCCCCTGCAGTATGCAGCCGATGCCGTCGGTCTGGGCGAGGTCCCCGTACGCCTCCCGGAAATGAGTGTCGGCGCAGAAGAGATTGAGCCCCTCCGCCATGTCGAGCCCGTTGCTGGCGCCGATGATGACGAGATCCGCCTTGGCAAGCGCCTGGCCGATGCGGGCCGCCTTCGCCGTTTCCATGCGCTACCTCCCCAGCGTCTTGCGCACGTCGGCGAGCACGTCGGCGATATCGGCACGAACGGCGAGCCCCCGATCCTCGATCGCGCGGGGGAGGAACTGCGTCTTGTTGTTCACGGCGATGTAGCCAGCCTGCGGCATCTGCGCCGTGAGGGCCCAGAACGGCTCCTGGATAAACGCAGGCGTCATGCGGCCCACGCCCAGTTCAAGAAAAAGGATTTTCTGCCGCGCGTGCGCGTCGAGCCAGTCGGATACCTTGCGGTACTGCTCTTCATAGAGTTTGCCCTGCAGGAAGTTGCCGTAGCCTCGAACCCAGGGGAACGCCTCGGCTCCGCAGTGTGGGCAGCGCGGCACGAGCTCCGTTGGAACCTCTAGTCCGTCCCCCATGGCCTCTACCATGCGGGAGACTGGTCCGATCGCGTCCCACACCTCGTCGGTGCAGCAACGGGAGCACTGGAAGAAGCGGTGGTCGCCTTGGATCTCGGCCACCTTCTCCCAAGGGTAGATTTTCATGAACTGCGTGTCTTGGTTGGTGGTGAGCACGAAGAAGTCCTTCTCGGCAAGAATGGCGTCGAGGTTCTTGTAGGGCTCGCGCAGCGGGGCGTTGAGCGTGGTGTCGAGGAAGGTGGCAAGGTAGCCCCAGCGCGACTCGGCGGTGGCCAGCGGTAGGACGACCCTTCAAAAGCGCCCCTGAAACCGTAGCGCTCGGCGAATTTGCCGAAATGCCTGCGATAGGTCGCGTTGTCCTCGTAGTAGAAGTCGCCGCCGCCCGCCGCGGAGAGCCCGGAGGCCCCGCCCACAAGCACACAATCGGCCTCCTCGACCATGCGGGCAAACGTTTCGATCTGCTGTTCTTAGGGGGCGGGCTTGCAATCACTCAGTTCATAGGGTGTGCTGCCGTTTCGATAGACTGCCTGATGGAAAAACGATTGGTCGGTGAGCTCGACAACGAGCTGCTCGTACGAAGTCACTTGATACTCTCTTTCAGCTATAATGAACAGGTGCCTATAAACAGTATCAATGTCGATTTACGTGAGAGCAATGAACAGCTTCGAGGCGCTGTCGATAAACGAGCGGCTGCTGGGTATTGTTGAGCGGTGCAATTGGAGGAGCCATGGAAGCGGGGAAGATCGATCGTCGCCGACGCTATACGCTCTCGGTCATACGGGAGGCGTTCTTCGCGCTGCTGGCCGAGGTCGGCTTCGCGAAGATGACGGTGGCGGATATCTGCCGCCGTGCCGATATCAACCGAGGCACGTTCTATCTGCACTACGAGGACAAGTTCGTGCTGCTTGACGCGCTTATCGACGAGGCCCTGGCGGCAGCGCCCCCACTCGAAGGAGCGGAGGCAGGGGCCCTCTGCCAGCGCCCGCCGGCAAACGATGACTATTACCTGCTCTATTCGGATGACGATGCGTACGCCCGCGTGGCACAGCGCGTCGTCGAGCGCGGCGCTGAGCAGATGGTTCCCTCGATTATGGAGAAGACCGGGCTTTCGTGCGAGGACGCCCATCTGCTCTTCGTCCACAACGTCCAGGGAAATCTCGCAGTCAACCGCCTGCTCGGTTGGAGGCGGGGGCCTGAGTTCGCCCATGCGCAGGAGCTGCTCGGCGTCTATTCCGAAGGGGGCCTGCAGGCGCTCTCTGCTCTTTGTGATTCTCATGACCCGTCGTGCTCTTTGGGGCAAAATGAAAGCTCAACGCCCTGAGTTCGAGGTGATTTTTTGTAACTGCCTCGGCTTTTGTTCCCGGAACCGACGAAGCGCCTCCGCCTCTTTTGCGCGACGTTGGCTGGGATGTGAGGCGGTTTTGCGCCAGTAGATTTGCGCAAGGGGCCAACGGGCGGGGCCTCGTTGGCCCCTTGCGCATTGATCGCGAATTAGCACATGATGGCGTCGTCGGCCGTGAAGGCGTCGAGGGATCCCTGCTTGACCTGGATGCAGACGTACGTGATGCCCGAGTCGGCCGCGGCACGGAACTGGCGGTGCGCAGCGGGGGAAATGCGCAGCCAATCGCCGGCCGCAAGCTCGATATCCTCACCGTCGATCGTGGCAGAGCCGGCGCCCGCGAGCACGCCATAGATCTCCTCGTTTTCCTTGTGTGCATGGACGAACGGAACGCCAGCGCCGGCGGGAAGGTTGTTGACACTCACCTCTGCCCCGGTAAGCCCGAGCACTTCGTGCAGCTCGACGCGGCCCTCATTGCCGACGTTGGTCTTTGCATAATTAGCCATAATGGATCCTCTCTTGGGGTCGATGTACCTTGCAGGCATTTCCTGCGTGAGATATATTCAACGCTAAAGCACGTGCAAATGCGAGTACGCACATATTTGTAACTGCGTACCTTTTTGTGAAACCGGTATGATCAAGGAGGTCGGGTCTCCCATGATGGCGAAAGAGGAGCTTCCGGAGTGTCCGGTCGCGACGGCGGTAGCGCTCATCGGCGGTAAGTGGAAGCTGCTCATTATCCGTAACTTGCGCGAACGCCCCTGGCGTTTCAACGAGTTGCGCCGCGACCTCGAGGGGATCTCCCAGAAGGTGCTTACCGACAGCCTGCGGCAGATGGAGGATGATGGGCTGGTCTTTCGCCATGACTATGGCGAAAATCCTCCCCGCGTTGAGTATGGCCTCACCGAGCTCGGTCGCCAGATGATGCCCGTCGTGGACTCGCTCGCAGACTTCGGCGCTTATTACAAGACAATTGTTTCGTAGCAGACACGTCGCTTGGGGTACTTGCTGAAGTCGGGGTCGCGCTTTTCCTTGAAGGCGTCGCGGCCCTCCTTGGCCTCGTCGGTCGTGTAGTACAGAAGCGTCGCGTCGCCCGCGAGCAGTTGCAGGCCTGCCAGGCCGTCGGTGGCGGCGTTGAAGGAGGCCTTCATGAAACGCAGAGCCGTGGCGCTGTGCTTGAGCATCTGACGAGCCCAGTCCACACACTCGGCTTCCAGCTGGTCAAAGGGGACGACCTTGTTGACCAGACCCATCTCCAGGGCTTCCTGGGCGCTATACAGGCGGCACAGGTACCAGATCTCGCGCGCCTTCTTCTGGCCCACGATGTTGGCCAGATAGTCTGCGCCGTAGCCCGCGTCGAAGCTGCCCACCCTGGGGCCGGTCTGTCCGAACATGGCGGTGTCCGCCGCGATGGTCAGGTCGCACAGGATGTGCAGCACGTGGCCGCCGCCCACGGCATAACCGTTGACCATGGCGATGACCGGCTTGGGCACCACGCGAATGAGGCGCTGCAGGTCGAGGGCGTCCACAGAGTGAAGCCAAACGAAAAGAGGGGGCGGACCATGTGGTCCGCCCCCTCTTCGTCAGGGCATGTGAGCCTGCGTGGTTGCGCCGGAGCGCACCTTAAGGTCTGATTCCTAGATGACGTGGAAAGTCAGGCTGGCCTCGACGGGGGAGACGACGCCGTCGGCCGTGCGGGCACGGACGATCATCTTGTAGTCGCCGGCCTGGTCGAAGGAGGTCTCGAAGCGCCAGTTGACCCAGCGGTCGGCCGTGGCGCCCTCGGTGGAGCACTCGGTCCAGGTCTGTCCGCCGTCGAAGGAGAACTCGACTGCCTCGATGGGGCTGCCCAGGTCGTCGGCGACGCCCTCGAAGGTGATGGAGTTGCCGGCCAGGAACACGCAGCCGTCGGTGCTGTTCATGATCTCGACCTTGTTGCGCCACATGGGGTCAACGCTCTGCATGTCGGGCTCGGCCTTCTCGGCGGTGAGCTTGATGTCGACGATGTTGCGCGTGAAGTAGCGCGCGACGGTCTCGGGCATCCAGAGCTGGGCGGAGGGGCCCTCCTCGCTGCGCAGCCTCTCGCCGTTCACTTCGTAGACGAGCATGGCGTCGTGCTCGAGAGCGTAGCGCAGGGGCATGGGCTCGCCGAAGCCGTCGGTGCCGTAGGCGGTGAGGGTGTTGACGCCCTCGTCGAGCTCGGCCATGTTCACGACGGCTGCCAGGGGCACGCCCACGACGGCGGCCTGGCCGAAGGGGGCGCCGGTGGCGCAGGAGCACGCCACGGTGTCCATGACCGACTGGTCCTCCATCTCGGCGAGGTTCACCGTGAAGCTCTTCTTGATGTTGCCGCCCACGTTGATGAAGTAGGTGGCCTCGGCGCCGTGGGCGCCGGGGGCGACGAGCTCGTTGGCGGGCTTGGAGCACATCGAGGTGATGGCGGTGCCGAAGACGTTGAAGAGGTCGTCGTTGGGGGTCACGCCCTCCTGGTTGAACGAGAAGGCGCCCTGCAGGTTGGGGACCTTGACGTAGTCGGCCTCCTCGAGCGTGAGGACGTGGTTGGAGTCCTGGGGCTCGGCGTTGTCGGCGGCCTGGCTGTCGGCGCCGGCGCCGTTGGCGAGGGCCATGCCAGCCACGCCGAGCAGCAGGGCGCTGCTGGCCGCACCGGCGGCGAGGATGTTCTTCTTCATCGGGGGCTCCTTCTACTCGTTGTTCTCAAGGCCGGTGGAGTATTGGATCGGCAGGTCGTAGTCGCCGAAGCGGACGACCTCGTCAGCCGAGGGCAGGACGGACTTGGCGTTGACCATGACCTCGTGCGTGCTGAAGCTGACCTCGCCCTCCTGGGTGGTGGCGCGCACCATCAGGCAGTAGGCGCCGTTCTCCTCGGGCGTCCACTCGAAGGTCCACCAGAGCCACTTGTTGACGTCGTACTCGCCGACCTCGTAAGCGGTCCAGGTGTTGCCGTGGTCCATCGAGAACTCGATCGTCTCGACGTGGTGATCGAAGGCGTCGGCGTAGCCCTGGAAGGTGTAGGGCTTGCCGGTCTCGATGATGAGGCCCTCAGGCGTGCCGCAGATCGTGGCGTTCGGGCGGTTGATGTGCTCGCCGTCCTTGTTCTTCTGACCGCAGTCGCGGCCCTTGCTCATGTCGTCGGTGGAGACGATGTAGCCGGAAGGCTGCTTGCTGAAGACCTGGGCGTCGTAGCCCTCGACCCAGTTGGTGCAGGGGAAGCCGCGGCTGGCGTCGAGGTACTGGCCGTCCATCTTGTAGACCAGGTACTCCTCGGGAAGCTTGGAGACCATGACGCCGTTCTTGGAGGAGCCGTCGGCGCGGACGCAGCGGATGGAGTTGGTGCCCTCGAGCATGCCGCCGGCCTTCTCGATGAGCCAGCTCACGGGGATGCCGGTGATCTCGGTCTGGCCGATGCCGCCGCCGCCGACGGGGTTGAGGTCGCAGACCATCTTGGAGGGCTTCGTCACCACGACGCCGGCCTCCTCGGCCTCGGCGATGAGGTCGACGAGCTTGGCGGTGTAGGGCTCGGGCACGTTGCCCTCGATGGTGATGGTCCACTCCTCCATCATGCTCATGGGGAGCTCGAGGTCGAGGGCCGCGGCGCTGCATGCGTAGCGCATGTGGTCGTAGTAGCCGTGGACGAAGTCGTAGCTGTAGAGCTCGTCCATGCTCTGGACCTTGTCCTGCGTGACGCTGAAGTTGCCCTCAACGTTCTCGATGGTCGTGATGCTGTCGCCCAGAGCCTTGTACTTCACGTTGTCCCAGAGCTGCATGCCCTGGCCGTCGCCCGTGGCGGAGTGGCAGGAGCCACAGTCGCCGCCCATGGCCTTGAACGTGTCGGCGTTGCGGGAGTGCTCGTGGATGCCGTGAATCAGGCGGCCGAACTCGTCGCCGTTGTCGCGGTGGCAGGAGATGCACTGGTTGACGTCGCTGTAGGTCTCGAGGGCCTTGTTGGGCAGCGTGGCGTGACGGTAGGGCATGTCCATGATCAGTTGGTTCAGATCATAGTGGCACGACAGGCAGCCCTTGTTGTCGGCGTCGAGGTAGTAGGTGTTGTACGAGATCGTCCAGCTTTGCTGCATCCAGTGGGGGCACTCGTACTCGGTGGGGGTCAGCTGGACGAGCTTGCCGTTGGGGAGCTGACGGATCTCGGGGGCGTACTCCACCGCGATCTGGTCCCACTTGTTGTAGTTGTCGATGATGTATTCCTTGCCGGGATACTCGGCGTCGCCGTCGGGTACCTCAGTGTGGACGATCGCCGCGGCAGTGGCGGCCGAGTCGACGGCGAAAGCCGGCGCCATCATGACGCTCGTCGTCGCAAGAACGGCTACCATGCCGGCGACAGTGGCTGCACGCCTCGTTGCCTTCCTCATGTTCCCCTCTTTTCCCTCTGCGCTCGAGTCACGGGCTGCCGCTCGGCGCTTCCTCTTGTGTTCTTCTTTTTCGTGCCCGTTTTACTGAACAGTACCTAGAAACCAGGCTGGTCCCCATCAACGTAAGCGGGCGAACTTCCAGGTTTCCTTCAGTTTTGGGCATCAACCATTTTGGTTGGACGCTGGGTGACATTTGCAGGGGATCAAGAAAAAGGGCTGGTAGGTGGCATATTCGCTTGACAATTACGCCGATGGCGGGATTGAAAGACGTGAATGGACAATTTTGGTGGTTTCGCGCACAATGTCACCAAGGGTTAAGTGTTACGGGGGAGGGCCCGGGTACTGTCAGCGGGTATGTGGCGCGCCGGGGCGCCAGGGGAGAGGCCTCATGTCGATGTCCAAACGGGACATTAATCTGTGCGCGGTTTTTGCGGCCATTGGTTTGACCGTCAATATCACGTGGTGCACGCTGGTGGGTCACACGTCGGGATTTGCCGAGGCCCTGTCGGGTTTTGGCACGCCCGTCAATCCGCGTGCCTTTTTTCTT
>UQBS01000082.1 GCA_900539345.1 uncultured Coriobacteriaceae bacterium | reverse complement strand
TGTCTCGTCGCAACTTCTTGGCCGCTTCCGGCGCTGCTGCCGTCGCCGCAATGGGTGCTGGCACCGCCCTGGCCGCCACCTCCACCTCCGCCGACACTTCCGATGCCATGAACGAGGCCGAGGAGAAGGCGACCTCGGGTGCCCAGGAGGGCGTTGGCGTGGATGACTCCTACGTCGTGAGCCTGAAGAACGGCCTGCCCAAGTGGAGCTTCGAGATTGCCCCCGACCCCATCGCCGACGAGGACATCGCCGAGGTCGTTGAGGACGACATCATCGTCGTGGGCGCTGGCATGGCCGGCATCTGCACCGCCGCCGCTGCCGCCGAGAAGGGCGCAAGCGTCACGCTGTTCTCCGCCTCCAGCCAGCCCATTTCCCGCGGCGGTTCCAACTTCTCCGCCTACAACAAGGTCATTGAGGAGTACGGCATCGACCGTCTCGACCCGGTTGACTTCTTCTACCATGAGGAGCGCGCTGCCAGCTTCACCATCGACCAGAAGATGTGGATGCGCGGCTACAACAACTCCGAAGAGGCCATGAACTGGTGCATCGACATCGTCCGCGGCAAGGACGTCGAGGTGTTCCTGGAGTCCGACAACCGTCTGGACAACGGTCCCGACTACGCTATCGGCTTCGGCGCCAAGGGCGACGACGCTGCCAGCGCTTCCACCGGCCAGCAGAATGCCGTCGAGGCTATGGAGGCCTACGCCCTCGAGCAGGGCGCGACCATCATTTATGACACTGTGGCCAAGCAGCTCGTTCGTGATGAGGAGACCGGCCGCGTGACCGCCGTCGTGGCCCAGAAGGCTGACGGCAGCTACGTGAAGTTCGTGGGCCACAAGGGCATCGTCCTTGCCACCGGCGATTTCTCTGCCAACAAGGAAATGATTGCCAAGTATTGCCCCCAGATTCTGCCGATCGTGGGCCTCGAGGACGCCGAGACCGACTACAACCGCGGCTTCGCCCTTACGGGTCTGTATCCCGGCGACGGCCAGAAGATGGGCCTGTGGGTGGGCGCCGCTTGGCAGCACACCTCCGTCGCCCCGATGATGCAGGGCGCCTGGGGCGGCTCCTTCGAGCCCCTCGGCTTCCACCAGGGCCTCAATGTCAACATGAACACCGAGCGTTACCAGCGCGAGGACATCTCCGCTCCTTACGCGGCCAACCACCTCATCACGCAGCCCGGCCATGTCGCCTTCGGCATCTGGACGGCTAACTTCGCCCAGGCCATCATTGACGCCGGATATGAGTGGCGCACCTTCGGCAAGCGCTATGAGACCCCTGCCTCCACGGCCGACGAGATGATTGCAACCTGGGAGGCCGGTATCGAGTCGGGCAGCTATTTCAAGGCTGACACGCTGCCTGAGCTCGCCGAGCAGCTGGGTCTTGATGCCGAGAAGCTGCAGGCCGTTGTCGATCGCTACAACGAGCTGTGCGACAAGGGCGTCGACGAGGACTTCCACAAGGCTGCCCAGTTCCTCATCCCGATTGAGCCCGAGGGCCCCTTCTATGCCGCCCGCAACTACGCCATGATGATGACCGTCATGGGTGGCCTCAACACCAACTCCGACATGCAGGTGTGCGACGAGAACGACGCGCCGCTGCCCGGTCTCTTCAACGTGGGCCACATGACGGGCAACATGTACGCTAACAACTACAACTTCGCCATCCCGGGCAACTGCTACGGCATCAACTGCATCACCTACGGTTACCTGCTCGGCCACGACCTGGCCGACGGCAAGTTCGACGCGTAAGGCCGACAGGCAAGGCGCGGGTCGGTCGGATGGCTCGCGATTACATGATGTAACAATTCAGCAGACTGGCCTCGGAGTATTTCCGGGGCCAGTTTTTTGTCTACAGGTACATCTAGCTGGATGAAACGCCTGGTGCCCGAGGTTCCCACCATTGCATGGGGCCTTCTGTTCGTGGTCATCAACACCTTCGTCAACATCCGCGGCATCGAGCTTACTGCCATGCTGAACCGTATCGCCCTTGTGGGCGAGCTGCTGGTTCTCGGCATCTTCCTCGTTATGGGCATCTGGTGGCTGGCTACTGATCCCATGAGCAACGGTTTTACCCTGAAGCCCTTCTATAACGAGGAGACCTTCAGCATGCCCCTCGTCATGGGCGCCGTGTCTCTGGGCTGCCTGTCGTTTATGGGCTTTGACGCCATTTCGACCCTTTCCGAGGAGGCAAAGGATGCCAAGAAGGGTCCCGGCCGCGCCATGATCGGTTCCCTCATGCTGGTGGGCGTGCTTTTCATGGCCCAGACCTACATCGCCGGGTGCCTGTGCCCGGACGGCTCCGTCTTTGCCGACGATCTCGATAACGGCTTCTACCTGGTTGCCTCCATCGCCGGCGGCAAGTTCCTGTACGGTCTGTGCGCCCTGGCAACCGCCATTGCGTGGGGCATCTTCGACTCTCTGGCTGCTCAGACCGCCATCAGCCGCATCCTGTTCGCCATGTCTCGTGACGGCATGATGCCCAAGGTTCTGGCAAAGGTTCACCCCACGTATAAGACTCCCTATGTGGCAGCCTTGTTCGTAGGCATCCTTTCCATCATCCTTGTGGCCATTTTTGAGCAACTCGGCGTCGACGCCATTAGCCGCCTGGTCAACTTCGGTGCGCTGACTGCCTTCATGATGCTGAACCTCACCATCATCTGGCACTTCTTCTACAAGAAGAGGACCGGCAACGTGGGCAGGCACCTGATTCTGTCGATCATTGGCTTCCTGATTATCGCCTACGTGTGGTTCAACCTCGATAGCCTGTCCAAGACCATGGGTCTTATCTGGCTTGTGTGCGGCGGCGTGTACTATCTGGTTCTCACCAAGGTCCTCAAGAAAGACGTGACGATGGAGGTCTAAGACCTCTGCTTGCTCGTTGCATATGCCTGGCCAGATAGGCCGTACAAGAACACTCACCCCCAGGAAGACGCCCGGAATCGGGTCTTCCTGGGGGTGTTTCTGTTTGGAGAGGGCGGCCCGGGATGCGAACTTCCTCCCATTTCTCGGACAGGGAAAGTTAAGTCCGAGAAATGGGAGGCTTTTCATGCCCATTGACCTGGGCGCAGGCACGGCAGGAAGGTCGGGGGGTGTCGCTGGCTGTCTGCTTCGATTCGAACGTGCCGTAAGAGCCATTTTGGGCTGATGAGGGATGCAATGTTCCATACGGCACGATCGATGCGAATCATTGTCCGAGACGCCGCATGGTTGCAATTTGGTCGTGGGTGTGAGACCGGGCCGCATTGAGACGGATGCTGGTCCTAGAGTTCGATTCCGCTACTGCACAGACGCCAAAGGCGTGTCATGAGCTGACTTCGACGTGCCTGCCAGTCATAGCGGTTTTCGCCCGAGCGGTCTTTGATTCCCAAGTAGGTACCAATGCGTCGGAACGTGTCGTCCGACATGGCGATGGAGTCAAATTGCTTGGTTGAGAAGGGGAGTACCCGCCAGCCCATTTGTTCGAGAACAGCGCGTTTGTCGTTGTCGCGTGCCCTACGGCGGGGATCAAGGTGGTAGGCGTCGCTGTCGTATTCCATGGCGAGCTGGGCTTGGGGCCATGCGATGTCAACTGTGACGTGTTGCCAACCGTGCACGGCGGCGTGGCGCTTGTCAATCGTGAGGCCGTAATTGAGCACGGGTTTTGGAATCCCGCGCCCACCCCATGACCTAGGCACACACATCCGAAGCGCACAGGCAATCTCACGGCGTGACGCCGCGCCTTCAACTGCATATGCGAGTCCAGCCAGGGCTTTCTTGCAGCCGTAGGGATTGGACTTGCAAGCCTCCAATATGTAGTCAGAAAGCTTTTTGAGCGTCGTAAGGGGACGGGCGGGTGCGAGTGTGCCCGCGTCATCAGGATGCAGGGAGAAAACCGAGCATAGTTCGCTGGCAAACCATGTGAGCTCGAGTCGGTCAAGCCTTACGGCGGCCTGCAGATACAGATGTTCCGGGGAGCTGAGCATTAGGCCGTTTTCAATCCATACAAGGGATCCCGCGGCCAAGGGCACATGCGCCTGATGGATGACGCAGCCTTCAATGGGCCGACGGGACGCCCCTGTGGCGACAAGGATATGGACCGGATTTGTAATACCAGGGATTTCATGAATGCCGTCAGCAAGTTTCAAAGCTCCGAACTGCTCAAATCCTCGTTGCAGTGCTGAAAGTTCGGCGGCAGTGGGTGCATGCGAGGGAACAAGGGTGGCGCGTGACCGAGGCATGCTCAACGGCTTGCGTCGTGCGACAGGGTCGGCCCGTAGCTGGGGGTCGTCGGTAACGCGTGCCGCATGCCAGTATTCCCAGGCCGACCTGAGACAAAGAACGGTATCCATGGGACGGAGCCTACCACTGCGCCGCAGTCCCGCCAAGAGGATTGGGCAAAGCAGAAAAAGTGGCCGATACTGCCGCAAAAACAGGCATCGTGTATCAAGTTGATGAGATGAGGATTGGCAGAAACCCGTTTTTGAAGGGGAAATCCGACGGTTTTAACTGGTTTTGGACGGAAAGTGACCCTATTTGCATGCTGATAGGGGCCTTCTTGACCAAAAACGTGATACACGATGGGCGAAAATGCGGCAGTATCGGCCATTTTTCTTGCGCTGGCAGGCTATAGGTATGGAACAGCGAGGACTTGCAAGGTGAATGGCTACTTGAACGGACAGCTCACGAGCAGGCTATAGGTATGGAACAGCGGGGCTTGCAAGGAGCGCGGTCGTCGTGCCACCTGAGAAGGCAGCATGCTGCAGGTTGTGTGCGGTACGGTCTTGGTCATCGCTGCCATGCTACTTGGCAAGGTGACATGCCTTGATTGATGCGTCGTGGGGTTCGAAGCTGATTAGAGAGTGCGAGGGTGCTTCGTTTGGCAGGCTGTCCGGTGTTCTCCGCCATATCGGTTCTGTGTTTGAGGGGCGGGCTCTGCTTCCGGTTGTGGGCTACCCGGTGTTTCTTGGCTGTTGCCTGATGGGTTGCTATTGTCATTGCGTACTGTACATGCCGGCCTTCGTGTTACCATACCTTGCGGAATCGCCGTCGGAACTGGGCGTTCGTGTCTGGTGATGGCGGCTTCTGTCATGGGGAGAAGGGGATTGGCCGTGCCACAAAGGATGGCTTCAAAATACGCCGAGGGCATGTCGCATTTGGCCGAGCAGTGGCCGTATCTGCGCTATCTGGGCCTTGGTGCCTGGTGGGCGTGGATTTGGCTGTGCTATATGGGTACGGGTCTGTATGCCCTTTGGCCCGACGATGCCCTGTTCGCGCGTCAGGTGGGCTCAATGTATCTGTGCTCCACGCCTGCCATCATGTGTGCCCTGCTCCTTGCGGCGGCTTTTTGGCGCAAGGTGACGCCGCTCATGTCGCGCCGGCCCCTTGTTGTTGCCGTGAGCTGTCTGGGCGTCCTCGGCAGTCTTCTCATCGCTTTTGCTCCCATGGCTTCGGACTTTCCCGTGTTCGAGCTGGGTGCCTTGCTCACGGGTTTCGGCACATCGATCCTGGCGCTCAAGACGGGTGAGGTGTACGGTACGCTCGGTGGTCGCGAAGTGCTTACCGCAGGCTCCATCTCCCTCATGTTCACGACGTTTCTCTTCTTCATGGGAAGCGGCATTCCGCTCACTTGGCAGCCGTTCTTTATTGCGGCATTGCCCCTGGTGAGCGCACTGCTCTATATCATGCCCGGAGACGACCCCTTTCCCGCTGACGAACTTCTTGTGGCTCGAGAGCATGGTGGCCGTCGTGCCCCCGGCATGCGTTCCTTCGTGCGTCTTGTGTTGGCGGCCGCGCTCGTTGCCGTCACTGCTGGTTTTGCGCGCGGTATCGCCTGTAGCTCCATGCCAGATGACGGTTTTGCCCAGACGGGTGCCGTTACGGCGTTTGCCATCTTCATGGCCTCTCTTGTCATATGCTTCATGATCAACACGGGCGACCTTGTGCGTGCGGTGAGGCGCGTCTACGCGATGCTCGTGGTGCTCGGCGTAGCAGTCATCTTTGTATCGGCTTTTGGGGTCAACCTCATCTATCTGAGCATCGGCAAAGAACTTCTCTGGATGATGTTCACGTGCCTCATGGCCTACACCGCCTTTCGCTTTGGATTTTCGCCCGTGCGCGCTTTTGGCATTGGCCAGGCCGTCTACCTGGGGGCAAGTGCAGCTTCGTGGGGCCTGGGTATCTCTTGCGCGCGCCTGCTCGATTCGCCTTCGGCCCACCTGGTGGTCACTGCCGCGCTTATGTTTGCCATCGTGGCACTCTTTGCTTTTGTGTTCACAGACGCTGACATCAAGTTTATTTTCACATGGAAGCGTGACGGCTCGGTTCTGGCTCAGGGTGGGGGAGAAGATCGGGTCCCTGTAGCTGGCGTGCCTGGTTCGGGGCGCGGTGGTGCATTCATGGCGCACGGCGACGCTTCCCATGCGGGTACGGGCTCGATGTGCGCACCCTACCAGGCTGGCTATTCCGCAGGAACCGCTAGCGGGTCGCTTCGCGATGTGCGCTCGGACGACGCAGCCACCGGCGCTCTGCTCGGTCCTGAATCCCTTGCGTTGAACCCTGATGCCCTCGAGGCTCGTATCGCTGCAATCCCCGAGACCGTTGGCATTTCGGCTCGCGAGGGGCAGATCATGCTGCTGTTTGCCCAGGGCCGCTCGGCCAACTGGATCGCCGAGGATCTCGTCATCTCGAAGAACACCGTGCGCAGCCATATTCGGTCGATCTACACCAAGCTCGACGTTCACTCCCGCAAGGAGCTGCTGGAAAAGCTGGCGCAGGGGTAAGGCTGGCAGGGGAGACCCGAGGCTCATCTTCTCATCCCACAACAAAATACCCTTGCTTTTGTGGTCAGCCGCCCGGCAACGGGTGGCTGATTTTGTGTGCCGCGTTTTCCGACGCCTTTCCCTGATTCCTTATCGAGGGTCTGACCAGAACGAAGCAGACGGAGGATATGCGCGCCGATTCTATTTTCACCTTGGCAAGATGTGTCAAAAACTCCATCTACCTGCTCAAATGACAATTGACTAGTCACTCTTTCCACGGGTGATTATCGGCGGTTCACCCATGGTGAGCGGCGATTCGTCACCTCGCAGACCATGCGCTCACCATGGGGTGGGTCTGTAGTGTACGAATTGCGCCACGGAGATACGCAAGCGACGGCAAGTCCCACACGGACGTACAAGACGCAACGCGAAACCGGCGGCGCGGGCAGGAAGGAAGGCAGGTTCTCTGCACGAATCGTGTGCAGCTGAACTCACTGGCAGGGAGGCGCACGAAAGATGACAGAGCACGACCTTATCAAAGACAACCCGCACCTGAAGAAGCCCGTGATGGTCCTGCTGGGGTTCTTCGAGCAGGCAGGCGACTCTGAGAGGCGTGAGGACCTCGAGAACGCCGCGCAGGAGAAGTGGCATGCCGCTTTTGGTCGCACCCCTGCAGCCGTCGTGGACATTCTCGTGCGCCGTCGCATGCTCGCCGAGCAGGTTTTCATTAATGGCGAGCCGTACGAAGGAACGCTTGAGGCTGCCCAGACCGACGAGAGCCTGCCCGATGACGCTCAGGTCGAGGTGCGTCTCACGCTTACCGAGAAGGGCGAGGATTTGCGCGACGCCTATGCTCCCGGTGTCACGATGCACGCCCTCTACGAGGATCGTCCTGGTTACAGCGAGGTCTTCAACGCGATCCTGTGGGCATGCAGCTCTGAAGATGGCGCTTCTCGCGACGAGATCGAGGCGCAGATCAACGAACTGCCCCCGCTGCAGCCCAACGAAAAGGGCCACAAGACCGTCTACCCCCAGTATTTCTTTGATGCACTGGAGACGGCCGGCGGCATCGAGTGGCGCGACGGTGCTTGGAAGATTACGGAGGCAGGGCGTCAGCTCTTGTAGGCGCTTGCTGTGGCACGGCATCTGCGGCGTTGGATTGAGGCTCACGTACATCGGTACGCTACGCCTCAATCCGTCTTGCAACTGACGCACTACAGCAACCGCGATTAAACGGCGGCGGGAATGGTGTCGCAAACGGCATTTTCCAGCGCGATTAACGCGCATCTTCACTTTTCAATTTTGGTTCCACCCCGTGTACCTGCGGGTTTGTATATGTACGTTCAACCGTGATAGAGGGAGGAAGTTTTGGCAGAGTCGACTATCACCAGGCGTGACTTCGTCAACCTGGCCGCCTTCGGGGCAGCAGCCGCCGCAATGGCGACGAACGTCGCCCCGAACCTGCTTGCCGCCACTCCGGCGAAGGCAGAGGAAGGCGAGGTCAAGAAGCTGCGTACGATGTGCCGCGCATGTCTTAACAACTGCGGTATGATCGCCCACGTCAAGGACGGCAAGGTCATCAAGCTCGAGGGCGACCCCGACGACCCCATGAACAAGGGCGGCGTATGCGCCAAGGGTCTCGCCGGCATCCAGGCGCTCTACAACCCCAACCGCATCAAGTACCCCATGAAGCGCGTGGGCGAGCGCGGCTCCAATCAGTGGGAGCGCATCTCCTGGGAGCAGGCTATCGACGAGATCTGCGACGTCATGTGGGAGTACTACCAGAAGGAGGGCCCCAAGTCCCTCGTCTGCTCCACGGGCGGCGGCGGCAACCCCCAGTTCTTCTCGCCGGCACGCTTCCTGTCCGTGTGGGGCGGCGGCAACTTCTTCGAGCCTGGCTGCGCCCAGTGCTACCTGCCGCGTAACCACATGGAGTTCTGCCTCAACGGCACGGCCGGCACCTCGCTTGCCGACGGCCCTGTCACCGAGGTCTACCTGCCCGGCCTGCTGCCTGAGGACAAGTGCACCCCCACGAAGTCCTATGTCATGTGGGGCGTTGGTCCTTCCTACCATGGTACCGGCTCCACCGGCCGCGCCGTCACCGACCTGCGCAACGCTGGCATGAAGACGGTCGTCATCGACCCCCGTCTTACCCCCGACGCTGCTCGTGCTGACGTGTGGCTCCCCATCCGTCCTGGTACCGACGTGGCACTCATGCTCGCCTGGATCAACTACATCATCGAGAACGAGCTGTGGGATCACGACTTCTGCCGCGAATGGACGAACCTGCCCTTCCTCGTGCATGAGGACACCCGCCTCACCTACCGTGCCTCCGAGCTGGGTCTGGGTGCCGAGGACGAGTACGTCGTGTGGGACAAGAAGACGAACTCCGCCGTCGCCATGCCCTACCCGTTCCCCGCTGACGGCTCCATCGACCCCGAGATGTTCGGCTCCTACGAGCTGCCCAACGGCGAGACCGCCCGCACCGCGTTCCAGATCATGAAGGAGCACGTGAGCGAGTGGACCCTCGAGAAGGCCGCCGAGGTGTGCTGGCTCGAGGCCGACAAGATTGAGGAAGCCATCAAGATTTACGTCGAGGGCTGCCCCAACGCCGGTGTGTCCCTGGGCGTTGCTACCGACCAGACCATCAACTCCGCGCAGGCCGCGCAGGGTGACGCCATCCTCGACATCCTCATGGGCTGCATCCGTCAGCCCGGCTCCATCGTCCAGGACCGTCCCTGCTACGTCGAGC
>UQBS01000081.1 GCA_900539345.1 uncultured Coriobacteriaceae bacterium | reverse complement strand
AGATTGGCAAAAGCTATGCCATACGTGACTTCGGCCGCTCGAACTATGGGGTCTACTACGAGGCCAACCTGCTGCTTGACGCCGACGCTCGTGAATCCCTTACAAAAGCTCGGGATGCGGCGGATTTTGTGTCCCGCGTAGCGATGCTCTCCAAGCAAACCCTGGTTGAGGGCGATACACTCATCTTTGTCGATGAGATTCAAGAGTTCCCGGAAATCGTCACTCTCATGAAAGCCCTGGTGGAAGACGGGCGTTTCTCATATGTGTTCTCGGGATCCATGCTGGGAACGGAATTCAAGGGAATCTCGTCGTTCCCTGTGGGATACGTTGAGCGCATTACCATGCGTCCGTTGGATTTCGAAGAGTACTGCTGGGCTGTCGGGGTGTCCGCCGAGGTGTTGGCGGGTATTCGCGATCATATGGTGAACAGGGCTCCTGTCGAAGACTACGTGCATGAAGCCATGTTGCGAAACTTTCGCTCCTACCTCGTGGCGGGCGGAATGCCCGAAGTGGTGCAGGACTATATCGATTCCTCATACTCTCTCATACGCACAAGGCAGCTGCAAAGTGAGCTGGTCGATCAATATAGGACCGATATTGCGAAGTATGCCGGTAAGCGAGCTTTTGCGGTCCGCTCCATCTTTGATCATCTCCCGTTGGAACTTGAGGGGGAGAATCACCGTTTCATCCTATCGTCGCTCAGAGAGGGCGCGCGCCTTGATGAGTACGCGGAAGACTTTCTTTGGTTGACAAATGCGGGCGTTGGACTCAACGTGTCTCGTGCGACCGAGGCAAGAAGCCCGCTTTTGCGTACCGAAAGCGCGTCCTTCTTCAAGCTATACGAGTCTGATACGGGCATGCTCGTCTCTCGCTATCCGCAAAGCACTGCCCGTGCAATCTACCTTGACCAGAAGAGCGTTAATCTGGGCGGCGTCTTTGAAAACGCTGTTGCCCAGGAGCTTGCCGCCCTGGGTATACCGGCATGGTATTACTTTACGACCGCTGAGGGCGAGGTCGATTTTCTTGTCGACAGCAAGGGCGGAAGAGTCGTCCCTATCGAGGTGAAATCAGGTGTGAAGGTGCGGTCTCATGCCGCACTCGATAATCTTTTGGCAAAACCCGGACTTAGGATTCCGGAGGCCATCGTTTTATCTCGAGAGAATGTTTCCCAAGAGGGCAAAGTGACGTATTTGCCCATATATATGACCTTTTGCTTGGATGAACTCGTTGAGCGGGAGGCTGACGCCGGGGACTTTCGGTTTGCCCCGGTAGCATTGTGAAGCCGGCGGCAACGAGAGGGGAAGCCGCACGATGCAGGGTTCTCGATGGACATGAAGATGTGTCTTTGGAGGTTGAAAAACTTTCGATAGACTCGAAGACTTGCTTCCAAAACAGCAAAACTTTCGATTGACCCGAAGACTTGCCTCCAAATCGCCGGAACTTTCGATTCATCGAAAGTTTTTTGCAGTGACGTGCTCACAGTTGCTTGTGAGGCATGCGGCAATGGTAAAAGCCCGGCTGCCCCAAAGTGTAGGGGCAGCCGGGCTTTGTTGTTCGGTGATATGTTGAGCCGGCGGGGCGGTAGCTTCTGGGCAGGAAGGCCTTTTGCGCCTGCGCCCCTACTCCTACTTATGCGCGGGGCAGTGCTCGGAGACGGGGCGGGGTACGTTCGTGTCGGCGCCCAGGCCGGTGGTCAGGACGTCGGGGGCCTGGCCGGCAAGCGCGTCTTGCACGGCGTCGGCGAGCGCGCCGATGAGACCGGGGGCATCGTTGAGCGCGCGCACGTACGTGAAGCGGGCACCCTCGCCGGCATGCTCCATGAACGTCGCGCGCAGGTCGCGGTCGACCTCGATGGCCGTCTCGGTGTTCTCGGCGGTGAAGATGGGGCACACAACGCAGATATCGCGCACGCCCTGCTCGGCAAGGGCCACCACAGTGGGCTCGGTGAGGGGCTGGAGCCACTTGCGGTTGTCGAAGCGCGACTGATAGCAGGTGAGGGCGTCCTGCTCGGGAATGCCGAGCGCCTCAGCGAGAAAGTCGCGCGTGGCTTCTACCTGGTCGCGATACGGGTCGCCGGCCTCGATGTCGGCCAGCAGCGTGGAATGGCAGCTCACGAGGAACTTGGAACCGGGCGTGTAGGTCCAGGCCGTCTGCACGGCCTCGATGAGCGCCTCGCGCCATGCGGGCTGGTCGTAGAAGCTCGGCACGTCTACCACGCGGGGCTTCCAGCCGCGTTTGCCCAGCTTAGCAATCTGAGCTCGCGCCTCCTTGAGGCAGGTGCCCGCGCAGGCGTTTACCTGCATGGGGTAGCAGGGGAGCAGCACCACGGTGTCGCATCCGGATTGCTGCAGTTCCTCCAACCCCGCAGCGATGCTCGGGTTGCCGTAGCGCATGGCGAGTACCACGTGGGCGCCCGCCTCACCGCGCAGGCGAAGCGTCTCCTGCAGGTGCGTGGCCTGGGCCTTGCTCGCAATCATGAAAGGGGAGCCCTCCGGTGTCCAGAACGCGCGGTAGTTGTCCACCGTGTGCTGCGGCCTCGTCTTGCAGATGTGCTGCACCAGGGGCTTGCGGATGAGGTACGGCGCGCTGATGATGGCGGGGTCCATGAGGAATTCGCCCAGATAGCGCGCGATGGCCTCGACGGTGGGCTCGTCTGCGGTTCCGGTGTTCATGAGCAGGATGCCGAGCTTCATGATGAATGTATCCCTTCGTGGACAATGACCGACGTGTCAAGTGTAGCGAACCCAAGGCCGCGCTTCTGCCGCGGCTCGATTGCATTTTCACAAGGAGTGACAGCGCAGGCCCGCGATAGAGTGCCTGACAAGCGCGAACGGCAGTGACTCGAAAGACGGCCCCCACCTCGCCTATCTTGCCCATGCTACTCAAACTGTCCGGTGTGGGGTTATACTGGTCGCATCTATATATAGGTACCAAGGGGAGATAGAAAGGAGTGCGTTCATGTCGCCCATCATCTGGCTCGGCATCACCGTTGCACTGGGCCTGGCCGAGGCCGCGGCGCCTGCGCTCGTGTGCCTGTGGTTCTGCCTGGGTGCTGCCATCACCTTCGTTGCGAGCTTCTTTGTGACTAACCTGCTCGTGCAGGTCATCGTCTTCGTGGTGTGCTCGGCGCTGGGTTTGGTGGCGCTGCGCCCCTTCATGAAGAAGTCGAGCGAGTCCAAGGAGAAGGATGCCGTCACGAACTCCGACGAGTACGTGGGCCGCTCGGTCACCGTGGTGCAGGGCATTCCCCAGGACGGCACGGGCCGCGTACGCTTGGCCGATGTCTCGTGGACCGCTCGCACCAAGGATGGCTCGGCCCTGTCGGCCGGCAGCAAGGCGCGCGTCGAGGCGGTGGAGAGCACTGTCCTGGTCGTCAGCCCGCTCGGCTAACGCACGTGCAGTTTGTTTGATATGAAAGCTCCGCAGCTACGAAAGGGGTTCTACCTATGATGTACGGAACTGACCTGACCAGCATCCTGGTCATCATCATCGCCGCGCTCATCGTGATCTATGCCATCTCGCGCTGCATCCGCATGGTGGAGCAGACTGACGCATGGATCATCGAGTTCCTCGGCACCTACCGTTCTACCTGGAAGGCCGGCCTGCACCTGAAGCTTCCCTTCGTTGAGAAGGTCGCCGCCAAGGTCTCGCTCAAGGAGAACGTCGTCGACTTCGAACCGCAGACCGTCATCACGCGCGACAACGTCACCGTCAAGATCGACACTGTCGTCTTCTTCCAGGTGACCGACGCCAAGCGCTTCTGCTACGGCGTGAGCGACCCCATGGCCGCCATCGAGAACCTCACCGCCACCACGCTGCGCAACATCATCGGCGACCTCGAGCTTGACCAGACGCTCACTTCGCGCGAGTCCATCAACTCCCGCATGAGCATCGCGCTCGACGACGCCACCGACGCCTGGGGCATCAAGATCAACCGCGTCGAGCTCAAGGACATCGAGCCCCCGCAGGCCATCCGCGCCTCCATGGAAAAGCAGATGAAGGCCGAGCGTGAGCGCCGCGAGGCAATCCTGCAGGCAGAGGGCGAGAAGCAATCGGCCATTCTGGTCGCCGAGGGCGAGAAGCAGTCTGCCGTTCTCCGCGCCGAGGCCTCCAAGCAGGCGCAGATTCTCGCCGCCGAGGCTGAGAAGGAAGCCGCCATCCTTAGGGCTCAGGGTGAGGCGCAGGCTATCCTCGCAGTTCAGAAGGCTACGGCCGAAGGTATCGAGATGGTGAAGGCCGCCGGCGCTGACCAGGCAGTGCTTACCCTCAAGAGCCTCGAGGCTCTCGCGCAGGTGGCTGACGGCCAGGCGACCAAGATCATCATCCCCAGCGAGATTCAGGGCCTGGCGGGCCTCGCCACCACCGCAGGTGAGCTTTTCCAGCCCACGAAGTAGGCGTGCTGCCGGTTTAGAACGCGGCGTTCAGCCATAAGGTTTTCTCCAGCGCCCTCGATGCACGTCGGGGGCGCTTTTTTGTCGCTTAGCGGGCTGTGGACCCGTGTCGTCTCCAAGCGCACTATGATAGCGCGCATCTCACTTGCGCTTCGCTCGTTACCTTCTCGGCCGATGCCTACACGCTGGGCCGGGCCGGCGGCGGGGCGCCCCTACATGCAAAGGAGTTTCCATGCCTGAGAGCTGCAATCCTACGTACTATGAGCTGGGCGCCCAGGGTTCGGCAATCCGCGAGCTGTTCGCCTACGGCCTGGCCCGCAAGGCGCAGATCGGTGCCGACAAGGTGTTCGACTTCTCCATCGGCAACCCCTCCATCCCGGCTCCCGCCCAGGTGAAGCAGGCGTTCATCGAGGCCCTCGACACACCCGCCGTCGAGCTGCACGGCTATACTCCGGCCCCGGGCTACGTCTCCACGCGTACGGCCATTGCGAACAGCCTGAACGAGCGCTTCGGCACCCAGTACGACGCCAGCATGCTCTACATGACCATGGGTGCAGCCGCCGCACTCGACGCCAGTATCTGCGCTCTTACCGAGCCGGGCGACGAGATCGTGGTCATCGCCCCCTTCTTCCCCGAGTACCGTATGTGGATCGAGAACGCTGGTTGCACCTGCGTGCTGTCGCCTGCGTGCCAGGACACCATGTATCCCGACCTCGCCGACCTTGCCGGCCGCATCGGCCCCAAGACGCGCGCGGTCATCATCAATTCGCCCAACAACCCCACGGGTGCCGTGTATCCCCGCGAGGTGCTTGAGGGCGTCGCCGACATCCTGCGTCGCGCCAGCGAGGCCAACGGCCGCACGGTCTACCTCATTGCTGACGAGCCTTATCGCGAGATTGCCTACGCCGACGTCGAGGTGCCGTGGGTGCCTGTCATCTACGAGAACACCGCGGTGTGCTACTCCTGGTCGAAGTCGCTGTCGCTGCCTGGCGAGCGTATCGGCTACGTTCTCGTGCCCAACACCATGCCCGCCCACAAGGAGGTCTACGCTGCCATTTGCGGCGCCGGCCGTGCCCTGGGCTATGTGTGCGCCCCTGCCATCGTGCAGAAGGTGGTGGAGAAGTGCTGCACGCTGCCTTCCGACGTTGCCGCCTACGCCACGAACCGCGACATCCTGCTCACAGGCCTGCGCGGCATCGGCTATGAGTGCGTGGAGCCCGAGGGTGCCTTCTACCTGTGGGTGCGTGCCCTCGAGCCCGACGCCCAGGCGTTCTCCGCGCGCGCCCGCGACAACCATGAGCTGCTGCTTGTGCCGAGCGACTCCTTCGGCATGACCGGCTGGGTGCGCATCTCCTACTGCGTGGCTAAGGAGACCATCGAGAACTCTCTGCCTGCGTTCAAGGCCCTCTTTGACGAATACCAGGGGTAATGAGCATGTATTACGTGAGCAAACGACTTGAGATTTCCGGTGCCCACGCGGTGAACTCCTGCCTGGAGGGCTACTGCGAGGCGCTGCACGGCCACAACTGGATCGTCGTGGTGCACTGCAAGGCCGCCGAGCTCAACGAGGACGGCATGGTGGTGGACTTCACGCGCATCAAGAAGAACATCCACGGCGTCATCGACCACACCAACCTCAACGAGACCCTGCCGTGCAACCCCACAGCTGAGAACATCGCGAAGTGGTGCGCCGACCAAGTGGGTCCTACCTGCTACAAGGTGGAGGTGTGGGAAACCGAAACCAATAAAGCCACCTGGGAACGCGACGAGTAGATGAGGCGGAACCTGATGCGCTGCGTTCCGCGGGACCTTACGTACCATGTGTACGCTGCGGCCCCGCGCGCCTTGCGCATCAGAACCCGCGTTTTTAATGGGCGGAGCCTCACGCGCTGCGTTCCACAGGTGCTCACGCGCGGTGCGCACCCCTGGTGTACATCTAGTACGCATCGCACCTGTGCGCCTTGCGCATCAGAACCCGCGTTTTAGTGGGCGGAACCTTGTCCGCTTCGTTCTCCACGGGACTCGTCGCTAAGAACGCTCCGTGCGCGAAGGCTTACGCGCGGTGCGCACCCCTGGTGTACTATGTGTACGCTGCGGCTCCGCGCGCCTTACGCGCGAGAACCCGCGTTTTAATGGGCGGAATCTCGTCTGCGGGTGGGTGCAGCAAACGAAAGCCCGGCAACTCAGTGCGACGGCGCGCATGAGTTGCCGGGCTTTTTTGTGAGTGGTTGGCAGCGGGAAACTGTCGCCCTATCCTTCGAAGTCCACATCTTCTACCTCGATGGACTCGATGAGGTCGAGGAGCTCGTGGCGGGAGTGGACGTTGAGCTTCTTGTACACGTGGTTGATGTGAGTCTTCGCGGTGCCTTCGGAGATGACGAGCTCCTCCATGATGTGGTTCATCGAGCGGCCCTTGGCGAGCAGGTAGAGCACCTCGGTCTCGCGCGCAGAGAGCAAGAAGGTTCGCGCTACGGTGTCGCAGCGGCGCATAAAGCGGCCCCTCACGGGAGCATGCGGTTTTGCGGCAGCGGCCGCCTCGCTGGCGAGCTCCTCTTCGCTTGCAATCTCGTCGTCTGCCTCTTCCGGCTCGTCGTCGGGCGCCGTCGCCGAGCGCAGGGGAGTGGTGTAATTCGAGCGCGTAAGGTTGGGCGCAGGTCGGGGCGGCAGGTAGCCGATGGCCATGGCGAGGCATACGAGCGCGAGCAAGACGCTGCCCAGCGGTGTGCCCAGAAGGCCTGCGTGCACGAAGACACCGCCCACAAGGATGCCCATGGCCAAGCTCGACAGACCCATGCCAAACACCGAGGCGCTGCGAATCAGGTACTCAAGGCTCGCCCCGCCCATGAACGACCAGGTAAGCGCCAGTGTGACGCATACCATCATGGCTGTGCCGCCATCGTAGGTTGCTGAGCTTGCGACAATGGTTGAGACGCTGACGGAGCCATAGAGGCATACGAGCGGGATGAGGAAGCTGAAGAACTGGGCAAACGGCCAGCCAAAGCTGCGCACGCCGTAGATGGCGAAGCAGGTGATGACGTAGGCAACGCCGATGAACAGCGCCAACGTTACGTCGTTGAGAAAGCCGGGGCCCGGTAGACTCTGCGCGAAGTGTTCCGACTGGGCGTAGAACATGCGCAGCACGATGCCCGTGCACGCCACCGGCATGGCGATTTTGGCTGCAAAGAGGCGAAACTCTCCAGGACGTTCGCTGAATGCCCTGAAATGACCGATGTCGCCGATTGCCGGGGCGGTCTTGAGCAGCATGACCAGAATTGGCGCATTGATGGCCAGGAGCACAGCGCATGCGACGTAGCCCCAGGGATCGGGCAAGCGCACGATAATTACGGCCTCAAGAAGAATGGCAAAAGCCGCACCCGCAAACGCGCGTTTTACGATGTCAGGTATATAGGTGCGCGTAAAGAGGTGCGCCAGGAACAAGAAGATGGCCGTGAGACCCACGCCAAGCGCGGCGCCCACAATTGCCAGGAGCACGACGTTCGCCATCTGCGCCGCCTCGAGAAGGGGAATCGCCCCCACCACGGCTGCGCACACGAGCGACCAGGTGATAGCGCAGGAAGGCTTGTGGAAGTAGTCGTAGGTCTCGGACCGGCGATACGACACGATGCCTGCGAACACCGCCATAGCCAAGAGGAACGCGATAGACACGGCATGCGCTGCCTCGGGGGTAAAGGTGGCCGTGGTGGTATGGAAGATGCTGAACGGCGCCTGCAGGGCGGCCCCGAACGCAAAGGCCAGCGCCGCGCCTGTTCCTGGCTCGGCGTGCTGCTCGTTGAATCCCAAAGCATGCGTGATCTCACGCGTCCATTGCGACATCGGTTGTCTCCCCCTGGCCCCTTATGTCCTCATACGTTCAGGCATTATACGCATGCCCGCGGGGGTTTCGCAGGGGCATTCGGGGATAGGTTCGACTTGTTTTGGACGTGCGCTGGGAGGTTTCGTTCCGGCTGCCTTTTCGAATAACCCACGTCATACATCAAGAAAGTACCAGGTAAACACCTCATCATCTCACGTTCATGATTCTTGCGGCGGCCCTCATCCAAGGAACGAACCCACCAGAATCGACCATGCGTCTTGAGTCGACACCGACGTGTGCGGGCCAGTATGCAACCGTTGCCGAAAGGCGCGTGCGGCATGTGGGGGACGCCTTGCAGTCGATGCCGCCGACGCTCTCTTCCGGAGTGAGCGCACGAGGCCGGCACGACGCCGGCGCGGGTCCTTTGGCAACACCGGCACCCAAACGGGTGCGAACATCCACCACTATGGAGGGAGAACGTATGGCTAAGCTCACCATGAGCCGCCGTAACTTCGTCAAGGCAACCGCAATCACAGCGGCTGCTTGCGCTCTCGCTTCCTCGACCACCAAGCCGCTGCAGGCTCTGGCCGAGGGCGTCGACGAGAACGCCGGCGAGGTCAAGCGTGTCCGTTCTTGCTGCCGTGCCTGCGGCAAGATCGAGTGCGGCGTGTGGGTCACCGTCAAGGACGGCAAGGCTGTCAAGATCGAGGGCGACGATCAGTCCAACCATTCCCGTGGTCACAGCTGCTCGAAGTCTCAGGCTTCGCTGCAGGCTGCCTATCACCCCGACCGCGTGCGTTACCCCGTCAAGCGTACCAACCCCAAGGGCGAGGACGATCCCGGCTGGGTCCGCATCTCTCTGGCCGAGGCTTTCGAGCTTGCCGGCAAGGGTCTGGGCGAGTGCGTCGACAAGTACGGCGGACAGTCCATCTTCGTTATGTGCGGTACCTCCCGCGTTTGGTCGCTTGGTCCTTACCAGGGCATGAAGCAGCTCTTCGGCACCCCCAACGCTCACCTTGCTTACCAGGTCTGCAAGGGCCCGCGTCACTTCGGCGGCATCATGACCGACGAGATGGGCTCTCCTTGGATGGAGGTCGAGCAGGAGCCGAAGGTCTACGTCCAGTGGGGTACTGAGACCGCAATCTCCAACTACGACACCAACAACCGTGGCGTCAACGACGTCATGGCCCATGCTGCCCACCACATCCTCGTTGACCCGCGCATCTGCCCCTCTGGCAAGGAGGCCGACATCTGGCTGCCCCTGCGCCCCGGCACCGACGGCGCCCTGGGCCTGTGCTGGCTCAACTGGATCATCGAGAACGAGGCCTACGACGACACCATGGTGCGCCGCTGGTCCAACGCC
>UQBS01000080.1 GCA_900539345.1 uncultured Coriobacteriaceae bacterium | reverse complement strand
CAAGTCGAACCTCTTTAAGAGCCGCGCGCGCGAGCTTGCACGGCGGGAAGGTGCCACAAAGAGTGATGCTGCCCCCGCGCCGTGCGCGGCACCTGAAACCGCAGAGTCGAACGACCAGTTTGAAACGAGTGAATCCCATGTTTAACGCAAAAAAGACCTTTCAAGCTTCGCTGGGCCCGCGCATCGACCGACGTGCCTTCTGCGGCACGGCGCTCATGGGCGGGCTTGGCCTCATCGGCCTGGCCGGTGGCCGTCTGGCCGACGCCGCAGAAAGTTCCGACAAGCAGGGCGGCGCCGCCACCGCTGAAGCGCAGGCCGAGCCTGTCAAGGCTTCGACGTTTGCCTTCAACACGCTTGTGAACATCACGGCATATGGTGTGGATGCCGACGTGGTCGCTTCGTGCATCAAAGACTGTGCGATGTACGAGGACCTTTTCTCTGCCCGCAAAGAGGGTGCCGAGATCGTGCGCATCAACGAGGCGGGCGGCGAGCCTGTGGAGGTAAGCGCCGACACGGCAGACCTCATTGCCGCCGGTCTTGAGTACGGCCGCCAGACCGATGGAGCCTTCGACATCACCATTGGCTCGGTGAGCCTGCTGTGGGACTTCATCAACGCCGTGAAGCCCACCGACGAGGAAATCGCCGAAGGCCTCAAGCATATCGACTACACCCAGGTTGTGCTCGATGGCACGACGGTCATCATGGGCGACCCCGAGGCGCGCCTCGATTTGGGCGGCATCGCCAAGGGCTGGATCGCCGCGCGCCTGGTAGACAAGCTTGAGCAGGCGGGATGTACGTCGGGTCTGGTGGACCTGGGCACCTCGAGCGTCTATGCCATCGGTTCCAAGCCTGATGGAAGCCCCTGGCGCGTGGGCCTGCGCGACCCCAAGGACTCGATGAGCTCGCTTGCCGGCGTGGTGGAGATTTGCGACGAGGCCATCACCTCTAGCGGCCTGTACGACCAGGAGTTCGAGCTCGACGGGCAGAAGTACTGGCATATCCTCGATCCGAAGACCGGCTATCCGGCTCAGACGGACATGCTCGGTGTCACGCTCATCGGTACCGATTCCATGCAGGGCGATGCCCTGTCCACCACCCTGTCGGTCATGGGCATCGAGGAGGGTTCGGCCTGGGTTGAGAAGAACCATCCCGAGATTGCTGCCATGTTCGTGGACCAGTCCGACGAGGCGACGTTTGCCAATGGGTTTGAGTCGCACGGCTACATGGCCGTTAAAAATACGAAGTAGGACGCGATGAAGACGAGCGAGGCACAGCGCAGGGCTTGGGACGGTGGCCGCAGCGGACGGCCTGCTCCGGCGTTTGACGACGCCGCCCATGGGTCGCGCGGGTGGGGCATTCGTCCGGCCGACGTGGCCGTGGGCGCGACGACGCTATTTGCCGCGCTCGGCGTGTGCTGTGTGCTGTGGTTTGGCTTCGGTGTGCAGGGCGTGCCGGGAGTCTCGCTGGGCGAGGGGAGCGGCATCGAGACGGGAGCGGGCGTCTCCGTGGTCACCTCGGGGGCGGAGCCGTCTTCTGCGAGCACCTCAGGCGACCTGGACGCTCAGACGTCTGGACTTGACGCTGGTGGCGTGAACGCTCAATCGCCCAACCTCGATGGCAGCGGCTCTGATGTTCAGGCTTCCGACCTCGGCGCCGATGGCTTATCTGCCTCCTCGGGCGAGAGCACCGCAGATTTGAGCCTCGATGCCGGAGGCCTGCCTGCAGCCTCGGGCCAGGGTTCTGCGGACTTGGGCGTCGACGCGGGCTCAACGTACACTGCCTCGAGTGGCGGCGATGCCGCTGTCGCGCTCTATGCGGTCATCCAAAACTCCGATGGCTTCTACCAGGTGCTTTCCCTTGGCGAAGACGCGACCATCACAGTCACGGGTTCTTTGGGGACCAACATCATCGAGGTGGCCAATGGGTGCGTGCGCTGCCTTGAGTCTGACTGCTCGAACCAGACGTGCGTGAAGCAGGGCTGGGTCTCTGGGCGCGGCCAGACCGTTGTGTGCTTGCCCCACAAACTCATCGTGCAGGTGGTTGCCGACCCAGCGGACGCCGTGCCGCTGAGCTAGAAACGATGATTAGGCCCAACCGACCTCATCGAACGCGCTTTCTGCTTGTGGTGTTGCAATGGTGAAGTGCCGTATGCCCACTCGTTCATCGTCTGGGGGGCGAACTGCGTACTAACGGACAGGCACGGCTATTGCGAGCCGCGTGTCTGCGACATCCCGATAACGAAAAGTGCCAAAAGTCTGCGTTATAACTTGGGACCAACGTGAAAAGGGTCACCTTCACCTCCTTGCTGACAACATCGCCGCAGGTAGATGAGGTGCCCCTTTTTTGGCATGAAAGCTGCTCTTGTTATTACGCAGACTTCTGGCGATTCTGGCGCACGAGGCCCTGGGAGGGCGGGGGATATGCGGGTGCGTGGCGCCTCTCGAAGCCCCGGTGCCCGTCGTTGGCCCAGAAACGAAAAACGCCCGGGATGCGCGGGGCATCTCGGGCGTTTGAAAGTCGAACTGGTGCGCCGTCAGGGATTCGAACCCTGGACCTTGGGATTAAGAGTCCCCTGCTCTGGCCAGCTGAGCTAACGGCGCGCAGCGAAGAAATACTGTACTCTTTAGAGCGTCGTGAGGCAAGCACAAACTTCCATTCTTGTGCATCTTCGCGAGATGCACAAATTTACACCTACTCCGTGTGGTCTGTGTCCGCCCCTTCGACAACCTCGGTGCCCTTGCACAGACGTCCCTTGCCCGCAACCCAGCGATCGAGCGTGGCAAGGATGCCGGGCAGGAACACGAGGATGAGTGCGATGGTGCACGCCGCGCCCAAGGAGAGGGTCTGGCAGATCTGCCCGATGGTGGGATCGCTGCCGAACATAGCGATGGCACCGCATACAAGCACGATGATGAGGCCGCTCGTCATGACGGTGTGGATGGAGCGCACGTATGCGCTCTCGAGGGCGGGCGCCACGCCCATGCGCGCGCGGGCGTCACGGTAGTTGCTCGTAAAGAGGATGCCGTAGTCCACCGTAGCACCCATGAGGATGCACTGCACGATAAGAAGTGCCAGGTAGTAGATGCTGTAGCCCTGCAGGCCCGTGGCCAGCACGGTGAGGTACACGCCGCACTGCACGATGAGCACGAGAAGCGCGGGTATGAGCAGGTTGCGGAAGGTGAGGGCCACCACGAGGTAGATGGCGCCTGCGGTGAGCAGCGTGATGAGCATGAGCTCGTCATGGAAGCCCCTGCTCATCTCCCAGGCCATGGGACCGTCGCCCACCAGGTGGTATTCGCCCTTGAGGTTGCTCGCGCACCAGGTGTCCAGCCCGTCGAGGAAGCTGAACATCTCCTGCGAGCCTGCCTCGCCGGCAAACGTCACGGCCATGATGGAGGCGTGCTCGCCGTGCAGCTTTGCCTCGCCGTCCTGTATCTGTGCGGCCATCTCGTCGACGGCTGCCTTCTGCTTCTCGTCGGCCATGGTGGAGAACGCCTTGCTCGGCAGAAGCTTTTCCTGCACGAAGCTCAAAAACTCCGGGATGGTGAGGCGCACGTCTTCGGGGGCGTCGGCCTTGTAGAGTTTGAGCAGGGCAAGCTTGCTCATGGAGTCGATGTCTTCGCCCGAGGCGTACAGCGAGTACACGATGTTGATGGTGCTCGAGTCCATGCCCAGGTCGCCGGCTTGGTCGCCATACTCCTTCATCACTTGCGTGAGCTCGCTTGCGCTGTAAGCGCGTCCGAGCGTGTTGCCCCAGGCGTTGACCGCCTCGACGCCCGGCACGCCCTCGATCTCGTCGATGTGCGCGGCGACGGCGTCCTCGTCGTCGTTGGAGTAGACGAGCACGACGGTGCTCGTGCGGGGGAAGATCTGCGCGATGGGGTCTTCCTTGGCGAGCGTATAGGAGACGCCCGTGTTTGCCTGCGCGATATATGCCACGGCGAACAGGATCGCGAACGCCACGCAGGCCACATAGCGGGCGCGCATGCTGAAGCGGGCCAGGCCGGCCATTGCGCGTTCGGGATGCAGCGTGGGTTTGGCCGTGGCGCGGATGGCGCGGTCGCAGCCCAGGATGAGCGCAGGCAGAATGGTGAACACGCACACAAGGCTGCAGATGACGCCCTTTGCGAGCACGATTCCCAGGTCGGCGCCGATTTTGAAGCTCATGAAGACGAGCGCGAGCAGGCCCACGAACGTGGTGAGCGAGCTGGAGGTGATTGCCGAGAACGCACCTGCCACCGCGCGGCGCATGGCGGCGTCGCGCTGATCGGAGCTGGGCCGGTCGACTCCCTCAGGCACGTTTTCCAGGGCGAGTTCCTGGCGGTAGCGGTTCATGAGGATGATGGAGTAGTCCATGGAGAGCACGAGCTGCAGCAGGGCCGCGATGCACATGGTGACGGAGGAGACTTCGCCCATGACGATGTTGCTGCCCAGGTTGATGCCCACGGCGCAGCCAATGGTCACGAGGAACAGCAGCGACTCAAGCACCGAGGGGCACATGGCCAGAAGGATCAAGAAGAGCAGGCTCAGCGCCAAGACAAGCGTTTGGAGGGGGATGTCGCTGGAGTTGGAGTCGTCGTCGGCGATGAGCGTGGTGGCCTGCGGGTATGTGCTCGCAACGAGGTCGGAAATGGCCGCCTCGAGGTCGTGCTGCCCCGCGCTTCGGTAATCGTAAGCCATGGCCACGACGTAGAGCGCCTTGTCGTCTTGGTTGTAGGCGGCGTCGCCCGCCACGTGCGTCACCGCCTCGACGCCTTCGAGCTCGCCCAATTTGCCTGCGAGGGAAGCGCGCTCCTCGTCATCAAGCCCGCTCACCATCACGCGCAGCGTATGGGTGGAGACGGCGTCGGGAACCTCTGCCTCCATGAGCTCCACGCCTGCCTTCATCGACGAGCCGTCGGGCAGGTACTTGGTCATGTCGGTGTTGACGTGCACGCCCAGCATGAGCAGGCTCACGACCGCCGTGAGCACAGCCATGAAGACCAGCACGGCCTTCCTGCGCTTGACGATGAACCCGGCGATTTTGTCCTTCATTGCCGCTCTCCATCCTTTTAGCTATGCGCCTTTTTATGCCAGGCGCGTGCGATGCGTGGTACGGTCATTCTCGCACATAGCAGGCCGTGTTAAGCTGTGTCGTGCAAACAATTCGCTTCGAACTCGACCTAAGGAGTGCCCATGAAGGACGAGAACTGCATCTTCTGCAAGATCGCTGCCGGCGAGATTCCCACCAAAAAGGTCTACGAGGACGATTACGTCATCGCGTTCGATGACCTCGAGCCCCTCATGCCTGTCCACACGCTCATTATCCCCAAGGACCACTACGCCAACATCGGCGACAACGTGCCCGAGGAGACGCTGGGCCACGTCTTTGGCGCCGTGCGCAAGGTGGCTGAGATCAAGGGCCTCAAGAACGGCTACCGCCTCATGGTGAACACTGGCGAGGACGCCTCCCAGAGCGTGCAGCACTTCCACGTGCACATGCTCGGCGGCGGCTGGATGCCCCGCCCCAACGACCAGGATTGGGGCCCCAACGCCACCAACGTCGCCCACCTCAAGGAACAGCAGGGCGAGTAGCATGGGCGAGATTCTCGATTTCAAGGGCCCGAAGACGACGGTCGCGTTCCCCGAGTTCTCGAACCCCGCCGCCGACAACGAGTGTGAGCTTGAGTACGACCCCAAGCCCGGCAGCGTCGGCGTGCTCGTGACCACGGACGCCCAGGGCGTGGCCCACTTCACGGTGACCGCGCCTGCCGATGAGCTCGGCGAGGCCATCAAGCAGGCCAAAGACGGCTTGGCGGCCACGTTTGGCGTGCCTGCCGACGCGACCACCCTCGAGGCCATCCGCGCACAGATGGGCGAGGGCACCTTCGACGCCTTCATCACGACGTTCGTGCAGCGCCACTTCTTCGCCAAGGCCCTGCTGCGCACCTCGGTCCTGCCGTTCCTCGACCCCGACCACCTGACGAGCGAGCCGCCGGTGGAGGGTCAAGACTACGTGTTCAAGATGGAGTGCCTGCTGCGCCCCTCGTATGAGCTTTCCTCGTATGAGCCCGTGAGCGTGAAGGTTCCCGAGAAGCAGGCCGTAAGTTCCAAGGATGTGACGGCCTACCTCGACAACATGTCCAAAGAGCTTGCCACCTGGGAGAACGACCCGTCTGCCACGCAGGTTGAGCGCGGCAACCACGTGAGCCTCAACCTCGACTCCACGCTCGACGGCAAGCCCTTCCCACAGCTCACCGGTCGCCACGTTCCCTACCTGGTGGGTTCGGGCCAGCTGGGCGACGAGTTCGACGACCAGCTCGTGGGTATGGCCCCGCGAGAGCGCAAGGAGTACGGCCTGTCGCTTCCCATGCCCGCCGAGGACGGCTCCGTCAACTACCAGGTCGTGCAGGTCAAGGTGCAGATTGACGAGATCCAGCACAGCGTGCCGGCCGTTATCGACGACGGTTGGGTGATGAAGAACCTGCCCGAGGCCCAGACGCTTCTGGGCCTTCGCAGCAAGGTCCGCACGATGCTCGAGCGCCAGGCCGACGCCGCCCAGCATGCACAGCTCCTCGAGCTCACGGCCGCCGAGCTGGCCACGCGTTTGCAGGGCGAGCCCGACGAGCGCTATGTGGCCAAGATGCGCGACGAGCTGCTCTCCGAGACGATGCAGCGCCTGCAGATGCAGGGCCTCACGCTCGACGACGTCTTCGCTCAGCCCGGCTTCGATCACGAGGCTTGGGAGGCCGACCTCGACACCCAGGCAAAGGACGCCCTGCGTCGCGGCCTCGCGCTTGACTCTCTGGCCGACCACCTCGACATCCAGCTCGACGAGAAGGACATATCCGCGGTGGTGAGCCAGATGGCCCCCGGCCACGAGCAGGAGGCCTACCAGAGTCTTCTCGATTCGGGCCAGATGCCCAAGATGTGCGAGATGGCGCTGCGTATGCGCGCCAACGAGTGGCTTGTCGACCACCTGCCCAAGACGGTTGCCTCCACTGGCTCGGTCATCCTGGGTGGCGGAGACGCGCGCCCGCGCTCTGACCGCCCGGCCGGCGACGGCCCGAAGCTCACGCTGCTCTAGGTTGTAGCGCTGCCTGACATATCTACGAGAGGAGGGGGTCGTCCTTGCGGGCGACCCCCTCCTTGTTTGCATGCGTTGTTGGATGAAACTCTCGGCGTCAGCGGCGCTGCTGGTGCCGACGCCGCCCTTAGTCGCCGATGGCGTCGGGGTTGGAGCGGGCGGAGGTCCGTATCTGCTCAGGCTCGAGCTCGCCGAAGTTGGCGTCGCGGTCGTCGATGTCCACGTAGTCGCGACGCTGGATCACGCTCTTGTAGGCGGGGCGGATGATGCGCTTGCCGCTCTCGAGCTCCTCGAAGCGGTGCGCTGCCCAGCCTGCCATGCGTGCCGTGGCGAACATGGGCGTGCACAGGTCCACCGGGATGCCGAGCATGTTGTACACGAAGCCGGTGTACAGGTCGATGTTGGCGCACAGGACCTTGCGCGTGCCCTTCTCCTCGGCCATGACCTGCGGCGTCATGCGCTCGATGTTCTCGAGGAGCTTGAGCTCGCGCTCGAACTCGGTGCCCTTCGCCAGGCGTGAGGCGTACTTGTGGCAGATGATGGCGCGCGGGTCAGAGAGCGTGTACACCGCGTGGCCCATGCCGTAGACCAAGCCCGTGCCGTCGCCGGCCTGCTTGCGCACAATGCGGCGCAGGTAGTCGGCCACCTGGCCCTCGTCGGTCCAGTCGTCCACGTGGCTCTCGATGTCGAGGCACATCTCGCGCACCTTGCGGTTGGCGCCGCCGTGCTTGGGGCCCTTGAGCGAGCCGATGGCGCCGGCGTAGGCCGAGTAGGCGTCGGTGCCGCTGGAGGTGAGCACGCGGCAGGTGAACGTGGAGTTGTTGCCGCCGCCGTGCTCTGCCTGCAGCATGAGCATGACGTCGAGCATGTGTGCCTCGTCGTCGGAGTATGCGTGGTCGGGACGCAGGGCGTCCAGAATCGTCTCGGCGGTGGAGAGGCCGGCGCGGGGGCCGTGCCACACCATGTCGCCACCGTGGTAGCACTGCTGGATGGAGTAGTACGAAAGCACGGCGATGCGCGGCATGCGCGAGATGAGGCTGAGCGCGGTGTCCACCTCGTGCTTGAACCCGGTGTCGTTGGGCGTGGGGTCGGTGGAGTAGAGATGAAGCACGCAGCGGCTCAGCATGTTCATCACGTCTTCGGAGGGGCTCGTGAGGATGTGGTCGTTCACGAAGCCGCGGGGCAGGTCGCGCTCGTAGTCGAGCAGGCTCGTGAGCGTGGCGAGGTCCTGCCTGGTGGGCAGGTGGCCCGAGAACAGCAGGTACACAAGCTCCTCGTAACCGAAGCGGCCCTTGCCGGCGGTGCCCTCGACCAGGTCGTTGATGCTGTAACCACGAAGCGTCAGACGACCCTCGCAGGGTTCCTGGTCGCCTTCGTTCACCACGTAGCCGTGAACGTTGGAGATCTTGGTGATGCCGGCAACCACGCCCGTGCCGTCGGAGTTGCGCAGGCCGCGCTTGACGTTGGAGCGCTCGAACTGATGCGGGTCGATGCTGTACGTTTCAGAAAAACGCTCGTAAATGTCGCAGGGTTCAGGCACCTCGTGCGGTTGCTGCGAGTTGATTGCGGTGCCTGCAGTGGGCTGTTGCATGGGGTGCCTCTCCTAAAGCGGGTCAATCAAAGATAGAGGGAGTGAATACGCTGCGGCGGGATATGCAAGACCGCCGTGCTTGGCCGTGCTCGGCATGTGGCCTCACACGGTGGACCGCAGCGTATCGTGGGTTAAATACGATGCATGAAGCGGAAGACGTCCTCGCGCTGCACCTGAATCTGAACGTCGAGCTGCTCGCTGAGGGACAGCAGGGTGTCGCGCAGGGCGTCGAACGTCGTCTTGGTCTCGTCGAGGTCGACAAGCATGGTCATCGTGAAGATGCCAGACAGAATGGTCTGGGAGATGTCGACGATGTTTGCGTTGCATTCCGACAGCGCTCCGGCGACGGCGGCGACGATGCCGCAGCGGTCTGCTCCGAGCACGGTGACGACAATACGGGTCTTATCCATGTGCGCTCCTTACGGCAAGGCGGCAGTGCCGCACGGTGGTGCGACGCCGGGGGCCGGATGTGCCAGTGGCGCCGCTGGGGTTTCCGAGTGCGCTGTGGGTTTGAATCCCTTGCACTTCGGGACCTTCATTCTAGCGATACGAGGACGAATTGCGTTAACTGCGTGTTGCGAACGCGAAACTTATATGAAGGCCGTTGTGGGCAGGTTGTGTCATGTCACCACATGGGGAAAAAATACGCCAATATGTACGTGCTCTGTACAGGTGTACCGCTTCGAGGCAAAAGGCCTCGGAACCGTCAAGGAGGCAATAATGAACAACCGCGCGTTGATCGGCCTGTCTGCCGCTGCGATGTCGGCCCTCGTGGCCACTGCAGTTGGCTGCGGCGAGCCCCAGCAGAAGACCTACACTCCTGCTGAGGAGCCCGCTGCCACGGTAGAGGCCCCGGCCACCACTGAGGCCGAGACCACCGAGACTGAGGCCGCCGAGCCCGAGGCCACCGAGGCTGAGAAGGCCGAGGAGACCACCGAGGCCGAGGGCGAGAAGGCCGAGGAGGCCGCTCCCGCCGAGGAGACCACCGAGGCTGAGGCCGAGGCCGAGAAGACCGACGAGGCTCCCGCCTCTGACGCTGCCTACACCGACGGCGAGTACACCGCCGAGGGCAAGGGCATCGGCGGCACCGTGCCCGTGACCGTGACCGTCAAGGACGGCAAGGTCGCGACCGTGACCGTCGGCGACAACTCCGAGACCCAGGGCATCGGCTCCAAGGC
>UQBS01000079.1 GCA_900539345.1 uncultured Coriobacteriaceae bacterium | reverse complement strand
ACTAACGAGCAGCAGCCCTTGGCACACGAGGCGGCAGGCTCGGCAGAGCCCGCAGCTGAACCCAACTCCTCCGCCTCTCAAGCCAGAAAAGCCCCATCAACCGGCCGCATTACCGAGCACAAACTCGATTGCGTGCCCGAGCGCGAACTCGATCGCATGTCCGCGATCAGGCCGAAGCACCCCATTTTGCGCAACGCGCGCATGCTCGGCAACATCTTGCGGCACACGGGGTTTGCGCACATCACGGCCATATTCGGCGTGCTCTTCCTCTTCTGCTCGCTCATGGTTTGGCTTGCCGACCCAGGATGCCTCACCTTCGGCGACGGCATGTGGTTCAGCTTTGAGGCCATTTCCACCATCGGCTTCGGCGATGTCGAGGCCGCGGGACCAATTGCGCGTGCCTCGACCGTGGTGCTGAGCATCTTCAGCATCTTCTACATCGCGCTCATCACTGGCGTGGTGGTCAACTATTGCTCCAACCTCATCAAAGCTCGGCAGAAAGACACTTTGGCAAACTTCATCGACAGCCTTGAACACCTGGAGGAAAAGACCCCCGAGGAGCTTGCCGAGCTGTCGGCCCGCGTGCGGGAGTATGTGGCAAAGCGGTAACGCCTTGAGGCGCCGCCGCCACGCGCACGGAGACGCGCAACCAAAGTGCGGCGGCTCGCAAAGTCGGCACTCCACGTGCGACACGGGATCAGCCAGCCATGCGGCAGCGCCTCGCAACGCCGGTGGCTGGCCGTGTCACCGCCACAGCGCCCATCACACGACAAGCCCCACCGCCTGTCCAGCAACAGGACGATGGGGCAAGAAATGCCAGCTTATGAACCATGGGCATATGTCACTCCAGACAACATACCGCAGAGTTGATTGCGCTGGAGTCTCTCGCCACGGCCTTGGGATGGCCGCGTCAGGCGGTCCAGGGGACTCCCGCCACAATCAACGGCCGGCCCTCCCGCCTCGTGGACGGGAGGGCCTCGTGTTAGGGCATCTCGCCGCTTTCGGCACCGCCGGCGTCCGCGCATTGACCGCGCGGGCCACCGGGAGCGCTAGGCCATGTACACCGCGATGGCGTCGACCTCGCGCCAGATCCACTTCGTCTTGTTGCCTTGCGTGGTGGATTCGGCAAACTCGGCCTCGGCACCGGCGCCCGAATCTTTCGCCACTTTGAGGTAATAGTAGCCGTACACCACGGTGTTGTACCCGTCGCTTCGCTTGATCTTCTTTTTGCGTATCGGCTCGTCGAGGGCAAAGATATCGATGGAGTCCATGCCGCTGGGGCTAGCCACGTTACCCTCTTCGCTGTCGAACAGGGCGTATTTCAGCGAGATGTCCCCGCCATAGCCACGCACGAGACGCGACACGACGTCTGCGCTCATCACGGGCTTGCCGGTCGCATCCTGGATGAACTGCCTCTGCTGCGTGCCGCCCTTCTCGCAGGAGCGCACGGTGCAGGCCGTGGGATTGAGCTCGAACTCGCACCCCGGAACCTGAAAGCGCCTGACTCCCTCGCGCCGGACCACTTGACCGTCTTCGAACATCTGCAAGATGGTGCCGTACTTGCCCTCGGGCGTCATGGCTCCGTTCTCGACAATCAGGTTGCCGCCGGTAGCCGCGTCCACCGCTGCCTGGGCGTTCGTGCCAAACAGGTCGCCCAGGGCCACATATGCCTGCCGATAATCCTCCTCGCCAGGGCCGCCGCTCGCCCGCTGATCGGCATGCGACTCAAGATAGTCGCGCAGGCACACGAGCAGGTACGACGCCATCATGACGAACCGCGAGCATGCGTAGTCGCGGAACTGCTGGCGGGCGTCGTAGGCCTGGTGCTCCCAGCGATACTCACGTATGCACAGCTCGTCAAACGCCCCGACCACGTTCGTCCCCGTCCTTTGCTGCGTGTCGAGCAGCGCCCCGGCCATTTCGTCCACAAAGGCAAGAAGCGTTTGCTTGCCGCCGACCTTGTAGTTGTCTTTGCCGGAGCCCGGGAACAAGACGTTCTCGGCAAATCTCAGACGAGCCGCGAGCAGGCCGGACTCATTGCCCACATAGTCCTTGTCCATCTGGTCGAGCTCGCCGCCGATAAGCTCGGTGTAGCGGTTGGTGGGACCCGCGTACTTGTTCATGAAGTCGTCGATTTGCCCCTTGAGCTTGTCTGTTTCGAGAAGCGCATAGACAGCGCGCAGTGTCGCGTCCATGGAGTCGAGCTTGTTTTGGATCTCATCGAGCTTGGAGATGATTTGCGCGGAGGAGTCGTCTGAGCCGAACACGATGTCCATGAACTGGCTCTTGCCGTAATTCATAGCCGTGTTCCAGGCCGTTTTGCCCAAGGACTTCAAGGCGTTGAAGACGATGTCCTCAAGGACCGCGTTCAAGCCGTCGACGTCGGGCACGTAGTTGAACATGACGTCGGCGCCAACAATCGCCGCCTCGTCCTCGTCCAAGTCAAGGTAGGGGGAGTCTTCTTCCAGCTCAATGGGTGGGAAATACTCCAGCGGGTCCTCGAGGTAGTCCCCGTCCTCCCAGACCACATCGAGATTTTCGGCCTCCTCGGGGGACAGCCACACCTCCTCGTCCTCAGGCGGGAACCATTCCTCGTCCTCGGTCGGCTCGAGGTCCTCGGCGGGCTCGACAGGGTCCTCTGCAAGCTCGACGTCCTCGTCGGCGAAGGCGCGGGCTACGTGCGTGGCGGCGGCGCCCAGCGCGAGGGCTCCGGCCGTTGCGACAAAACTCCTGCGCGTGCTGGTCTTGTTCGTCATCGTGCGTCCCCTTTCCTCGAAAGTGGCCAAAGCACAGGGCGGCGAGCCGACATACGCGCGAGCGCGGGCTGACGGCAGCGTGTATCCCGTTTACCTGCATGAATGCAAGGATATCAAGCAGGAAAACAGGGTCCCTCACACCAATCAGGGGGAAAACGGGTGACTCTGGAGGATGGGGGCCGAGGCCTTCCGGAAAAGCGGGGCCCGAGCGACAATCTCCGAAGCGTGCTCCTCATCGCAGCATGAATCCGGAGAGCCCTTTGCGGCTTGTGATGCCAAGCTTTTGGTAGACGCCTTTCAAGTGCGTCTTCACCGTGTTTTGCGAGATGTCGAGGAACTCCGCCACCTCGCGAACAGACCAGCCGCGGTTGACGAGCATGGCGATGGAGAACTCCGTGGTGCTGAGGTTGTCGGCCACATCCTCGCCGGTCCACGGGTTGTGCACACGCCGCCAGCCAGCGCTGAAGCGATACGTGATGTCGATGATGCGCCGATACAGCGTGGGGTCGACCGGTTTGATGCACGTCTCGATGAGACCCCCGAGCAGACCGTGGTGCTCGGCCAAGCCCTGGATAAGCCCATCGGGGGCGGCAAGCGACCACGCGCGGTGGAACAGCTCCTTGGCGTAGGCCACCTTTTTGAGCGACATGGCATCCATGCAGCACACAAGGTGCAGGTAAAGGGCGGGAATCGGCCGCAGCGCAGTCGCCATGCCCAGCGCCCCTTCGGCGATGCCCAACGAGTAGGCGTAGTCGCCGGCAAGATATGCCTGGTGGGCGCGGACATAGGAGAGAAACAGCTTGACGCCTTCTCCAAGCCGGGGCATCAGCGATTTACGGGATAGGTCGTTCGTGGCCAAGGCGTCGGGCACGTCGAGATGAAGCAGCGAGAACGCGGCATCGCGGGCAAAGATGGCAGCGGGGCGGTCCTTTTCGCTCGCGGTTTGAGCCTGACGTTCCAGCACGTCAAGGGCATAGCGGGTCTGGGCAACCTGGCCAAGCGGCAAACTGGCATAGGCGAAGATGAAGCATGCGGAGCTGCGCAGGGCCACGTCGGGAGCCTCGAGGTAAGGGCGGGACAAAGCGGCGGCGTCTTCGGGCCGGCCCTGAAAGTACGCGAGCTCCGCCATCGCAATGGCGCGCTCGTCGGCGTCGGCAAATGACTCGGCGCACCCCTGGGCTTCACCCAAGGCAAACGGGCTGTTGACAAGCGGCATGAGGATGGAATGCGACATGCGAAGACCTCCCGGGAGTAGCCTGGGGGAATCATAGCGCATGGATATTGTGCCTGATTGCGGGACAGGCCCTGGTTGCGGCGTATGGCTCGAGCGAATCGGACGAAGCGCAGGCGGGCGGGGCCCAAACGCACGAAAGGCAGCCCCCATGCATACGGAGACTGCCTTTCGAGACTTTTCCAAGCCGTGCTCACCGAAAAAGGCGAAGAGGCCGTAACCGCCATTCGCCTGGCTTCTATCGAACGGCTCGAAAACCCCTCTCCAGCCTCTCCCCCGCCGAACGCGACGAACTCGTGGACCTCTCGACCAGGGCAGTCTCGCTACTGTTGAGGATCCGGCTGGGATAGGGAGGCAAGGCAAGCAAGGGACAGCGCCGACAGCGACATGGCAACGACATAGGGCGCGTCGCAAAGAGCACGCATGCTCCCTCATGTGTTAGATTATGTGAAACCGGATTCACGTTCTGTGGGGCCGGCCTGTATCGGCACGCAGCCCGACGCCGGGGGAGGCGTTGGGTCTCATTTTGGCGGTGTGCACCGAATGACAGAAACCGAGGGATTCGCAAACAACGCATCCACAGGGAGGGGCCGCCTCACCAGGCGCCTCTCCAAGCTCGCCTCCTTCTACGGGGAAGGCCTCACGCCCACTGCATTTGGACTGGCCTTTGCCATGTGCTGGTGTTATTCATCGCAGCGCATGGCATGCAACAGCATGGACGGTGCCTTCCAGGTCTGGCAGTACATCGGCATGGCAACCGGCGCGTTCCTCATCGCGATAGTCGCCCGAGTGCGCGGGCAATCTGCGCGATGGGGGCGAGACACTCTCATCGCCTGTTTCGCCTGCGTCCTTGTCATCGCGCCGCTCGTTGTGTTGCCGGGTCCATGGGCATCCAGCCCGCTGACTTTCGCCTTTGTGGCGGCGCTTGATGGAGCGATGTTTTCATGGGTGGCGATGGCTTGGAGCACGTTCTACGCACGCATCGGTGTACGCCAGGCGCTCATGTGCATCTGCGGCATGCTCGTGGTCTCTTCGGCGACAAAAGTTCTCTATGACGCGTTCGCGCACGGCATTTTCGGCGCCATTGCACTCGCGGCGCTTCCCATTGCCTCGATACTCTGCCTGATGTCAGCCCGGTCTGCCCAGCTCAGCGCGAGCCAGAGCGAAGAATCCGCCGCGCAAAGGCCGGTCGTGTTCAACACGGGCAATATCGGCGTCCTCAAGAACATATTCCTGGGCGTTGCCCTCATTGTACTCGGCGTCGCTATGTCCATGTCCATCGTGCGCGACGTGTTCGGGCTGCCCCTCGTCTATCGCCTGACCAGCCAGGCTGCGACTATCGTCATTGCGGTCGCCGTGCTTGTGGGCTCTTACCGCCAACCTGACCAAGCAGGCGACGCCGTGCGCCTGTGGTTCACCGCCGTGATCGTCATCGCAAGCGGCCTGGCTGCCGGCATCCTCTTCGGCGTACCGCTGGGACATCTGTCATCGGCAATCTTCACCACGGCCCAGATGCTCGTAATCGGCTTCATGTGGTATGTGCTATCAGACATCGCACAGCGCAGCGACACTCCCGCCGATGCAGTCTTCGGCCGTGGCTGGGGGGCGCTGTTCTCCATCCCGATGGCTGCAGGCCTCGTACTGCCGCGGGTGCTTCCGCTTGCCCTCGACGCCGAGTCGCTTGCAGTCGTGGTCCTCTGGATGCTGCTGGTCGCCCTCACCTTCATGCGACAGCATCAGTCGCCCGAGCTTCGCCTCTTTGCGGGGTTCGCCCCGAGCCTCTCCAAGAGTGCGGACCGGCAACCCGAGCGTCTCGCCGCAATTGCTGAGCGCTTCGGACTCACCGCCCGAGAGGCGGACATCATGGGCCTCTATGCCCAAGGGCGCAGCCGCGCGTTCATCAGCGCACAGCTCGTCATCTCGGAAAACACCGTGCGCGACCATCTCAAGAACATCTACCGCAAGCTCGATGTGCACAACAAGCAGGAGCTTATCGACCTTATCGAGGAGCGCTAAGGCACGCTTTGGGGGCACAACCTGGTAGAGCGAAAACGCCCCGCACAACCATAGCACGGCTGTGCGGGGCCTTCGTTCCTTGCGAGGACTATCTAACTGGGCTATTGCCTTACTTGCCAGCAATGCCGTCAGCCACATGCATGCCGCTCACGACGCAGCGGGTCAGCGACGCGCCACCGATGTAGTCGTAGGCGAAGATGCCGCCGATGGCCTCGCCCACCACGTGCAGGCCGGCAATGGGCGTACCGTCAGGCTCGAGAGCCTGGCAATCGGCATCGACATAGGCGCCGCCGAAGCACTGCGTACCGCCCGGGACCATGGGATAGAGGGCATAGAACGGCGCCGTGGAAACGGGACGGGCGCAAGCCGTCTTGTCGATGGCCAGGCCAGAAGTCTTGTCGCCGTCGATAGCGGCGTTGAACTCGTCGATCGTGGCGGTCAGCGTGGCAGGGTCGACGCCAATCTGCGCCGCGAGGTCCTCGATTGTGTCGGCCTGGGGCACGTCCACGCCGAAGTTGCCGAACTTGTCCAGGTCGGACTTGAGAACGTCGAGCTCCTCCACGGCTGCGCTGTCGAAGATAAGCGCATGGGTCTGGCCGGGCTGGCTGTAGGCCGACTTGCCGATGGCAACATAGCCCAGGCTCTCATCGACAAAGCGCTCGCCGGCGTTGTTGACAACCACGGTATACATGGCCGAGGAGAACGGGCACAGGGCCGGCATGGTCGGCGGCACAGGGGCAATGTGCAGGGAACGGTCGATGCCCACGGTACCCGTGCGCATACCGCCCGCGCGCTCAACGGCAAGCAGGCCGTCGCCGGTCAACGTCTTGTTGCCGCGCACGAGAATCTGATCGCCCTCGGCGCCGCAGCTTGCCTGCATGAAGCCCTTGTTGGCCAGGTAGCCACCCGTGGCGATAACGACCTGCGGGGCAGAGAGCTCCTGCACGCCATCGGCGGTGCGAACCTTCACGCCCGAAACGGCGCCGGTGGCCTCGTCCATCACGAGGTCGACGAGCTTGGCGCTCACGAGTTCCTGGCCGCCGGCCGCCTCAAACTCGCTCAGCATCTGGTCCATGAGGTCAGGCATGCCCTTGCCGCCGCCGGGAGCAGCGCTCACGGCAAGCACATCGTAGGGCTGCACCTGGGCGGGATCGGTGAAGGAGCAGCCATGGCCCACGAGCCAGTCGTTGGCAGCCTTGGAGTTTGCGCACACCAGCTGCGTGAGGCCGGCGTCGCCCTTGCCCTGGCTCTTTGCGTTGAAGGAGTCCACCATCTTCTGGACGCCCTCGTCGGTGTCCTCCATCGGGAAGAGGAACTGGCCGCCGGCAATGCGCGAGTTGCCTGCCGTGCCCATAGTGTCTTCCTTGGTGACGATCAGGACGTTCTTCACGCCGTCCTCAAGCAGACGCACACCCGTGCACAAGCCCGACAGACCAGAACCCACGACGATGGCGTCATAAGAAGCGGCGGCATCGGCGGATGCCTCCTGCTTGCCGGCCTCCTCGGCGAGCGCCGCCCCCGCGGCCAGGCCGGACAGTGCCAGCCCGCTCGTCGCTGCCGCCACGAAACCCCTGCGCGTTACCTTGTTTGCCTTGCACTCCATGATTTCCTCCTTGACATGAATGCCTGGGTCCGAACGTGACCGCGGCGCGTGACATCCGAGTGGATGGGCGCGTCGCCCCTTCGGACTGGTTCGCAGTATTGCCCCAAGCGCCTCCGCAAAGGGGGTGGTTCTGCACTTGGAGAGCCACCTACAAGGGGCGGTTTTGCTTCAAAGCCATGTGCGCAAAAGGGGTGGTTGCCATGAAAGTACCTGGTAGATTGTGTAGTGAGTAGAGCAGGGATTCTTGATGATCCAATCCTTGCCCCAGTGCTATACTCCGCTCATCGGAGATGAAAACACGGCCCCGTCGGGTAGTCGGGGCGCGGGCACACGTCCGTCAGTAACCTGCCTTCCGGTTGTCCCTTCTCCGCATGGCTCGACACATAGGGAGGTATGCCATGCGGAAGACACGCGTGTCCTCCACCCTCACCGTCTACTTCGACGGCCAGTTTTGGGTGGGGATGGCAGAGCTTGTCGAAAAAGACCAGCTTCGCGCCTGCAGAGTCGTGTTCGGGGCGGAACCGTCGAACGAGGAGATCCTTGACTTCGTACTCACACGGTGGATGAAGTTGGACTTCAGCGCCCCGATCGCACAAGAGATTCAACACGGGCCAGCCAATGTGAGCAACCCCAAGCGTCGGAAACGTCAAGCAGCCAAGGCTCTCCAGCAACGAAGCGGCTCCACCAAGGCGCAACAGGCAATCTCCGAGCAGCGCGAGGCTGAAGCCGAGCTGCGTAAAGAGAAGGCATCCGAGCGCCGGGCGCTCAAGACCCGGGAGCGCTTCGAACAGAAAACCGAGAAGCGCAAGCAGAAGCGCCGCGGACACTGAGTCAGGGTGAGCGAACCGACTCAGCAAGCGAGGATGCCCTGAGTTGCGAGGCACGAAAGACTTGGGCGCAGGGCGGGCAAGCGGGTACGCGCGATATTGCTTCGTAGGTGTCGTGCTGCTGCTGGTACCCCGTCACGATTGTCCTGCCACTGCCGCGCTGTTGCTGTTGCCGCATCGCCGCAGCCGTGCTGTTGCTGTTGCCTCCCCGCCGCGATCGTCCCGTCGCAATTGCTCTTCGCGCGACAGCAAAGGGGCGCAAGCGAATTCCCTTTCGCTTGCGCCCCTCGCGCGGCCCTTTGGTTGGCGGGTTCTTATTCAGCGAGAGCGCCCGTCATGGCCCCGGCCGCCAGCCAGGCCACAATGGGCCAGCAGTGGAACCCATCGGATTTACGTTGGCTACCGAGCGGAAAATGCCATCGCCCGTTGGCATGCACGCAGCGGGTCGATGGCGAGCCGCAGCCGGCCTACTTGTGCGTGTACTGGCCGTGGCGCTTGGTGCTGGAGCTGCGCTGAATGGCAAACTTGGGGCAACGATGCAGGCAGCGCAGGCACATGGCGCAGCGGTCCTGCACCCACACAGGACGGCCGTCGCGCATCTCGATGGCGTCAACTGGGCACTTCTTCGCGCACAGGCCACATCCGATGCAGGTGTCCTCAACCGTAAACTTGCTGGTCAGGCGCATGCTGTTGTCGTAAATCGCCTTGCCGATGGAGCCCGTGAAGCCCGGCATGTTGAACTGGAGGTGTCGCCCGCGGGTGTGCTCGTCCAGCATGGCGTGCACGTCTTTGATGCGCTTGTCTGCCCGGGCATTGTGAGCCGCGACCTTCTCCTTGTCGGACAAGTTGAATATCGGCGTCCAGGTGTCCGGCATGCTCACACCGAAAGCCGCATCGAGAGGCAGGCCCTTCTCGCGCAGGATCGCGTCGGCATGCGCCACCATTCCGCCCGGCGTAGTTCCGAATGTGACGACGAAGAACACATAAGGCTTGTCCGCAGCAGGCCCCGCCGCCGATTCGGACCCTGGCGCGAACGTAAACTCCGCGCGCTCGAGAAACTCGCGAACCAAGCTGGGCAACGTCCAGCAGTACGTGGGCGAGAGGATTCCCAGGCGGCCGTCATCAACATGCCAGCTCAGCTCCCCTGTACGCAGAACATCCTCTATGGAGACCAGGCGTTCGCCCTCATGCGCGATACCACGCGCCACATGCAGGGTATTTCCCGTTGCAGAGAAGTAAAAGAGCATGATGTCCTCCTACGCCTGTACCCCCGTCAACCCCAGCAGGCGCCTTCGACCTTCAGGAAACTGCGCTCGACGGAGATGCTTCCCTCGCCAGCCGCTTTCGCCCCGTAGGATATCACCTTCGAAAATGCCGAACCGACCGCATCGAGAAAAGGAGCGACCGACTTGCCTAGCGCCGATAATAATCATCGAGGTAGTATGTTCTGATTAGAAA
>UQBS01000078.1 GCA_900539345.1 uncultured Coriobacteriaceae bacterium | reverse complement strand
GCGCAGGGGGAGGGCAAGTGTGGGGGCGTGAGTCCACGGGACGCACACAAATTGGGGAATACTATTTATTTATGTATGCTCTTCGGCCAGGGAGGGGCGCATGCATAGCGGGGCGGCCGTGCCCACCCCTGACGCTCCGCAGCCGCGTGGCCCCTCGTGCATGCAACGGCGGCATGCCCACGGCGAAGGCAGCTCGTCCCATGCTGCCCCCGCCTTGCCCATAACGCAGGCGACCCGCCTCCCTTTATGGAAAGCAGGCCGTCAATGTCTTACATATATTGCAAGCGCCCAAACCCGCGCATCAACGCAGGCCATTCAACTGGGGCACGATGCTCTGTCCCAGGACATAACGCATTACCGGGCGCGACGGCGAGCCAGGAGAATCGCGGCCCCGGAAACCAAGAGCGCAGCACCTACAAGCAGGGCCTGGACGAGCGCGACTGCAGACATGGAATCATCGGCAGTTTTAGGAATCGCGGAAGTCGAAGCAGAGGGGGCGGGCTTCACCGTTTCGGGAGTTGGAGCGGGAGCCCCGCCTTCGGAGGCACCAGGCGTCTCGGGCTTGTCGGTCTCACCGGGAGTTTGACCAGGCTCCGAACCGTCGGAGTCGCCACCCACGCTGGGAGCCTGAGGGCCACGTGTCACGGGCATGGCAACTTGGTTATAGTCGGTCAGGCCATCAAATCCAATAGCCACCATCCCCGTCTTCTCCTGCATCTGCAGGTACTCGAGCGTTGCCGTGGAAAACACCGGATAATTGTGGTCGGGAATCTCGGGATCGGCGGCAGCAAAATCAGAATAAGCCAGGTCGCGCGCGAATACCCTGAACGTAATCGTGTAGGTGGTTCCCGCTTCCAAAGTGGCGGCATCGCGCGGGTCGAGCCCACCTACGGTCCAAACAAGCGTACCGTCCTCGGATACGACGGCCTCGGGCGCGCCATCGAAGGCAACAATCTGACCCGATGCGTCGGTCTTGGTGTACTTGAAGTCAGCCGGCTCACCATACAGGCCCGAACCCTGCACCCACTTGCTCAGTTTGCAGGTAATTTTTCCGCCCTTGGTGTAATCGGTCGTGGTTTTGCCAAAGAGGGAGCGGGAAGAATACTCAGCCTTGAACGAAAGCGAGACATCAAACATGCCATAGGAATTTTGAGTCAGAACAGCCTCATGAGCAGGCACGACGGTCCCTCCGACCTGCTCGTTGTCGGAATCGCCGGAGTCATCGGTAGCATTGTCTCCTTCGATTGCAACAGAATCTCCCGAAGCAGCACCGCCACCGGAAGGCACAGGGTTGGCATCGCCAGAGGCAGCGCCATCGCCAGCGGGCGGGACAACGGCGGCGTCACCGTCGGCGGGTGCGGCAGCAGCGTCGGCGCCAGCGGGGACGGCGCCGGTGGCATTGTCACCATCAACAGACACTGCGGAAGAATCAGAAGAGCCACCATCGCCAGTGGACGTTGCGTTTGCATTGCCGCCGACGGGCATATCGCCAGGAACCATGCCGTTAACAGGCGAAATAACTGCATTGCTCGAAGCGAGATTGCCGTAAACAGGCGCGGCGTCAACACTGCCAGGTGCCGCGGAATCGGCACCGACCGCCGGCCCTTGCCCGGTCTGGGTGTTTCCGAGATCATCCTCAGCTGCAGCAAGGCCAACCGATACAACAGGCGTCTCACCTGCGGAATTGTCGCTCACAGCAGCAGCCTCGGCCCAGGCGGGCGACGCTGCGGTCATACCTAAGAGTAGGCCCGCTGCCACACATGCCCCACGCCAACGACCAGAAAAATCAGCAGGTTTCACCATTGTGCCACCCCGTCTCGGACGACATCGTAAAGAGCGTGCTCATACGAGATTATCGCCCCTTGGCGAGGTACGTCAACAAGCAAAAGAGCAGACGGGCCTGCCTTTTTCACACTCGGCAGGCCCGTCTGACTCCCCCTTATTTTGGATTACTATTGCGCCAGAATCTCCTTGTCACAGGCATCGAGGGCCTCGTCGACGCCGGGCAGGGGCTTTATCTGAGGCCTGCGCATGATATTGCCGTCGCGGGCAACCATCGCGAGATGGCGCAGGTTGGCCAGGTCGTCGAGGGGGTTGCGCTCGGTCACGATGAAGTCGGCCTGCTTGCCGGGCTCGATGGAACCCACCTCATCGGCGATGCCAGCGATGCGAGCGTTGCCCAACGTGGCCGTATGCAGGGCAAATGCGTTGGAGACCCCGCAGAAGTGAGCGAAGTAGCGCACCTCGCGCCACATGTTGTAATGCGTGATGAAGGGGCAGCCCGTGTCGGTGCCCAGACCCACGGGGATGCCGTCGGCCAGGCAAGCGCGGGCGCACTCGCGCACGCCGTCGAACACGATGCGGCCGTTCTTGCGTCCCAGCTCGCCGCAATGGCTCACCTCGAGCGGGAAGAGGGCATAGGGAATGGCGGGCGAAAGCGTGCAGATGAGAGCAGCGCCGCGCTCGTGGAAGAGCCGCAGGATCTCAGGCGTGGGGACGGCGCCGTGCTCGATGGTGTCCACGCCGTTCTCAAGAGCCACGCGCACACCCTCGGTGCTCTCCACGTGGGCCGCCACGATTTTGCCCATGCTGTGAGCCTCGTCGCATGCGGCTTTGACCAGCTCGGGGGGCATACGCAAGGCTCCGGGCTCACCCTCGGCCGTGGCGTCCATCACGCCTCCCGTAATCATGAGCTTGATGATGTCGGCACCCGATTCGACGGCGCGGCGCACGTCGGCCGCGGCCTCCTCGGGGGTCGTCGCCTCAGTCGCAAGAGACCCGGCGAAGTGGCCGCCCGGCACCGAAACGCCCGTATTAGCTGCGATGATGCGCGGTCCAGCAACCTTGCCAGCCTCTACCGCGTCGCGCACGCGCCCGTCAATGTCAAACAGGCCACCCACGGCGCGCAGCGTGGTGACGCCGCTCTTGAGCTCGGTGGCGGCATACTTCTTCGCCATCTTATAAAAGAGGTGCTTGACCAGGCGATACTTGCCCAGCTTGTCCATAAGGCCCTTGTAGTCCACGGGCTTGGCATTGGGCTTGGGAGCCTTGCCTTCGCTTGCCAGGTGCACATGCATGTTGACCAGGCCAGGCATGATGTAACCGCCCGCCAGGTCGATGCGAACGCAGCCTGAAAGATCGTGCTCACGCTCGGGCGCCACGGCTTCGAACTTGCCGTCGGACACCACCACGACCAGGCCCTCGCGCGGCTTCATGTCCGCAGAGCCATCGAGCACATACCCGTTTACCAGCGCATAGCGTGAAGCAGCCATAATGAAACCCCTCCTGGTCGAGCCTTTCTCATTCGATTCCTGCGAGTCATCATAGGCGCATCGTAGATGCAAGCGCAAGAAAACGAGGATGGGTTTGGGGGGTAATTTTTGCAAGAACCTGCAGATGCGGCGGGTAATGCAACAGTGGCGAAGCAAGTGGGGTGTTACACCAGGCGACATCCGCGACCCTTCAGGCGCCGCCCCCAACGATAACGAAGCAAGTGGGGTGTTACTGGAGGCGATGCCAATCGGCCCCACAAGCCAAAAGACGAGCTTGTTCGCACAACGAGCCGGGCACTACCGCGGCCACGAACGCCCATCCCCAGCCACGGGGGCGAGGCGCTCATCGCTTCTTGTCTCCCGGCCCACATCGCGAGAATCTTCCTAGCACCGAGCTCGCGTTACAGCCCCAGAAACTTCCGGATGTCGGGCTCGGCCATATGGGGAGCGCTCTCATCAAGAAGGTCGCAAGCGGCCACGACGCACCTTAGTCGGCCGTCGAGGACGATACCTACGCGGTCAGCCAGCCGCTGCGCCTCCACGAAATCGTGAGTCACGAACACGATCGTCATACCAAATCGCCGGCGGATGTCGTCCATGGTCTCGTACATGAGCGCCTTCGTCGTAGGGTCAAGAGCGCTGAACGGCTCATCGAGCAAGAGAATCTCCGGGCTGAGGACGAGAGCCCTCGCCAGAGCGCAGCGCTGCGCCTCGCCACCGCTGATGATGCCGGGGCGGCGGTTGGCAATGTGCGAGATTCCCAGAAGATCAGTCATCGCATCGACCTTGTCGACAATCTCCCGCTTGGGAACGCGGTGCATCTTGAGGCCGTAGGCGATGTTCTCCCCCACCGTCATATGGGGGAAGAGCGCGTGCTCCTGATAGACGACGCCCATGCCGCGCTCATGCAGCGGGACGCGTTCGATGTTCTTGTTGCCGACCTTGACGGTGCCGTGGTTGATGCGCCCGTGCAGCGGGAAGGCGCCCGCAATCGACTCAAGCAGCACGGTCTTGCCCGATCCGGTCCTACCCAGGATTGCGAACGTCTCGCCAGGCTGAATCTCGAGGTGCTCGACCTCCAAGCAAAACGAGCCGCGCTCCACATGAAGGTTGTCGATGCTGACGCTTGTCGCCATAATGCCCTCCTACCTGATCGAACTCGACTGGGCCGAAGGCCGGCTCAGGATGTTTGCAATAGCCAAAGTGCATGCGGAAACCACCAGCATGATGATGGCGGTGGCCATGGCCGTGTCGTAATTGCCTGTCGAGATGCTGAGGTAGATGCTTCCCGGCAGCGTCTCGGTCTTCATGCGCGTCACGCCCACGAGCATGAGCGTGGCACCAAACTCGCCCATACCGCGCGCCCAGGTGAACACAAAAGTGCTGATAAGCGAGTTGCGGCACAGCGGCAAGATGACGGTGCGGAAAACCTCCCACCTGCTTGCGCCCAGCGTGCGCGCCACAAACTCCATCCGCGGGTTCACGTCTTCAAGCGCCGTGCGAGCCATGCGGATGGCGAACGGCAGGTTCACGAGAAGCCGCGCGAACACGATGCCCGTTGGCTGGAAGACCACGGCAAAGCCCGCCGCCTTGAGCGCCTTGCCCATCGGCGACGAGAAGATGAGCAGCAGCGCGAAGCCCAGCAGGATATACGGCAAGGACAGCGTGAGTTCCATCAGGATCTCGGCCGCGCGCTTGCCGGGGAAATTTGTATGCGAAAGCGTGTAGGCAGTGGGCAACGCAAGCAACAGGCAGATCGTGCTCGAGATAGTCGAGGTCACAAGGCTCATGCGCAGCGAGAAGAGCACCTCGGCAGAGGTCAGGGCCTCGCCAAGGTGCTCAAAACCGCCTAAGACAATCGCTGCTACAGCGCTCCCGATAAACAGGAGCGAGACGAGGCAGACCACCGCGCAAATGACGGTGAACAGGTCACGCTCGTGTGCAGCGTGGTTAACCATGGGCGGACCTCATTACTTCGCGGGCTTCTCCTCGGCCTTGTCGGCAGGCTTGTCAACGGGCTTGTCGCCCTCAGCCTTGCCGTCCTCGGCCTTCTTGTCATCGGCCTTCTCCTCGGGCTTCTTCTCGGCCTTCTCGTAGCCGAACTCAGCCCAAACGTCCCACGCAGCGTCGGTCTGGAGGTACTCGAGGAACGCATCGGCTGCCTCGGTGTCGGTGCAGCAGGTGAGCGTGGCGGCGGGGATGACCTTGACGGCCTTGTCGAGCTCGGGTGCGTCGGTGATGACGGCGCCCTCGGCCTTCACGTTCTCCTTCCAGACGATGCCGGCGTCGCCCTCGCCCTGGGCGATGGCGGCAGAAATCTGGGGAGCAGTGGTGGTGGTCACGATGACACCGGCGTCGAAGAGCTTGTCCCACAGCTCGGCCTTGGTGAGGACCTTCTTGGCAATCTTACCGATGGGCGTGGACTCGGGGTCGCCAACGAGAACGACGTCGCACTTCTCGAGGTCGGCGAGGTTGTGGATGTCCTTGGGGTTGTCCTTGGGAACAACGAGGACGGGAATGTGCTTGACCAGCTCAAGCTTGTCGTGCACGTAGTCGGCGACGGGCTCGAGCTCCTCAACGGAGCCGGCGATGAAGAAGTCGCCCTCTTCGGTGGTGGTAATCTGGGTCTGGATCTGGGCGGCGTTGGCGAAGGTCACGTTCATGATGCAGCCAGTCTTCTCCTGGAAGGCCTCGGCGATCTTCGTGAAGGGGTCGGTCATGCCGGCGCCGCAGTAAATGTTGAGCTCATGGCCGTCGAGCTCCTTCTTGTCCTCGGCGAATGCCGTGCCGGCAAGGCCGAGACCGCATGCGCAAACGCCCAGCGCAACCGCGGCACGCAGGAAGGAACGACGGGTAAGGTCGGTCTTCTCAATCATATGGAACCCCTCCCAAGGGTTGCTTTGTAAACATCGGCCGTTTGCCGACATTGTTTCGAGATTATAACGCACTTGTGAAGAAATCGAGCGAGAAGAGCTACCAGGAGCCATAACGAAACGTTTTGGGGAGGCGAAGGGCAGTATACTCGCCCCAAGATCATACGAGCCAGTGTGGGCTCCCAACCAAGAGCGCCTGTACGTACTTGGTTCGCCTGGGCGGTTGCGCCCCATCCCACAAGATCCTCGGCAATATGCGACGCCCTGCCGCGCCGCCGTCCCGAGGAGGTTCGAACCCCATGAAAATCGCCCTGACACACCGCAGCGCCCTCGAGGCACTTTCTGTGCTTGCGGCCCGCAGCGACGTCGGCAACTTCCCCAGGACATCGTTGCCCGCCGGGTTCGTCTCCAACGCCGGCGCGGCGCAAATCGAACGTCTGCAACGCGCCTACGGCCTGCGTGAACCGATTCAGACGCTTAGCTGCGCCGCGGCAAGCCGCCGAGGGCGCGGGGCCCTTGAGCGCCACCGTTTCAATCCCGCGAGCATGGCACAAGGGTTCATCGAGCTAGAGCCTGCGGTTTTTGCAAGCTCCCCGGAGCTATGCTTCATCCAGCTCTGCAACGAGCTGGACATCGTCGACGCCATACGCCTTTTGGGCTGGATGGCAGGAACATACTCGCTCGACTGCGATGGGAATCTGGGCCACGCCGAACGAGAACCGCTTATCACCAAGGAATCCCTGGCCGATGCCGCGCGGCGATTCACCGGCGTACATGGGATTGCGCCTGCAAGACGAGCCGCCCGGTATGCGCCCTTCCGCTGTGCTTCGCCCAAGGAAAGCGAAGTAGGCATGCTGCTTCAGCTCCCCGGCGAGCTGGGCGGGTGCGGTTTCCCCACTGCACACGTCAACCTCGAGCAGACCCTGACGCCCAAGCAGCAGAGGCTCCTCCATCGGCGCTCGTTCAAGTGCGATTTCTTCTGGGCCGACAAACAGGTGGCCGTTGAGTACGACAGCAAGGGGTTTCACTCGGACTCCAATCGCATCGAGCGGGATGCCGTGCGGAGAAACTCCCTCGAGTACCTGGGCATTACGGTCTTGACACTAACCTGGAACCAGCTCAGGGACCACGCAGCGTTCGAAACGTTCGCCATACAGCTCGCCTCTCATCTGGGCATCCGGCTGCGCGACTCATGGCAGCGGCATCGCTACGACCGGGCGCACCTCCATAGGCGGCTCATTTTGGAGAAGCCCTCGGTCGAACTCGTGTCGTTGGGATATGGACGGTTTTGGAAGTAGGCGGGACCGCGTGCATGGGCGGCGACTGGGCGCGGGCGCGCGAGGCCGACCGCGCCGCCCGTATCCCGCAAGGCCCGCGGCCCCGGCAACACGGGGTGCGAGGGGTTCTTCGGCGGCGGGGATAAGTGGGCGTCGCGTTCGAAGAGTGCTCGCGAAGGCCGGGCGCCCGCATCGAGCAGTGCAGGAGCGGGAGGGCCGAGAAGGCGCTGGGGCCAAGTGGCGGAGGGCGGCCAGACGGCACGGGGAGGAACTCGGCCACACTGTACGGCCCGACGTCCGGAAAAACATCCGGGGCCCCAGCCGTGTTGGCAGCGAAACGGGTTTTGGTGCGATTCGCCTCGCCCAGTGGCAGCAAATTGAGTTTCGGTGCAGTTCTGAAGGTCCCGTTGGCAGCAAAACGGGTTTCGGTGCAGTGACCTCAAGGCAAAAGTCGGCCAGTGTTCTATATAGGCCTAAATTTCGTTGTAAAAACAACAGAATCGATAGCAGATGCGGGATTCTGCGGCCTCAGGCCCTTTGGGAACGGGACAAAAGGCGCCCACAGAACGTTCTGACTGCACCGAAACCCGTTTCGCTGCCAGTACACTCGGCAAAACTACTCCGAAACCCGTTTTACTGCCAAAAAGGTCCCAAGGCCATCCCTGCAACACGTATTGCGCCACCGTATAAAACCGACAGTCGCCCCGGGCGATTGCCAACGAGGAAAACCCGCCGGACCACCTTCCCGCGCGGGCACAGGCGCCTGCCGCAATCATGGGGCGCGGGGAAACCGAAGCGGCCGAACTCGAGAGATTCCGGAACCAGTCCTTGTAGTGCAACCTCATTTGACCCATCCAAGCGCCGCAGCGCAGCTCGCGCTTGAAGGTGCGGCCTCTATATTCCGTCCAAGTGTTGGGACGCGGTTCAATTTGGTGACCTGCAGGACGATTGTCCAAATGCGTGAGAGGTTTCCGAAAAATACGGCGAGCAAGCCGTCGTACAATGCGTGATGAGTTTGTGGCATATGCCATGCGCGTTGCTCGCCCAAAAGCTCTTGCGCGGCGATACAACGCGTGCGGCCGGCCAACCCCTGCGCCCCACCTTTGGAGGTCCCCGTGTCAGCGTCGAAACTCACAAAGCCGCTCAACCGCCTGATGTTCCTCGTCTGCGTCGCGCTCACAGGCGCGATAGCCGGCGCGTTCGTGTGGCTGTTCTTCCTGCTCATGGAGCATGGAATCTCGTTTGTGTGGGACACGCTGCCAAGGATGCTCGGAGGCGCACTGACAGGCGTTGCCCCCTGGATGGCGAGCGGGCCCTTTGGGTGCGCGCTGTACCCGCTGGTCGTTTGCGTGGCGGGAGGTTTGGTCATCGGGCTGTACGAGAAGGCCACGCACGTGCATCCCGAGGAACTCACGCGCGTCATGGCGCAGGTAAAGCGGGAGGGCCGCTACCCTTACGACAAGTTGGGGCGCCTCTCGCTCGCGGCGCTTCTGCCGCTTCTCTTTGGAGGCAGCATCGGTCCCGAGGCGGGCCTCACGGGCGTCATCGCAGGCCTGTGCACCTGGGTGGGTGACCGAATGCGCCGCTTTGGGGCCGATTTCCGCGCACTCACCACAGTGGGTGTGCAGGCCACGCTCACCGCGCTCTTCACTGCGCCGCTCTACGGCTTCGTCGCCCCACTCTCGGGTTCGGCCGACGGACTCGATGAGCAGGGTCGCGAGACCGAGCTTGTGCTGCCCCGTGCGCAGAAGACGTTCGTGTACCTCTTCGCCATTGCGGGGGCGCTTGGCGCGTTCACCCTGCTCGGCGACATGTTCGGAGGCGGCATGGGCATGCCCCGTTTCTCGGGTTCGCAAGCGGGCATGCGCGAGGTCGCGCTGCTTATCCCACTCGCCCTGGTAGGCACAGTAGGAGGTTGGGTGTACCACGCGTCGCAACGTGCGACCAGCGCGCTTTCGACACGGATGGGCGAACACCCGGTGGCCAAGTCCGTCTTGGCGGGGCTTGTGCTGGCGCTCTGTGGCATGGCACTGCCCTACACGATGTTTGCCGGCGAGACGCAAGCGACCATGCTGCAGGCGGCGTGGGTCTCCATCCCGGCATGGGTGCTCGTAGCAACAGGCCTGGTCAAAGCCGCAGTCACTCCCCTGTGCATCAACCTGGGCTGGCGCGGCGGCCATTTCTTCCCCGTCATCTTCGCGGGCATCAGCCTGGGCTATGGGTGCGCGGCGCTGCTCGGGGCCGACCCGGTGTTCTGCGTGGCCGCCTGCACCGCCGCCACCATGGGCGCCGTCATGCGCCAGCCCGTGATGGCAGGCCTGTTGCTCATCCTGTGCTTCCCGCTCAAGGGCGTCGTGGTGCTGCTCGCGGCCGCCGCAATCGGTGCTGCGATTCCGCTGCCGAAGGCGCTGCGAGCAAAGGAAGCAAACGAGAGTGCGCCAAGGGATGGCAACAATGACTAACGAGCAGCAGCCCTTGGCACACGAGGCGGCAGGCTCGGCAGAGCCCGCAG
>UQBS01000077.1 GCA_900539345.1 uncultured Coriobacteriaceae bacterium | reverse complement strand
ACATTAGGACAGGTGCCTCCACAAATGATTGGTAGGGCTTTTGTTACAGCCCCTTTTGCCTTTGCTTCTTTTGTCCTCGTTGGACTGATGCGCCTGCTAGGCGCTATCATGGGCTGCTTGACAATTACGAGGCAAGGCACGGGAGGACGTACAGGTGGATGGGCAAAGCGAAAACGAGTCGATGACGGGCGAGACGGCGCATGCGGTTCCCATGACGTTTCATCCTGAGCTCTCCACGTCTCGCCGCTGGGCCGTGCTCGTTAGTTTCGTGTGGGCTTCCGCCATCTCTATCATGAGCCAGCTTACGATGACCACCTGCCTGCCGTCTATCCTGACCGACTTCAGTGTATCCACCGAGCATGGCCAGTGGCTTACTACCTCGTACATGCTGTCGCTGGGCATCATGGTGCCGTGCAGCGGATTCTTTACCACGCGTTTCCAAAGCAGGCACATCTTTCTCGGCGCCAACCTGGTGTTTCTCGTTGGTTTGCTCGGGGCGTTCGCGCCAAACTTCCAGGCTCTCGTGGTCGTGCGTTTTGTGCAGGGCCTGGCGGCCGGTCTCTTCATCCCGCTGATGCAGATCGTTGCTTTCAGGCTTTTTCCGCCGGAGCGCCGCGGTTTTGCCATGGGTGTTGTGGCGATTGCGCTTGCTGCGGGCCCCACGATGGGACCGCTTGTGGCTGGCATCTGCACCGACCTTTGGGGTTGGCACGCGGTCTTTTTGGGCGTGGGCCTGCTCACGCTGAGTTCCATCGCGTCGTATCCGGTGATGCGCGTGTTGTCCGACCCCACCCAGCGCTGCCCCTTCGACGTGCCGTCGCTGGCGATGCTTGCCGTGAGCTTCATCGGGCTGCTTTTCGGCGTGTCGAACCTGGGAGTGTTTGCCTGCGACGCGGCGCAGGGACTTGCGGAGTCGGGCCTTCCCCTCGTGGTGGGCGTGGTGGCTCTTGCGTTCTTTGTCCGCCGCCAAAACAGGCTTGCCCAGCCCCTGCTCAACCTTGCGCCTTTCCGCGACCGGCGTTTTGTCATTGGATCGGCCGCCGTTATGCTCATCTTTGGCGTTCTCATCAACACTGAGGTGTTCATGAGCGTCTACATTCAGTCTGACCAGGGCTTTTCGCCAACTGTGGCGGCTCTTGTGCTGCTGCCTGGCTCAGTCATATCGGCATGCCTGTGCCCCTTCACGGGCCGCGTGCTCGACAAGCACGGCCCCCTTGGCCTGGCAATCGTGGGCTTCTCGGTGCTTGTTGTCGCCGGCGCGCTGGCTTCGCTCGTTGAAATTTCCTCGCCCCTGGGTTATTCGGTGCTCGCCTTTTCCCTGCGCAGCTTCGGCAACGGCTTCGTGTTGCAGAACATGCAGACGTGGGCGTGCAACGTCCTGCCCGACCACCTCATGACACACGGCACGGCCATCACCAACACCATGCGCCAGATGGGCGGCGGCCTCATCAACGCGTCGCTTTTCGCGCTTATGGGCGTGGCGACACCTGCGCTTGGCGAGATGGGCGGCATCAAACTGGCGTTTGCGGTTTCGACGGTTGCTGTAGCGCTCATGGGCGTTTGGCTGATTGCGAGCCTGACGAGGGAGAAGAGGGGAGCGACACGATGAACATCGCTGTAAGCGCGTGCCTTTTGGGGACGCCCTGTCGCTACGACGGCGGCTCCAAGCCTTGCGAGGCTGTAATCGCCCTGGGCGAGCGCCATAACCTCGTGCCCATCTGCCCCGAGGTCATGGGAGGTCTTTCCACCCCGCGTACTCCCAGTGAGATCGTCTGCGCAGAGCCATACTGCGTGCGCAATGCCGAGGGTGCCGACAACACGGAGGCCTTTGTGCGCGGAGCCGAGCTCGCTCTTGCCTGTGCACAAGAACATGCCTGCGAGCTGGCAATCCTCAAGGCCAAGAGCCCCAGCTGCGGCATCGGCCGCGTCTACGACGGCACTTTCACCGGCACGCTCACGGCTGGAGACGGCGTCGCGGCCGCCCTTTTCAAACAGGCCGGCATCCCCACAACCGACGAGAATCATCTCCCCGAATGACCCACAAGGCCCGCCGCGGGGAATGACGCAAACGGACGAGCGCAATGTGCTATTCGCCTGCTCGATAGGTGGATGCGCGCTCAGGGTCAGCCGCCTGTTGGCCTCGGCGCCCGCGATGATGCAAAGGGATGGGAGCGATGTGCTGTTCGCACGTCGCTCCCATGAGCTAGATAGAAGCGCGCCGGGGTCAGCCTCATGCCAGTCCCGGCGCGCCATCTTGTGCTTGGCCGCGATGACACAAAGGGATGGGTACCTCGTGCCATTTCAATGCCCCGTCGGGCCTACTCCGCCTTCTTCTCGCACAGAAGGTCGATCAGCTCCTGCTGGGAATGGACACCCATCTTGGCGTAGACGTTCTTCATGTGGTACTTCACTGTGTTGTAGCTGATGCCGAGCTCCTCTTGGATGCGCGTGGCAGTGTTGCCGTGGGCAAGCAGCGTCATGACGTCGGCCTCGCGCGATGTGAGAGAGTAGCGTGCCACGGCTTGCTTGCAGCGGGAGGCGAGGCTGTCGACATACTGCACCTCCACCTGTGGGGCGGCCACGTCGGGTGCGATGCCCTCGATTGCTGTGTCAAACACAAACGAACGCCGCGTGAGCAGCGTATAGAGCATAAGGCCTGCCAGCACGGCGATTACCAGCAGATCTTGCAAGAGCTTGTCTCCACCCAGCAGGGAAACAAGAAAGTCGTTGGGGATGAGCCAGAGCGTCACGCCAACTGTGATGCCAACGTAGCTCACGGCGTTGCCCCAGCAAATGGTGGGGATTGCTTCAGCCGTGTTGCGCTGCGCTGCGGCCGACAGGGCGAGCCAAATAAGCAGCTGCAGGCACATGTAGCCCATCATGAGAAGGGTGCTGGCGAGCTGTCCCGTGCGGGCGTCTCCCGTGAGCACAAACATGAACCCGGCTGCCACGCTGAAAAAGGCTGCGACGAAAAGCGAGTCGACCTTCGTGGCTGATTTTGCCTTCCATGCGTACAGTGCGACCGCCCCCGACGAGGCCAGGGAAGCAATGGTCGACACCAGAGGACCTGCATAATTCTCGCAGCGCAGGGCAAAGCCGTAGGCCACGCTAAAGACGAAGATGTACGCGTAAAACGCGTGCGACAAAGGCAGAACTGCCTCAGGTTGGGCGACCTGTTGGCTCGATGTGGGCTCGACCAGGGGCAATCGCTTGAAGAAACCCTGGGTGAGGGGCAGGCAGAGAACGACGATGGTGACGCTTGAGGCAGCCGCGATGAGGTTCACCAGCCCATAGGGCGCCCATTCGTTCACCGCAAACGCCAGTGCGATGCCTGCCAGGCCCGACGTTGCCATGCAAAGGCATGTCTGTCGGCGCGGCAGACGTGCAAGGGACAGCAGCCACAAGATGATGCCCCACAGGTCGATGGGGGCCACGGCCATGACGCCAGCGACAATCGCCGGTGCGCACTCGAGAGCGACGCCCACAGCACACAGGGCATAGCCCGCGATGCTCAGCCCAATAGTGCAGACAGTGAGCCTGCGCGGATGAATGAGTCCAGGCCGTCTGCGCGCAATCATGAGGCAAACGATCGCCAACGTAATACTCGTTGCGGTGGAGACATCGCGCGACCAGTCGAAGATGCCGTCGTAGGCAAGGTAGAGTGTGCCGTTGAACACGAGTGTCATCATCATGGAGAGAACACTGGCAATAAAAAGCCGCGCGTATTCGGTCCTTGTGAGGCCACCCTCGTTGTCTGGCGTTTGTGCTTCGCTCATGCCGTCTCCGGTCCCCTGTGACCGCTCTCTTTTTCACTGCGAGAAAATATACCACGTCTAGCAGGCATTTGTCTGAACCCACTCGCAGCGGGTAGGGCGTTTTGCGGGCCGGGTGGGTAGAGTTCGGGTTGTTCGCGGCAGGGGAGGCGCCCGCAGGGGGCGCTCGTCGCAACCAATCTCGCATTGCTTCACCAAGCACATGAGAAAGGAAACCAACCATGGATCGTCGTTCTTTTGTCACTGGTTCTGCCCTGGGTCTGGCGGGCATCGCCGCCTCGGGTGCCATCGCCGGCGTCGCCCTGGCCGATGAGGCCGCTGCCGCCGAGGCTCCTGTCGCCACTGCCGTGGCGGCTGAGGGTGCCTTTGCTAACGCCGGTGTCTCCATCTCCGACGCCGCCCCTGCATGGCTTGGCGCCGAGCCCGAGGTGGACGCTGCCGACATCACGGCCGCCTACGATTGCGACATCCTTGTCGTCGGTGCGGGCTGTGCCGGTTCTGCCGCTGCCGCCACTGCCGCCGAGCTGGGCCTCAACTGCATCACGGTCGAGCGCGCTGCTTGCGTGCCCGAGACCCGCGAGTATCTCTGCGGCGTCAACACCAAGTACACTGCTGGCGAGGAGCCCGTCGACACCGGCAAGCTCCTCAACGAGATCAGCCGCTACTCCTCCGGCAAGGCCGACCGCGACCTCATCAAGATGTTCATCGACAACTCCGCCGAGACTGTCGAGTGGGTTGGCGGCTACATGGAGGCGGCTGGCAAGGAGTGCGTCATCGACGTGCCGAGCGACCATGCCACGGGCGGTACCGACTACTACCTGCCCGTTGTGCAGCACGATTGGGAGCCTTCCTACACGTATCCCATGCGCAACGACCTCTTTATGGAAAAGGCCGCCGAGGAAGGCAACGCCGTTCTCTATAACTGCAAGCTCATCAAGCTCATCCACGATGAGGAGGGCGTGAAGGGCGGCATCTGCGATTACGAGGGCAACCTTATCCAGATCAACGCTGCGCATACCGTCATCGCCACGGGTGGCTATGGCGCCAACCCCGAGATGATGATGGCCCTGCAGCCCGACACGGTGCATTGCACCACAGCCTGCAGCTACCATGGCCTCGACGACGGTTCGGGCATCAAGGCCGGCATCTGGGCCGGTGGTTCCAAGCAGCCCGATGCTACGCCCATGATCTTCGACCGCGGCGCCGTGGTGCCCGGCCAGAATGCAGGCTATGAGCTGTGCGACGACGGCGCTTACCGTTTCCCTGGCAAGAACTACCAGCTCAACATCGGCAGCCAGCCCTTCCTCAAGGTCAACCGCGACGGCAGGCGCTTCGCCAACGAGTCCACGCCCTACGACAACATGCTCTTCGCCACGCGCCGCCAGCCCGGCGGCGTGTTCTGCCAGGTGTTCGACGGCAACTGCGACCCGGATATCGTCCGTTTTTCGATGATTGGCTGCGCAAGCTTCACCACCGCCATGGTGCGCGACGCCGGCTTCACCGCCGAGGAGTTCATCTCCATGGACGGCGGCGACGGCCTGTTCGTGAAGGCCGACACGCTTGAGGAGCTCGCCGACAAGCTGGGCTTCGAGGGCGACGCCAAGGACACCTTCCTGGCAACCTGCGAGCGCTACAACGAGCTCTTCGACGCCCAGAAGGACGACGATTACGGCAAGGAGGACTACCGCCTCTCCGAGCTGCGCACTCCGCCCTTCTATGGCTGCTGGTACGGTGCCTCGCTGCTCGGCACGCTCGACGGCCTCAACATCAACGCCAAGATGCAGGTGCTCGACGCCGACTACAACGTGGTGCCCGGCCTCTATGCCGCCGGCGACGCCTCGGGCAGCTTCTTCTATACCAACTACCCCGAGTACATTCCCGGCCTGGCTGCGTGCCGCTCCGTCACCGAGGGCCGTCAGTGCGTCAAGATGATCGCCGAGGACGCGGGCCTTGCCGCAGGTGCCGAGAAGGCCCAGGTAGAGGCCCCTGTGGCTACCCCTGCTGTGGCTGATTGCGCCGACGGTACCTACACGGGCAGCGCCGAGGGCATCGGCGGCACCCTCAACGTGACGGTCGAGATCTTCGGCGGCAAGCTCACGGTGACCGAGATCGGTCCCAACTACGAGACTCCTCGCTATCCCGGCTACGGCGCCATCGAGAACGGCACCTTCGTCGAGCAGATCGAGGCCGCCCAGTCCGACCAGATCGACGGCGTGACCATGGCGACCGTCACCACCGGCGCCATCAAGCGCGCCCTGCGTGACGCCCTCCTTCAGGCTGCGAAGTAACACAAACGGGACGGGTGCAGTGTGACATTTGCCTGCTAGATAGGTGGATGCGCGCTTAGGGCAAGCCGCCTGTCGGCCTTGGCGCCCGCAATGACGCAAAGGAATGACGTGAAGGAGCGGGTGCGCTGTGGTATGCGCATCCCGCTCCTCACAAGCTAGATAGACGTGCGCCCGGGGCCAGCCTCATGCCAGCTCCGGGCGCGCTTGTTTTTGTCATATGCGCTGGTACGGCGCCTGCGGCACCACCTCGTGCTAGCTGATGCGGAAGTTGCCCTCAAGCGGGTCGAAGCCGAACCAGTGGAAACCGTCGATGTCGTAGGACGTGCACACCACGGGAAAATCGACGCCCTTGTCGGTGTACCAGAAGTGCTTGATGTTCACCGAGTAGGTGTTGCGCGACGTGGGCACGCACTGACCCGACCAGTAAATGAGATGGTCGTTGTAGGTGACGATGAAGCCCTGTACATAATCCCAAGCGTTTGCGCTGGTAAGAGCTGTGGAGCGGTCGGTGAAGTAGAGGTTTCGCAGCGTGCGGCTGCCGCCGTCGACGCACGGCACGCTCACCGCGGTGTTCCAGAACCAGCCATAAGGGATGTCGCCCTCCTTGGTGGGCGCGGTAGGCCAGGCGGCGAGTGCCTCGCTTGCTCCCATGGCGACGCTTGCTGCAAGAGCCGCCCCTGCCGTTGCCGTGATAAACGAGCGCCTGCTGAGTTCCATAGTGCACTCCCATCCTCGTAGGGGCGCAGGGTCGCCTTGGTGCGCCTTGCTCTGCCAGCCCTACTGTACCATCTTTGCCCTGGTTGCGCACCTGCCGGTCCTGCGAGGCTTGTACGCTTCCTTCTCAAAAAATTTTCCGCCCCCATGAAACATCTCAGCCCTCGCATACGTATATATCAGTGAAGGGCGCCCTTCGAGAGTGCGGCAGCGTGTCACCTGAGTCCTATGTCGCGCGGCTACACTGTACGTCCCCCGCATGAAAGGACCGTATCCGTGCAAGAAAGAGAGCAGTTCATCAAGTTGGTGAACATGCATAAGGGCAGCGTGTTTCGCCTGGCATATGGCTACCTGCGCAACCGCGCCGACGCCGAAGACGTGGTGCAGGAAGTGTTTCTCAAGCTGCATCGCTTCGGTGGCAGCTTCGACAGCGACGAGCATGCAAAGCGCTGGTTGTTGCGGGTGACCATCAACGAATGCACGTCGGTGTACAGGGCGCTTCGTCTGCGGCCGGAGAACATCGATGACTACATCGATACGCTCGAGATGTCCGAGAAGGAGCACGACGGCGAGCTCGTGCGTCAGCTTATGGCCCTGCCCACGCGCTACCGCACGGTTCTCTACCTGTACTACTTCGAGGGCTACTCGACTCACGAAGTCGCGGACCTGCTGGGGGTGCCCGACGCCACGGTGCGCACGCGACTGGCGCGGGGACGTGCAAAGCTCAAGGACGTATTGGACGAAGGGGGCACGCGATGACCCATACACAGCACACCTCGCCGGAAATGGCGTCCGAGGACCTCGATCGCGCACGGTTCAAGCGAGCGCTTTCGAGCATGGATGCCTCTGACGAGACGATTGAGAGGATCATGCGCATGGCTGAGAAGGAAGATAGGCAGAAGGCCCAGCAGGAACAGGCGTTTTCCCAGGTAGCGGGCACAGGCTCGCACAGCAAGAAGGCATCGCGCGCCCCGCGTGGCAGGCTTCGTGTGCGCACGGCGGTTGCGATTGCGGCCACTACGGCGCTTGTCGCGTCGGCAGCATACGCTGCGGTGAACGTCGATTTCACCCAGCTCGCGTTCGGCCCGAAGGGCAACTCCGACGTTGAGGCGCACACGGTGGTGGAGCAGGATTGCATCAACCCGGTGACCGGCGAACCCAAGAGCTGGGTCGCCCCGTCGCGTACCTGGGTGGATGTGGACGAACAGACTGCCGAGCGCCTGCTCGACGGCTATGTGTTCGACGCAGGGCTCACGGCCGAGTCACACGGCTACACGCTCACCGTGGGCCAGTGCGTGATGGACGAGAACGGCAACGGCATCGCGGCCATCACGATTGAGAATCCCGACGGTGTTGATATTGCCGACGCCGGGTACGGCGAGGTGTATCTCTCCAACGACGCCCCTGTTTTTGAGCTTGTAGAATCTCCCGACGGCGAGTCCCCCTGGGACGTTCGCATCGTGCGCGATGTCGAGGCAAGCACCGATACCAAGCTTGTGGGCGCCGCCTACTTCGGCCCGTTCAGGGGAACCATCGGCGAGGGTCTTGTGTGGTCGCTTGCCAGTCGTGAAGGCGGCGGCCAGTCCTCGGTACAGGCCACTAACGCCGCAGGTGAGTCGACCTATCTGCCTGCCGCAACCTTGCCTGCGAAGGAGTTCAAGGCCGAAGACGGCTCGACCGTGGAGCTTTCTCCCATCGGCATGGTGCAGCATCCCGCCAGGGTCGACCAGCACGTACGGGAAGTGGTGATTCGCTTTTCGGACGGCACGGAGTACACGGTAGATCGCTGGGGAGTGGACGACCCGGTCGCCAACAGCGTGCTGTCCTATGGGTATGGCTGGGAAAACGAGGACGATGGCGCCCGCATGTTCAACCGCCTCGTCGACGTCGATGCGGTGGAGTCGGTCGTGCTGCGTGGTGTCATTTGGGCCGATGACCCCAACGACGAGCAGGAGTTCGAGACGGCGCTGAGCGCCGCGTAGTGACCGGCATGGGTGGACTTGCCTTGCGGGGCCGCATGACCGCTGAGAATCGGTTGCTCCCGGCGCCCCGCAGCAGCCAGCTCGGGCCTGATTTGTGATCACGCAGCCGCTGACCCGAACAGAGCCCGATGCGCTCCACAAATGACTGCCAACGAAAAGTGCCCGCCCTTCTCGCATAATCGAGAAAGGCGGGCGCACTTGTTTGTGCTGGTAGCGGGGTTCGCCTGCGGTGGGCCCCGCTTGTTGCGTGCCTCGCTGCTGGCGAGTGCTTTGCACGGCGCACCTCTACTGCAAGGTCACGAAAAGCCTTGTGACGAAGCCGGCCTCGTTGCAGCGCCAGCGCCAGCTGAAATACGTTCCCCAGAACTGCCCTGCGGCATCGAGCTGGTAGAACGTATTGTCGAGCGTCTCGCCATCGATATAGAAGTCGAGCATGTCGATGACGCAGCCAGGATAGGTGTACACCGCTTGAATTGCGGCGTCGGCCAGCGTGCATGTCTCGGGGGAGAGGCGCACGTACCCCGGGCGGCCCAAATCGACGGGCGAGTCGTGCCGGGGCGTCCATCCCCAGTGGTCGCGCGCCAGCGTCTGCTCCGACACCATGAAGTAGAACCGCTGGGCGCCGATGTCCTCGTCCATGTCGTCCCAGGTGGCGTCGGAGTAGTACCAGGTACCGCCGATGCATGTCATGTTCCAGGTGTGCAGCATCTCCTGGCTGTCAACGACCTCGCAGGGGATGCCGAGTCGCTCCATGACGAGCGCGAATGCCGACGAGTAGCCCGTGCAGACCGCCTTGCCAAAGGCGAGGGCGCCCAGCGGCGTGCGCGACATGGTGTCGAGGATGTAGGGCTCCACCACGTCGTGGTCGTAGGCAACGTTGTTCTGCAGCCAGTCGTACACATAGAGCGCCTTGTCATATTCGCTGGCAGCAGGGTCGATCTGCGCGACAAGCGAGGTGATGGCGGCTTCGAGGTCGGCCTGGTAGGTCGCAAGCGCCGCATTGTCGATGCGGTAGCTCACTTGGAAGGAGACGGTCTCTTCTCCGCGCGTCGAGTAGTCGATGGTCAGATAGTGGGCTGCCCAAGGTGCCGTGTGCAGGTACTCGAGGGCGGCCTCGAAGTCCTCGGTGTTGACATGACTCTCTGAGATGTCCACCAGATCAGGGCTGCAAGCGGTGAGCGTCTCATACAGTACCTGCAGCGCCGCCAAAAAGCCTTTGGAGTATTGGGCGCGCTCAGCGTCGGTGATGCCCGGCACGCTTGGTGCAGCCGGGGTGTCGGTCCCGCCAGACACGGCAGGCGTCGAGGCCTGCGCACTGCCCTGGGCGTCCTGCGTTTCAAGCGTACCCCCAAAGACCGAGCGCGCGGCCCAGGCAGGGGAGGCCCCGCCCATCAAGCAC
>UQBS01000076.1 GCA_900539345.1 uncultured Coriobacteriaceae bacterium | reverse complement strand
GGTGCCGTCCTTGAGCTGGGAGGCGCCGTCGTAGAGCTGGGACGAGCCGTCCTTGAGCTGGCCGAGGCCGTCGTCGAGGGAGACCAGGCCGTTCTTGAGGTCGGCCGCGCCGCTGACGAGCTGGGCCGAGCCCGAGCGCAGCTGGGTCGTGCCGTCCTTGAGCGTCGCGGTGCCGTCCTTGAGGGTGGTCGAGCCGTCCACGAGGCTTGCGGTGCCGTCCTTGAGCTGGGAGGCGCCGTCGTAGAGCTGGGACGAGCCGTCCTTGAGCTGGCCGAGGCCGTCGTCGAGGGAGACCAGGCCGTTCTTGAGGTCGGCCGCGCCGCTGACGAGCTGGGCCGAGCCCGAGCGCAGCTGGGTCGTGCCGTCCTTGAGCGTCGCGGTGCCGTCCTTGAGGGTGGTCGAGCCGTCCACGAGGCTTGCGGTGCCGTCCTTGAGGGTGGCTGTGCCATCAGCAAGCTGGTTGGCACCGTCGAGAAGCGAAGAGGAGCCGTCCTTGAGCTGGCCCGCGCCGTCATAAAGGGTCACGATGCCGTTCTTGAGGTCGGCAGAGCCACTGACGAGCTGAGCGGAACCGTCGAGAAGCTGGGTCGAGCCGTCCTTCAACTGGGAGGTGCCGTCCTTGAGTTGCTGGGCGCCGTCGTTGAGGTCTCCCGCACCGTCGACAAGCTGACCCGTGCCGTCCTTCAAAGTGGTGACGCCGTCGACCAGATCGGACGTACCGTCCTTGAGGTCGCCGGAGCCGTCGTAGGCATCCTTGAGACCGTCGGTCAGTTTATCCGAACCGTCAACTGCATCTTGAAGGCCGTCAGCGAGCTCGCGAGAACCATCAACTGCATCTTGAAGGTCTGTGGTAGAATCCGCGACTTCCGTGAGAATAGTGTCGAAGTACGTCTGTGCAATCGTGGAATTGAGCTCTGCCTGAACGCGCGTCACCGCGGCAGAGGTCAACATGGACGCGATGAGGTTGTGCGCCTGGTTGTGCACGAGAATAATCGAGCCCTTCTCGGGGTCATCGTCCTCGGCGGTAGCCACCTTTTCGGAAAGATCAGCAGGAATGACGAGCTTCATGTAATAACGGCCGTCTTCCAGACCTTCCTGGGCATCCTGAGCATCGGTATACACCCAGCCCATGCCCTCATCTGCGTCTTTCATCGCCTGAACGAGGTCATCGCCCACCTCGAGCGTAGAGCCGTCATTCAGTTCGGCGCCCTCGTCGAGGTTGACAACAGCAACCGGGATCTTGTCCACGTTTCCGTACGGGTCGTAGAAGGCCCACAGGTACAGGGCGCCATACAGCAGAGGCACGAGGGCGATGGCCGTCATGGCCACCTTCATGATCGTGGATCCCCTGGCGTTCTTAAAATCGAGCAGCGCGAAGCGCATGCCGCGGAAGGGGTTACGCATTCATGACCACCTCCCCTGCCGCCGCCATCTGGCCACGAGCGGCGTCGCTGATCGGAATGGCCACGTCGGCCACTTTGCCCAGGGCATAGTCGGTACACGCCACAACGACCGTAACACCATGCTCGTGGGCCACACGACGCAGCATATCCATGATTTCCTCGCCCTGGGCAAGCGTGAGATCGCCCTCAATGTCATCGACCACGAGCAGGGCTGGGTCGCCCACAAGGCCCAGAGCGATACCGAAGCAAACCCTATCGTACTTATCGAGGGTTTCAGTTTTGACCTTTGCCCTGTCGGCAAAACCCCAGGTTTCAAGGTACTCAAGCGTTGCCTTTGAACCCGAAGCTTTACCTTTAAGGTTAAGTTCTGCAGACGTTACCGCGCGCAGGCTCAGCAAAGGCTGAACCTCGTTGACCTCCTCGAAGAAGCCCATGCCCGCGATGCGCCTGATGGCAGCCTCGTTTTTAGGCAGCTCCAAACCAGCCACCGAGAGTTTGCCCGACGTGTGTCGCATGTGGCCGGCCAGCGTGAGCAAGAGCTCCGTCTTGCCCCTTCGGTCCTCTGCCACAATCGACGTGAGCGATCCCCTCTTGATATCGAGGTCGACGTTTTGATACGTCGTTCGCATCGGCGTCTTCTGCGTGAGCCCCCGCGCGGAGATGAACGTCTCACCTACCTCGGGAAGCACTACCTTTGTCATGTTTCACCTCTAACCTTTTCTCTTGAGGAGCCTATCCGTAATGACAAAAACGGACAGACCTATCCCACTGTTTGACCGGGGGATTATCCCTCTCTTCCTCCCCCTTTTGCAAGAATTTGACTTGGAGTCAGTTTTTTTAATCACAACTTCAACTTACTGTCACACACGCATCATATCGTCTCGATAGAGATGAACACTCCGGCCGTCAAACCGCAGTTAGAGCCGTATACTTGCCACGTTTGTATTGCACGGTACGGACGATAAGATTGGAGCATGCCTTGTCCGACCAGATTCGAGTGCGCTTCGCACCCTCCCCCACCGGCCGCCTGCACATCGGCGGCGCCCGCGTGGCCATTTACAACTGGGCCTTCGCCCGCGCCAACGGCGGCACCTTCGTCCTTCGCATCGACGACACCGACCCGGAGCGCTCCACCCAGGAGAACACCGAACAGATTCTGCGCTCCCTCAAGTGGCTTGGCCTCGACTGGGACGAGGGCCCCGAGGTGGGCGGCGATTTTGGCCCCTACTATCAGACGCAGCGCAAGGAGAACTATCAGCAGGCGCTCCAGAAGCTCATCGACTCGGGCAACGCCTATCCGTGCTTCTGCACGGCCGAGGAGCTCGAGGCCTCCCGCAACGCCGCCCATGAGCGTGGCGACTCGTTCCAGGGCTATCAGCGCACCTGCCGCAACATCGACCCGGCCGAGGCCCAGCGCCGCATCGACGCCGGTGAGCCCCACGTGTGGCGCCTCAAGGTTCCCGAGAACCGCGGCGACGTCGTGGTGAACGACATCGTGCACGGCCCGTGCGTGTTCAACGCCAAGGAGCTTGACGACATGGTCCTCATGCGCTCCGACGGCACGCCCACCTACAACTTCGCGACCGTTGTCGACGACGGTGAAATGGGCATGACCCACATCATCCGCGGCGACGACCACCTCTCCAACACCCCGCGCCAGGTGCTCGTGTTCGAGGCCCTCGGCTACAAGGTTCCCACCTTCGCCCACCTCTCCATGATTCTAGGCTCCGACGGCAAGAAGCTCAGCAAGCGCCACGGCGCCACGAGCGTCGAGGAGTACCGCGACCGCGGCTTTTTGCCCGAAGCCACCGTCAACTACCTCGCCCTGCTCGGCTGGTCGCTTGACGGCACCACCACGGTCATCTCGCCCGAGAGGATCTGCGAGACCTTCTCGCTGGACCGCATCTCCAAGAACCCCTCTCAGATGGACGAGGAGAAGCTCATCTCCATCAACGCCACCTACCTCATGGAAATGAGCGACGAGGAGTTCTCCCGCCGCGTCCTCGTGCCCGAGCTGGCTAAGGCCGGCCTGGTGGAGCAGGACGCCTATGAGGGCAAGCCCGCCTGGTTCGACCTGCTCTCCTCCATCCTCAAGCCCCGCACGCGCCTCATGGGCGACGTCGTGGACAAGGCAAGGTTCCTTTTTGGCGAGCTTGTCTACGATGAGTCTTCGGTCAACAAGAACCTTGCGAAGGAGGGCGTCCGCCCGGTTCTCGTTGCCCTCAAGGAGGCCCTGGAGGGCGTCGCGCAGGACGCATGGACTGCCGCCAACATCGACGCGGCCATCGAGGTCCTTCCCGAGAAGCTTGGCCTTTCCAAGAAGAAAGTGTTCCAGGCGCTGCGCGTCGCAGAGTGCGGCAACCAGGTCTCCCCGCCCCTGGGCGAGTCCATGGAGCTGCTCGGCCGCGATGTCGCGCTCGCGCGCATCGACGCCGCCATGCCGCTTGCCGCAGAGTAAGCGCCTCTTTCCGAGCACATAGGCCAAAAACAAGGCCGGCAGACGCATTCAATCGCGTCTGCCGGCCTTTTTTGTTACCTGTGCGGTGTTGACTCCGTGCGAGCGGCCCCGCCGCCCTCCGAGGGCGGCTGTGTGGGACGCACGGTGCCTGTACCCCTCACCGCAACAAACGGCCGGGTACGCAAGCCCAGAAGGGGCAAGCTGAACACGATGGGCAAATAGTACGAGAGCGCACGCCAGAGAACCACTGCTGCCGTTGTCAGAGCACCCAGTTCGGGCTTGAAGAAAAGAACGAAGCCCGCCTCGGCGCCGCCTGTGCCACCCGGCAAGGGAACAGCCGTCATAATGAGCTGAATAAACGCAGAGGCGCACATCGCCGTGAGAAAATCTATGTCGGTCACACCCAGAGCTCGCAGCACGCAAAATGGGATGCAGTACAGGCATGCAAGCTGCCCCACGTTGATGACGATTGCCAAGACCACGACCTTGCCCTGTCGAATCGCCTGGTGCACGGCTCCGGCATACCCGTCGACCTCCGCGTCGACGCGGGCATGCATGGCCTGAGGGTCCTTGATAAGGTGCAGCCTGCCAGAAGCAAGCTTCACGAGAACGTGGCAGATCTTACGAACCGCATTGGGAAGAATATGAGCAGAACATTAACGAGCCCCTGCTGCATGTCGTCCCAAGCTGGAAATCCCGTGGGTCGGGGCCGATAATGTCGGTGTCCACCCGCACGCAACCGGCCAGGTTGCCACAGACAGGAGAGGGGCTCGCATGTCTGATTATACGACCTCCATTGGCCTCGACGTCCACGCGCGCAGCATCAAGGGGTGCGCCTTCAACCCCTACACCGGCGAGGTCGAGCGCAAGACGTTCGCCTACGACCCGGCCGCCGTGCGACGCGCAACCCGCGCGAGGCCCCGTGCATCCGCTCGCCCCGCGCGTACTCGCCCACGAGCACCACGACCGGCTCCGCGCACGCAATCGACCCCACGGCAACAGCGCGCGCCCCAGCCACTCCGGCATCGGCGAGCGCGCCAACCACAGCGTCAGCCAAGCCGCTCATCTCACCGTCAGCTCCCAGTGGTGCACGCGCCCCCGCGACCCCTCGCAGCGCCTCACGGCAACCACTTAGTAAGAGGCCCCGCCGATCTCCACGCGCGACCCCGCCGGCACCTCGAACGCGCCTGCGGAGGCCACGGCGTCCACCCAGACCTTCCCGGCCCCTGCGTCCGCCGACCGGTGCTCGTCGTCCGCCACGGACTGCGTGCACTGGAACCTCACATGCCGCACCACGCGCGGAGCGGCAAACGACCCGTCCCCCAGCGGCACCCGCACGCGCATGTCGTCCGACAGTAGTCCCCGCCTCATCGGCGTCGGCCCCAGCATCACGCCACCCCGCAGAACGCGAGCCCCGTGCCCGCGAGCTCCGCGAGCGCAGCGCGGGCGGCCTGCGCCGCGCCGCTCTCCACGCCGTCGCCCACGTGCCGCGACACCTTGTAGTCGCCGACCTGACCCTCGCCGAGCTCCGCGACCACGTCGACCGCAGCGCAGACGGCCCGGCTCCAGGCGTCGGCCAAATCCTCGTCGAGCCCCGAGACGTCAACGCAGCCCCACTGGCAGTTCTTAGAGTAGCGTTATCACACGGCCTTGGCCGAGGAGAGGTCCTCCTCCTTCACCGTCACGCCCTCGTGCGAGGCGATCTGCGCGTAGGTGAACGCGTCCGCCTCCGGGGCCACCTGCAAGCGCTGCAGCTCGCTTCCCGCCTCCACGAAGCAGTCGAGCACCCCGGCCTTCTCCACGTCCATCACGTCGGCCATCAGGCGGATGCCGCGGTCGTAGTTGAAGGTCTTGGTCTCGAACTCGTAGGTGATCGATCCCGTCTTGTAGCCCACGTTTCGCTCGTAGTCCCCGAGCCCCGTGACCGAGATCTTCGGGACCATCACTTCCTTCGCGTTGCGCCCCGCGCGCACCATGCGGCGTCCCGAGTTGAGCACGCTGGACGTGGCCGCCTGCTGGTACACGCGGTCGATGATGTCCGTGTAGTCCTTGGTGTAGTCGATGGAGTTCGCCATCCGTCAACCCTCCTATTCGTCGTCCTTGTCGAGCCCCGCGAGCCTCTCCCAGCGCCTGAGCATCCGCCCCTTGTCGGATGCCGCCCCCGCGTTGGGCAGCCCCGTCGCGCCCGTGGGCGCGGGAGCCGCCGAGAAGAGCCACGGCTCCGCCTCCTTGAGCGCGGAGACGTCGCCCCCGTGCTCGTCGCGAAGGGCGCGAGCCGCCTTCACGCTCCGCGCCCCGGCCAGCCGCAGCTCGTACTCCACGCGCTCGTCAGCGGCGGCGGCCTTCACGGCCTCGATCTCCGAGCGAAGCGCGTCCGCCGCCTCCTTCGAGGCCGCCGCCTCGGCCACCTGCGCCTCAAGCTCCGTGATCCGCTCGTCGCGCCTCGCGAGCTGTGCCTCGTACCCGGAGTCGCTGCTTGCAACCGCGCCTACTTCCGCCTGCTGCTGCGCCTGCGCGTCCTCCTGCCCTTCCGCGAGCTCGACCGCCGCCGCCTCGCCGCCATGGCTCTCACCGTCCATATGACCAGCCTTCCAATCGCGGCAGGCACAAAAGAAGCCCGCCTAGCCACTCGATACAAGCAGCCTAGACGGACGTCACAAAGTGGCGGAGCACGTAACAGAGCCAGCAATCCCAAGCGAAGCGGCCCGCATGGGATACACCCGCCAAATGAAGGAAAGGGGCTATCTGTCGAGTCTTGGTGGTAGATTTGCTACGAGGGCTTAGAATATGGGCGAGAGAAAGGAGGCAACCATGGCAACCGGCGACCAGATAAAGGCACTCATAAAGGCGCACTACGACCAGGACAACGAGCGGTTCAAGACCGCCGCCCTGCGCATCGCCGCGTCCGAGACCAAGAGCGGGCACACTACCGTCGGTCGCGAGATCACGGCCATGGTTGATGCCTCCTCCAAGGTCATGGGCAGGTTCGTCAACTTCGCCAACAAGGATAACCTCTTCGTTGTCTCCTTCCCCGACGTGCGCCTTCGCGACCTCGTCGTCTCGGAATCGCTCCAATCCAAGATCGAGCGCATCATCGCCGAGTACCGCAGGCGCTCGGAGCTGTACGCCCACGGCCTTTCGTGCAGGCGCAAAATCATGCTGGAAGGCGCTCCCGGTACCGGCAAGACCATGACGGCCGCCGTGCTTGCCCACGAGCTCGACATGCCGCTCTTCGTCGTGCAGACTGACAAGCTCATAACCAAGTACCTCGGCGAGACGAGCGCCCGCCTCCGCGAGATCTTCGACGCCATCGCGCAGACGCGCGGCGTCTTCCTCTTCGACGAGTTCGACGCCATCGGCGCTGACAGGAGCCTCGACAACGAGGTCGGCGAGATGCGCCGCATCCTCAACTCGTTCCTGCAGTTCATCGAGTCGGACACCTCGGAGAGCATCATCGTCGCGGCCACCAACAACCGCGCCATGCTCGACCAGGCGCTCTTCCGCCGCTTCGACGACGTGCTGCATTACGACATGCCCACGGTTGACGGCGTCGTGCGTATCGTCTCCAACAGGACGGGAGCCTACGACCCCTCTTACACCATCGGAGAGGCCGTTGCCACCGAGCTCACCGAGCTTTGCCAGGCGGACATTACTCGCCTCTGCGAAGACGCCATCAAGGAGTCCCTCATGAAGGACGAGCCCCTGAGCGACGGTCTCTTCTCGCGCCTTTGCGACGACCGCCTCGCCGTATATGCTGGTACCGAGCGAATGGCTGGCTAAGTTTTGGAAAGACCGAACCTCGTCCTCAAAGACACATGCACTCCTGAGCCGTACAAAACGCCGAATAGCGGAGGCGGCAAGTCAAATCCCTATCCTCGGGATCGGGCGAGGCATTCCGCCAAGCTCAAGAACGAGCTCGGTGCCGCCATTGCATGCGAGAGCACAAAGCGCGAAAACGGCGAGGTGACAAGAGAAGGAACCTACCTCAGCTTTAGGGGGCCGGTGAACGGGGAACTCGATTTCTCGAGCCTCGAATACCTGCCTTCAAAGATTCGCCTTCTCAATGTTAAGCAAGAGGGCAACACGGAAGTCGCAACGGTCTTCGTCCCCAAGTCGAAGACCGAGCACTACGAGAAGGCGATTGCCGCATACTCGGATCCCTCGCGCGACAACGAGAAAAGCGGCAACCCGGCCCACAACGCCCTCATGTCGAGCATCGAAGAGGTCTCGCTGAGCACGTTGCAGCGTTTCTGGACCGGCCGAAATGACTTGCTGCCCGGCGAAGAAAAAGCCTGGGTGGAAGCTTGGCTTCGCTACGGCGATGAATCCCCTGATGACGTGAAGCAGTCGTTCATCGACCTTCTCGAAGCAGAGGGCATTGAGTACAAAAAGGACCCGGTCATCTTTCCGGAGCGCCTTGTCATGCTTGTTCGAGCTAATGCCACCGATCTGTCTCGTTTGATCGACAAGAGCGACTATCTCGCCGAGCTTTGCGAGGGAATCGAGGCCACGGCTTTTCTTGACGATGAAGGCCCCGCAGATCAGGCACTCTGGATAAACGACCTGCTTGAGAGAACTACATTCGAAAGCGGTTCCTCGGTTGTATGCGTACTCGACTCTGGCGTCAACGGAGCACATCCGCTGCTCAAGCCCATGGTGGCCGATGACGCTCTTATGAGCGCAAACTCTGCTTGGGACACAGCCGACCATTATGACAACGGGAATGGGCACGGAACAGGGGTTGCCGGTCTCGCTCTCTATGGCAATCTGTCCGAAAAGCTCGTTTCCACCGAGCGGTACACCGTCAACCATAGGCTTGAGTCGGTAAAGCTGTTCGAGGCAAGCAACCCCACCCCCGAGGAGTTCTACGCAGCCGTATCACAGAATGCGTTTTCCCTTGCTGCGGCTCAACACTACGAGCAGAATAGGATCTTCTGCTCGGCGGTCACCGCTAATGAAGCTGAGCTGACCGATGGCTCGCCAACTTCATGGTCGGCAGCAATCGACTCAGTTATTTCGCATCCCGATGACCCAGAGGAGGCTCACGAGCTCTTTTTGGTGTCAGCAGGCAACGTCAATACGGGCATGCTAAGCGAGCTCGGGTATCCCGAAACTAACGCTATCCGATCGGTTCGAAGCCCCGGTCAGGCGTGGAACGCTCTTACAGTGGGAGCATATAGCGAGAATGCCTACCTCGCTGATGACGCAACGCGGCAAATGGGCGACAAGCCGGTTGCGGCACACGGTGAGCTTTCTCCATTCAGCACAACTTCCTTGGCATGGCCTAAGGCAGCGCCGGTAAAGCCCGAAATTGTTCTCGATGGAGGCAATGCCGTTACAGACGGGCAAGCTTATTACTCACCGTCCAACCTTTCTCCGCTGTCGACCGGTGCCGACATATCCGCTCGCCCCCTCAGGATGTTCAACGGTACAAGCGCTGCGGTCTCCGAAGCCGCTTGGATGGCCGCGGAGATTGAGAACGCATACCCGGACTTGTGGCCCGAAACCATTCGTGGGCTGATGGTTCATTCCGCGGACTGGTCGGAGGCGATGCTCGATCAGTTCTGCCCCAAAGGCTCAGAGCAGGACAGGCAATCTACGGGACGATACAGACTCCTTCGCATGTGCGGGTATGGCATTCCATCGCTCGACAAGGCCATTGAATGCGGCAAAAACCGCGTCAACCTTATCATCCAAGACGAGCTCACCCCGTTCGAGCACAGGATGGTGAACGGCAAGTCGGTGTGGGGCATGAAGGACATGCATCTTCATCACATCCCCTGGCCGAAAGACCTTCTTCAGCAATTCAGCGACGTAACCGCCAGAATGCGCGTGACGCTCTCTTACTACATCGAGCCGTGTCCGGGAAAGAGGGGCTGGAAAAACCGCTACCGCTATGCCTCGCATGGGCTTCGTTTCGACGTGAACAAGCCCGCCGAAACCAAAGAAGAGTTCGCCAAGCGCATGAACCTCGCCATGCGCGACGAAAGCGACGGAAAAGGCCGGAAGGATTCCAAGGGTTGGTTCCTTGGGGTCAATAACCGAAGTGCGGGCTCGGTATTCTCTGATTTCAAGGAGACGCAGGCAATCGAGCTGAGCGACATCGAGTACATAGCCGTCTATCCCATCATCGGCTGGTGGCGCGAGCTGCACTCACAGGACAAGGCCAATTCAAAAGCCCGCTACTCTCTCATTGTGACCATCGAGACGCCTGAGACCGAGATAGACCTGTACTCGGCGATTAAGAACAAGATTGAAGTTGCTTCGCCGATTGCAATCGAGGTTCCTCGGTAAAGTCACGAACCACAGAAGTCGTCTTCAGCCTTGAAGATAAGAAAGCTATTAGCTTCCCTAGAAACGGGTCAATTGCTAAAAACGGCTCTTCGCCACTTTGTGTGGGTGATATTTAGATAGATTCCCAGATGACACGGGGAATCTCGGTTAA
>UQBS01000075.1 GCA_900539345.1 uncultured Coriobacteriaceae bacterium | reverse complement strand
GCCTTCTACCAGGAAAGACTCAACCATGACAGCATTCAAGTGCAAAATGTGCGGTGCCTCGCTCGAAGTGCCCGAGGGTGCCACGAGCGTCACCTGCGACTACTGCCGCACGCAGCAGACCCTGCCGCGCCTCGACGACGACCGCCGCGCCAATCTCTACGACCGTGGCAACCACTTCCGCCGCGCCAGCGAGTACGACAAGGCTATGCGCATTTTCGAGCAGATTCTCTCTGAGGACGCAAATGACGCCGAGGCGTACTGGTCTATTGTCCTGTGCCGCTATGGCGTGGAGTACGTCGAGGACCCGGCAACCGGCCGTCGCATACCCACGGTCAACCGCATGCAGGCAAGCAGCATCCTGGCCGATGAGGACTACAGGCAGGCGCTTGCCCATGCCGACCTTGTGCAGCGTGGCATCTATGAGAGCCAGGCCAAGGAGATTGCCGCCATCCAGGAGGGCATCGCCGAGGTTGCTGCCAAGGAAGAGCCGTTCGACGTTTTTATCTGCTACAAAGAAACCGATGCCCAGGGTCAGCGCACGCGCGACAGTGTGCTGGCAAACGACCTCTACCACGAGCTCACCCGCGAGGGCTTTCGCGTCTTCTTCGCCCGCATCACGCTTGAGGACAAGCTGGGCCAGGCCTACGAGCCCTACATCTATTCGGCCCTGCAGAGCTCCAAAGCCATGGTGGTGATTGGCACCAAGCCCGAATATGTGAAGGCGCCCTGGGTCAAGAACGAGTGGAGCCGTTACCTGGCACTCATCAAGGCCGGTGCGCGCAAGACCCTCATCCCGGCATACCGCGACATGGACCCCTACGACCTGCCCGAGGAGTTCAGTCACCTGCAGGCCCAGGACATGTCCAAACTCGGCTTCATGCAGGACCTCGTACGCGGCATCAAGAAGATCTGTGGGAAGGACGAAGTGACGAATGTTGCTCAGCCTGTCCCTGCCGTGGCTGGGTCCAATGCCGTAACCGCCCTGCTCAAGCGTGCCTACATTTTCTTGGCTGACAAGGAGTGGGATAGGGCGAATGAGTACGCTGAGCGCATCCTTGATACTGAGCCTGAAAACGCGGATGCATATCTGGTGAAGGTGATGGCCGAGCTTCAAGAAAGTGATCGGTCCGAACTTACTCAATACAACAGTGGCCTGCTGGACATGAGCGATTTTGAAAGGGCCATTCAGTATGCAAAGGGTGACCTTGCTCAAGAGGTGGAGCACATTCGCTATTCAGTGCTTGCCAACGAGTTTAATGACGCATGCAACTGGGCTGAAAAGGCGGAAAAGACAACCGGCCTTGTGGAAGCGTGGAAACGTTGGAAGCGTGCAGAGGCGGGATTTAAAAGAGCACGGGATTACCCTCAAAGTGAACAGCGTGCGGCTGCTTGTCGGGAAAAGAAAAATCAAATCGCGAACGAATGTGAGGAACGCGCAAAACAAGCGAAACAGCTGATGAGGCAGGCGCAAAAGCAACTTGCATCTGACAAGGCTGACAAAAACGGGAAGATTCAGGGCGATTTTAGGAAAGCCAGAGACTCGGTAGAAACAATCAGTGCCTGGCAAGGAGTATCACAGATTATTTGTGAATGCAATGCTGGGATAAAAGAGGCAAAGCAGCGCACTGAAGAGCTGGAATCGCAGAAGTACGAGGCAGTGGGACAGCTTGTGTGTTATGCCGTTGCAGCAATCATTGTTATAGGCATATTTGTAATTCCTATTTGTCGAGTATTATTATCATAATCAGTGTCAGGTCGAGCGCTGATAGTTCGACTGCCTGGTGGACATAAAGCGACTATCGTTTAAGGTGGCGGCCTTGCGGTTTGTGCCCCACCCTTCTTTAGAGCACGCCTGACCGTCATGTGTCAGGCAGTAGTCTGGGGTATGAAGAGGCTCGCCCTAACAACTCGATAGGCTCGACATTCATTTCGTCGAGTCACTCGACAAACTTGCGTCGAGTGACTCGACGTTTTATTATCGAGTGTGTCGAGTCATCGAGGAGGGCGACGTCATGGCTATACCAGTGAACATTGATGACCTTGTCAACCTGCGCACGGTTGAATCTACGCGCGTCGAGTTCAAAGCGGATTTCAATCCGAACCCCATCATCCATACCATTTGTGCCTTTGCCAACGACATCGACAACATTGGCGGCGGCTACATCGTCATTGGTGTGGAGGAACGCGATGGCAGCCCCGTCTTCCCTCTTAAAGGCATCGAACAGGAGCGCATTGACGACATTCTCAAGCGGCTTGTTGGTCTGTGCCACTGCATCGAGCCTCTGTACAACCCGGTTGTGGAGCCGGTCCTTTTCCAGGGTGTCTATATCATCGTCATTTGGGTGCCTGGAGGATACGGACGCCCCTACAAGGCCTCAAAGGACGTCCTGTCTGATAAGTCGAGCAAGTTTTACTACATCCGCAAGTTCAGCAGCACGATTGTCGCATCGCCGCAGGAAGAAAGGGAGCTTTTCTATGCGGCAACGGACATCCCCTTCGATGACCGCCCCAATCTGCTGGCTGAGGTGGATGATCTTGATTTGGGTCTCATGCGAGAGCATCTCAAGCAAATCGGAAGCAGTCTGTACGAACAGACCGTGGACAGCGGTTTGGTTGAAATTGCCGATGACCTGCAGCTTCTTTCGGGTTCGCCCGAGAGGCGAAGGCCGCGCAATGTCGGCATTCTCATGTTCTCCGAGAGGCCAGAGCGGTATTTCCGATACGCTCGCATTGAGGTCGTCGTCATTCCCGATCCCACGGGAGAGGGCATGGTGGAGAGGGTGTTTACCGGCCCGATTCAGCGTCAGCTGAGAGACGCGCTCTCGTATATCGAGAACTTCGTCATTGCGTCTAAGACATACAAACTTGATGATGCCGCTGAGGCGTGCGTGGTGTACAACTACCCGTTCCGTGCGGTGGAAGAGATTCTTTCAAACGCCGTGTATCACCGCTCCTACCAGGTCGCTGAGCCCATTTGCGTACGCGTCACGCCTCAATCACTGGAAGTGACAAGCTACCCGGGCTTTGATCGCAGCATCACCGATGAGGACGTGGAGGCGCATAGGTTCCGCGCCCGCATCTATCGCAATCGCAGGATTGGCGATTTCCTCAAGGAGCTGCATCTCATCGAGGGGCGCAACACTGGGTTTCCCAACGCTTTTGCGGCCTTGCGTCAGAACGGCTCCGATGAGCCGACGTTCGAGATGGATGATGCGCGCGGGTATCTTTCGGTGACCATTCCTATCCATCGGGCATTTCTGCCGTCAGGAGGCGCTGCGGCCAAGGCGGAAGTGTATGAGGCGCGCGTTCTGGAGGCGTTGGCGGCCGGCCCCCTTACGCTGACCGAGCTCGCTCGTGCCATGGGATATAAGGGTATCTCCAAGAAACTAAGCACGACGGTCGACGCCATGCTCCGCACGGGTACGTTGCGGCATGTGATAGGGGAGCGGGGAAGAACGAAACTGGAGATAGCTGCAGGCTGAGGAACGGGCCAAACGGAGGCGTGCCGCTGATAGGCGGCGTTGGGGAAGGCTGGCTTCTCGTGAGACCAAATTGCAGGCAGGCAGTTTAGCCGACCCTCTTGCCTCGACAACTCGATAGGCTCGACATCCATTTTGTCGAGTGACTCGACAAAACGATGCCGAGTCACTCGATGTGCTCTCTAAAATGGTGCTCCAGCGGAAATTCCCGTACCACTCTGGTTTCTCATGGGCGGCGTCGCGGGCTCTGCAAAACTTGCAAAAATTGCCTAAAATTGCAAAAGTGCAGGTAGATTAGGTAGTGCTTGGAAAAATCCTACGCTGCCCGGTTTCCGCGACTATCTCGCAGCTCGCGTCGAGGAGATATAGCCCTGCCGCGCTGCGGGTCTTTACGTCCTCTTCTCGGAGTACAATCTGCGCCATTCGAGCAACCGTGCGATTGGAGGCACCATGCCTGTTCTCTTCCTTGAGTATCCCAAGTGCTCTACCTGCAAGAAGGCCAAGAAATGGCTCGACGAGCACGGCGTGGACTACATCGACCGCGACATTGTGACTGACAACCCCACGGCGGCCGAGCTTGCCGAGTGGCGTGAGCGGGGAGGCCTGCCCGTGCGCAAGCTCTTCAACACAAGCGGCGTGCTCTATCGCGAGCGCAACATAAAGGCCCAGCTTGATGCGGGGTTGAGCGATGAGGACGCGCTTGTCCTGCTTGCCGAGAACGGCATGCTCGTGAAGCGCCCTCTCGTGGTGGGCGACGACTTCGTACTCGTTGGTTTTCGCGAACAGGCCTGGCAGGAGCGCCTGGGCTAGGCACGGTACGGATTTCCACTGACACCGTTTGCTCCTGAGCTGCGCGTCGAATCTGCTCCGCCGCGTGGCTCAGGGTCGTTCTTGGGTCGCCCTCCCGCGCCGCAGTGCGCTCTTCTCTCCTACTTCACCAGCGCCTGTGCCGCGAACACGGCGGCGATGCTCAGGGTGACGCTCAGCACGGCGTACAGCACGGCGAGCGGGGTGTTGCCGGCTTGGATGAGGCTGTTCGACTCAAGCGTAAACGTGGAGAACGTGGTGAAGCCACCGCACACGCCCACCTTGAGGAAGAGCAGCAGCTGCGGGTTCATGGCCGTGCCGAGCTTGGATGCAAGCGCGCACACAAGGCCGATTACGAACGAGCCCACGATGTTGATGGCGAGGGTCTTGATGGGAAAGGTGGCGACGGCACCCGTGGGAATGAAGCCCACGAGGTAGCGCAGCACCGATCCCACAAAGCCGCCGAGACCGACAAACAGGCAGTTGAGAAACATCCGGTCCTTCTTAGGCGACGTTGGGCGAGGACAGCAGTGCCTCTCCAGCCCTCACGGCATAGGTCGAGTTGCACTCATAGAAGATGGTCACCAAGGGCCAGGGGCGCTCGTTGACCGACGTCGTGTACGGGTCGTTCACATGCACATCGCCGTCGTAGCCCGACCAGCCAGTGATGAGCACGTAATGGCCCAGGTCGGTGAACTCGCCGGCGCCAAGGTTGCACACGAGAAGCCAGCCGCCGTTGAGATAGCTCGCGGCTTCGTCGATGGTGGTGACGTCGGCCCATTCGAGACCGACGCGTTCGCAGAAGTAGCCCACGAATTCGCCGTGCGTGCCAGCTTGGGCGTCGCAAAGTTCCGACTCTGTCGCGAGCAGCGACACCATGTAGGGACTCATGTCGGTGCGGCCTGAAAGGCCTGCATAGAGCATTGCCAGCGAAGTGGGGCAGCAGCCCTTGGTTCCCAACGGACCGCCGATGTACTCCATGTAGCCCCAGCGCTTGTCCCACTGCATGAGATGCGGGATGCCCCCGTCGGTGGGCAGGTCGTACTCGGTGAGGCCGCCGGCCTTCGTGCCGGGGTATGACGTGCGAAAGCCCGCCACGAACGGTCGGGCGTCGGGGTTTTCGGCGGCAAGCTTAAGCAGTTTCTTTGCCAGGTCCTGGTCAAACTCTCCGAGGGCTTGCGCGTCGCACAGGATATGGGCGACGTCAGGGTCGCTTGCCTGGGAGAGAAGCGTCTGTGCCGCCTGCTCGTCCACCCATGCGGGAAGCGACGTGGGGATGTTGAAGACGGGCATGTCGTCTGCGACTGCGCCCTGGGCACCGCTGGCAGGCGCCGCCTGCCCGTCGACGGGAGCCGCGCCTTGAGCGCCGCCGCCGGAGGCGACTTGGCCGTCGGCGAGGGCGACCCCACTGCGGCCGGCGGGCATCAGTGAGCCGAGCCCGGCGATCGTCGCCGCGGCTGCGCTCGCGATGAATGTCCTGCGTGTGCAAGTGCTGTTGCTCAAAAGCGTCCCCCGTCGTAGGTGTCAACGGCCCAAGTCTACCATGGTAGGCTGCATCGATACGTTGACCGCGTGTCAGCGGAGTGCCAAGTACCTCGTACTTTACACGCCACAGACATTTTTTGCCCCGCGTTGGGCCTGATAAGTCCGAAATCGGACATATGGAGTCCTCGTGCACGACTGACGCACGCATGCGCCGCGAGTCCGAAAGTGGACTACCATGAGTACGAAATCAGACATACAGCGAGGGGGACCATGGAGCTGACAGAGGGAGAGAAGCGTTCCTACGAGGAATTCAACCAGTTCCTCAGGGAGTTCCAAGACGTCTACGACGCCGCTGCGCTCAAGCTCGGCATATCCCAAAGCGCCTTCGACGTGCTGTGGGCGTTGTGCGAGTGCGGGGAAGGTTGTCTGCAGCGCGACATCTGTGCCTATGCCTACCTGGGCAAACAGACGGTCGGTTCATCAGTGCACAAGCTTGTGGCCGACGGCATGCTTCATCTCGAACCGGCTGAGACCGGCAGGGGCATGCGCGTGTTCTTCACGCCGCAGGGCAAAAAGTTCGTCGAAGAGAACATGATGCCGCTGCTGCAGGCTGACGCCGAGGCGTTTATCGACATCCCCCCAGACGAACGCGAGGTGTTGGTCGGCGCGGCTCAGCACTATCTGCGCGGGCTCAGGGGCCGCTTTGACGCGTTCGAGCCGACGATGCGGTATCCCGCGCCCGTCAAGGCGCACCCCCGCACCAAGGATTCAGGCAACAAGGAGTAGTTCAAAAATGCCAATCGAGATTTCAGAGCATTTCACGCTGGGAAAGCTCTTGCGCTTTACCGCCCCCACGGCTGTCATGATGGTGTTTACCAGCATCTACGGTGTCATCGACGGCCTGTTCGTCTCTAACTTTGTAAGCAAGGAAGCGTTCTCGGCCCTCAACCTCATCTACCCGTTCATCATGATGATCGGCGCGCTGGGCATGATGTTCGGCACCGGTGGCACGGCGCTTGTGGCCAAGACGCTGGGCGAGGGCAAGAAGGAGCGCGCAAACGGCCTGTTCTCGCTCATCGTCTACGCCGTCCTTGTCGTGGGCATGGTGTGCGCGGTGCTCGGCGTCGTCTTCATGCGCCCGGTGGGCCAGCTGTTCAAGGCGACGGGGTCGCTGCTCGACCTGGCCGTTGTCTACGGAACCATCTGCGCGATCGCCCTGCCTGCGTTCATGTTGCAGCAGGCGTTCCAGAGCTTCTTGCCTGCTGCCGGCAAGCCCAAGGTCGGCCTTGCCGTCATCGTCGGCGCGGGCGTGACGAACATCGCGCTCGACGCCCTGTTCATCATCGTGTTCGGCTGGGGCCTCGCCGGCGCGGCTATCGCCACGGCGATCAGCCAGGTCATCGGCGGCGGCCTGCCCTTCCTTTACTTCGCACGCAAGAACCCCAGCGCCCTACGTCTGGGCAAGCCCATCGTCGACCCGCGCGCCTTGGGCAAGGCATGCGTGAACGGCGCCTCCGAGCTCGTGTCCAACCTGTCCATGTCGCTCGTCTCGATGCTGTACAACTATCAGCTCATGACCTTTATTGGTGCCGATGGTGTGGCCGCATACGGTGTCATTCAGTACGTCATCTGGGTCTTTGTGTCGTTCGTGCAGGGCTTTTCGATGGGCTCGGCGCCGCTTGTGAGCTACCAGTACGGCGCGCAAAACAAGGCAGAGCTGACGAACCTGTTCAAGAAGAGCGTGAGCGTGGTCGCCGCCCTCAACGTGATTCTCGCGGTGCTCGCCGTGTCGCTGGCACGTCCCATCGCGATGCTCTTTGTGGGGTACGACGCCGGGGTACTCGAGCTCACCGTCCAAGCGCTCTCCATCTACTCGTTCATGCTGTTGCTGGCCGGTTTTTCCATCTACGGCTCGGCGTTCTTCACGGCACTCAACAACGGCCTGGTGTCGGCGGTCATCTCTTTCGTGCGCACCTTGGTCTTCGAGTGCGGCGCCGTCATCGTGCTGCCCATGATCGTGGGCGAGATGGGCATCTGGTACGCCATTCTGGTGGCCGAGGCCATGTCGGTCCTTCTGACCTGCGGCTTCCTCGCCGGTCTGCGCAAGAACTACGGTTACCTGCAGTAATGCCGAGCGATTGCTTCGGCGGATAGTGTTTGGCTGAATGTGAGGCCGGTGGGACATGCTCACAGGTATTCCCGCCGGCCTTTTCTTGTCCCCATATACCCGGGGAGGGGTATACTGGCTGAGATTTAACATACATCTCATTGGTTCAAATGTATGTTAATTCAGCAAAATGCCTGGATACGCATTTTTGAAAATCGCGAAATGTATGTTAATGAATGACCGCTTGGTTGACGCGCAAGTGAAAGGGGCTCGCATGGACGCCACCGACAACGCAACGTACGTGGACGCTGAATCTTCTGCCGAGGCGAAGTGGCGTCGCAATGCCCGCCGGCATACTCGCTGCGTCATGGTGCTGCCCGACGACCTCGCCGGCAAGCGCGTGCTCGACATCGAGTGCCGCAAAGGCCTGGGTGCGTTCAAGATTGCCGATCGGGTGGGCGAGGGCGGATTCGTCGTTGGGACTGACTCTTCGGCGGAGAAAATCGAGGTCGCAAAAGAGCTTGCGTCTCAGCAGCACTGGGCGGGCGATGCCTGGCGGCAGCATATGCGTCTCGTCCAGGCTAACCCAACCGACCTGCTTGCGGCCGGTATCGAAGACGCATCCATCGACGTTGTCGTGGTCAACAGCGTGCTCAATTTTGCGTCCGACCGCCTTAAGGCATTCAGCGAGATTGCCCGCGTACTTGCTCCTGGCGGCTATCTCTATCATGACGCGGTGCTGGCTCTCCAGCCCCTGCCGCCTCTCAGCAAAGCGGGTCCCGCCGCTCCTGTTGCCAATGCCTTTGCGACGGCGCCCACAAAAGAGGAACTTGTGCGCATCTTGCAGGAGACTGGCTTCTCTAGCTGGGAATTCCTCAACGAACAACCCCTCGAGCCTCAGCGCGAAGACGCAATCGAGTCGCTCTCTGGCCTGACCTTTGAGAGCGCCGTGGTTCGGGCGTTCGCGTAACGCCTCAGCCTGCACTCATTTGCTTTCAGGCATCGTGCCGCAACGGCGTCCCTAATCCTCGCCGCCTCGCCTGCACACCTCTCTGGCCTGACCTTCGAAAGTGCCGTGGTCCGGGCGTTCGTGTAACGCCTCTGTCGCTGTGCTGCCTGTAACTGCGCCGAAGGTGCACAGGCTCTTCCAATGGGGTGCAAATCATCCTATGCTGTGCAGTTCTACGTTGTGTCCCCTGCTCGAATCCGCTCGAAAGGCCTGCCTCGCGTGAAGATCCTCATCGTCATTAACGACTATCTCAACAAGTCAAACGGCATGTGCATCTCCACACAGCGCTTTGTCGAGGAGTTCCGCACGGCAGGCCACGAGGTGCGCATCGCCACGAACGACCGCTACGGCGCCCTCGACTACCCGCTTGGCGTCGTGCGCATCCCGGTGTTCTCGGGCATCATCGAGAAAGAGGGCTTCACGTTCGCCCGCGCCGACACGCGCACCATTCGCAAGGCCGTGGCCTGGGCCGATGTCGTGCACGTCGAGGATCCCTTCCTCGTGTGCCGTCTGGCCGCCAGGGAGGCGCGGCGTGCGGGCAAGCCGGTGACGGGCACCTTCCACCTCTACCCCGAGAACATGACGTATGCCGTGCATCTGGGTGAGATCGACCTTGTGAACAGGGGTTTCTTGCGGTCGTTTGTCTCTGGCGTGTACAACCGCTGCCTATGCGTGCAGTGCCCTACCGCCCTGGTTCGCGACAGGCTGGTCGAAGTCGGGGCAACCGCTAAGCTCGAAGTGATTTCGAACGGCATTGCGCAAGCGTTCATCGATGCGGGCAAGAAGCGGTTGGAGGCAGGCAAGGTTTCTCCTGCCCATCAAGCCGGCGCAGCAGGCCTTTCTAACTTGCTGCGCGTGTTGAGCGTGGGCCGCTTTGCCCCCGAGAAAAACCAGGCAACCCTTCTCGAGGCAATTGCCCAAGCCAGGCATGGCAAGCAGATGCACGTGACGCTTGCCGGCAAGGGCCCCATCGAGGCCGAGCTTCGCAAGAAGGCGGCCGACCTGGGGCTCGACGTCGACTTCGGCTTTTTCGAGCAGGACGAGCTGCGCGACCTCATGTGCGCAAACGACGTTTACGTGCATTGCGCCGACGTGGAGGTCGAGGGCATGTCGTGCATGGAGGCGTTTGCATGCGGCTGTGTGCCCGTCATTTCCGACGCCTCCCTCTCCTCAACAAAGGCCTACGCGCTCACCAGGCACAACATTTTCTCACATGCAAATGCCGCCGACCTTGCTGCCAAACTCGACTGGTTGTACGAGAATCGCTCCGATCTTGCAGCTTTGAGCGGGCAATATATCGAGTATGCGCAGGGCCTTGGCGTGCACAGCTGCGCCGAGAAGGTCTTGGCGATGATGGGGGAGGCCTGCGATCGGGTGGCCCGCGGCCGGGTGGGGCACGCAGACCCGGCTGCCGTCTTTGAGTCCACCGGCCCCCATGCCGTTGCCACCAGGCTTCGCGTGCGCATCTCCCGTGGCGTGCATCACAAGCTGGGCCGCAATCGAAGGGGTGGCGACAATGGACGTGCTTAACGCGCCTTTTCTCTATGTCGTGCTGGGTTACCTGTCAGGCAGCGTGCTGTATTCGGAACTGTTCATGCGCTTCTTCCACGGCACGAGCCTCATGGAAATCAGCGAGAACCACAATCCGGGGTCCTCGAATGCCTTCATCTATGGCGGCTTTTGGTGCGGCGTTCTCTCCGTGGTGTGCGACATAGCAAAAGGCCTGCTCCCGGTGTATCTTTTCTGCCGCGCGTTTGGCATGGCGTCGCCCATGCTCGCCCTTATCATGGCGGCGCCGGTGCTGGGTCATGCCCGTCCCTGCTTTTTCGGCTTCAAGGGCGGCATGTGCATCGCCACAAGCTTCGGCGTGCTGTTGGGCCTGTTTCCCTGCGACGGCCCTTTCATCATGCTGGCCGCGCTTTACCTGGGGCTTCTGTTGGTTCCGGGCATTGATAACAGCGTGCGGTCCATCCTTGCCTTCGTGGCGTTGCCGATTCTGGGCGTCGTGGGCACCTGCCTGGGGCGTCTTGTGCCCAGTGTTGCGGCTGGCATGCTGCTGGTGTCCCTTGTTGCTCGCAAGAGAATCTGGCCCGACCTCGCCTGCGAGGACCAGACGCGCTTCTCCCGCTTGCGCCTGCCCGGGGATGCGCACTAGTTTGGAAGCGCCTGCCATTCACGAGGTGCCTGCCATTTACGAGGTGCTCGCAGACCAGAAGGCGCCCTTCATCTACGGAAAACTCGTTTTCCAGAAGTGCCCTCCAGCTCCTACACCAGATGCAGGACGAGGAATACGGCTCCCGACACAATGAAGGCAGCAAATGAGGCGCAGGTCACTGTGGCCCATGGGATGCATTGCTTGCTTTAGCTCGCAGCACCCCCGCAGGTCTTATTGACGTTTGTAGATTCACCTAG
>UQBS01000074.1 GCA_900539345.1 uncultured Coriobacteriaceae bacterium | reverse complement strand
GCGTAAATGGCAAGCAGGGCGGGTGCGTCTTGTGCGCAGGCCACGCGAAGTGTGACGCTCATGGGGCTCCTTTGCCGGCGGTGGTTGTGGCGGATATGGTACGTCTGGTTGTTGCGTGCGTGCCGTATATTCACAGCATTGCAACGCAGATGCGTCTAACCTGTACACAAACGATTCGTTTAGCATCCCAACGTTGGGAGAGGTGCCCTATGAAGATAGCGATTGCACAGGTGAATTCCAACCCAGGCAAGTTCTCGCAGACCGTTGAGCGCATGCTCTCGAGTGCGCGCCAGGCCTTGGCCGCCCAGGCCGACCTCGTCGTGTTTCCTGCCACGGTGATGTCGGGTGCCTACCCGCAGGGCCTGGTCGAGCACCGCGCCTACCAGCTCGACCTTATCGACGCGCTCTACGACCTGGCGGCACGTACGCCGGTGGCCTGCGTGGTGCCCGCCTACATGCTTGACTCGCAGGATGCATACACGGAGTTCTTCCTGTGCGATGCGGGAGACGTCTGCCCGCTGCGCCGCCGCGAGGCCTATACGTCTGCCATTGAGTACGACGGCGTTTCCAGCGCCCCCGTCACGCTTTCCTGGGGTGGCGTCGACCTGCTCTTTGTCGCCGGCTCGCCTTCGGCGAGCGCCCAGGACGTGCCATGCGACGTGATGCTTGCCATGTCGCCCATGCCCTTCTGCCGCGACGACGCGTCCTCTCTGGGCGTGTTCGGCCTGGGCGAGGGCGTGCTGAGCTCGCTGATTGCCGAGTCGCCGTGCTGGATGGCCTTCGTGCAGGGCGTGGGCGCCTACGACGACGTGGTGCTCGCCGGCGGCAGTTTCGTGGCTGACCCCGACGGCGTCATCGTTGCCTCGTGCCCCATCTTCGAGGAGGGTATCTCCGTCTTTGACGTCGACGACGCGGGCGACGAGCAGCCCCCTTGTGCTGCGGGGCAGTTTGTGGGCCGCCGTGTCGACGAGATCGAGTCGATCAGCGACGACCAGTGGACGGCCTACCTCTACCGCGCCCTTGTCGTCTCCGTGCGCGATTACGTGCGCAAGAGCGGCTTCTCCGACGTGGTCGTGGGGCTTTCGGGCGGCATCGACTCCAGCGTGGTGGCGACCCTGGCCGTGGACGCCCTCGGTTGCGAGCATGTGCGCGGCGTCCTCATGCCTGGGCCTTACTCCAGCGCAAGCTCCGTCAATGACGCGGAGGCGCTTGCCGCAAACCTGGGCATCAGGACATGCACCGTGCCTATCAAAGATATGTTCGCGGTTGCCGACCAGGGCATTGCGCAGGCTTTGGGCGGTGTCTTCGAGGGCGTCGGCCGAGAGAACCTCCAGGCGCGCCTGCGTGGGTGCGTGCTCATGAGCCTGTCGAACGCCTGGGGTGCGCTTGTCCTCAACACGGGCAACAAGTCGGAGTCGGGCATGGGGTACTCCACGCTCTACGGCGACACGGTGGGCGCGTATGCCCCTCTGGCCGACGTGTACAAGGGCCGCGTGTACGAGCTTGCCCGCTGGCGCAACGCCTGCAGCCCTTTCGAGGTCATTCCCGAAAACGTGCTGGTCAAGCCCCCTTCGGCCGAGCTAAGCGAGAACCAGACCGACGAGGGGTCCTTCGGTGCCACCTACGAGCAGATCGACCAGGTGCTCACCATGCATGTGGACCGCGGCCTGGACGCGTGCGACGCGGTACAGGCGGGCATGCCGGCCGATGTGGTGGACAAGGTGCTTACGACCTGCGCAAATGCCGAATACAAGCGTCGCCAGGAACCCATGGGGCCCGTCGTTACCATGCGCTGTTTCACGGACAGGGGTTGGCCTGTCGTGAACGGCTGGCGCGACCATGCAAGCGAGCGCGATGCCGACGAGCCGGGTCTTGATCGCTGGTGTGATTTTGGGGATGTAGACTGCGACGACCTCGAGGCGCGTCCCGATGTGGACGAGGCGCTCGATGCCATGCTTCAAACGGGTGCCGTGCGCAGCAACCAGCTGCCCACCGCGGTGGCCGACGTCACGTTCTCCGCGCTTGCGTCCGGTCAGGCAGGTGAGATGGACGACTGCTTCGGATTCCCCATGTTCTCAAAGAACTAGCAGGTAAAAGCTATACTAGCGAGCATTGACGCCCGTGGCTGGATGTGCCGGCTGCGGGCGTCAGCGTGTAAGCAGGACGATGATGGCCACAATGCATGCCACCACGAAAAGGCCGAGCGCGATGCTCGAGGCAATGGCGCGCGCCTTGCGCCTGCGATTTTGTGCGGAGAAAATCTGAAACTTGTCGCGCGGGCGCTCCAGATAGCGGTCGTAGTCGAGCCTGCTGGAGCGATAGCTGGGCAGGGGATGGGCGGGGCGTATGCCCGGCACGGAGTCCGAGACGCCCGGCGTGCTCGTCGCACGACCGTATGCCTGCTGATATGCCTGCTCATCATGCTCGTCAAGGGCGATTTGGTCTCGGCCTCGCCCGAAGTTCTTGTAATCCAAAGGCGCATCCTTGCTGCATGGGGGCGCCGTCTGCGCCCGTGTTGTGCCTACTATACCGTTTCTTGGGCGGCTTGCAAAACTTAACAATGCTAGGCTTAGATTTCCTTATGTGAAGGAACTGAGAAGATAAGACAATCCTGTTTATAGGTTCTCACGGGTGGAATAGAACAGTCAGCAATAAAACCAAGCGGGTCCGAACCCCCGCACAAAAGGAGGCTGTTCATCATGGCTGCTATTCTTCCTTATGGTCGCGTGAACGCTTTGAACAACTGGTTCGACGCCATCAACGATCTCGCTAACTTCGAGCAGCGCTATCCCGAGACTCCCAACGCCTTCAAGATGGACGTTCAGGAGAACCCCGACGGCTACATCGTTGAGGCCCATGTTCCTGGTGTCGCCCGCGAGGAGATCGACGTTGAGCTCAACGCCGGCCGCCTTGTCATCGACATCGACCACAAGGACTCCGAGGACGTTGAGAAGCGCAACTACGTCCTGCGTGAGACCTCTGCGTTCCATGCCACCCGTGGCGTCTACCTCAAGGATGCCGACACCGCTGGTCTGACCGCCGTGCTCAAGGACGGCGTGCTGACCGTGAATGTGCCCAAGCGCCTCCAGAACGCCAACGTCACCAAGGTCACCATTGGGTAAACCATCCAGCAGAACCTCGCCGGCTGCGTTCTCGGGAGGCTTACGTACGTCCAGTACGCTGCGCCTCCCGACGCCTTGCCGGCGAGAACCTGCATTTTAGTGGGTTGCGGAACCTGATGCGCGGCGTTGCACGGGGCCTAGAGTACTCCAGTACACGTCGGCCCTGCGCGCCTTGCGCATCAGAACCCGCTTTTTAGTGGGTTGCGGAACCTCGTCCGCCATCAATTTTGTCCTCCCTCTCTTCCTTGTCAGCGCCCCGTCGAGCTTTGCCCGGCGGGGCGCTGGCGTTTCGGGGGTACAATCGCCGAGTTCGCAATATCACTGTGAAAGGAGCGCATGTGTACGAGGCCCTCAACGCTGTGTCGGCCCCGGTTGTGGCCGCCTCGCCGCTCATTGTGATGGTGAGCGGGGGATCAGACTCCACGGCGTTGCTCATGCGCTGTGCGACTGCTCCCGTCGACCTCATGGACGGTCGCGGCCCTCGCATGCTCGAGCGCGGCAACCTGTGCGTACTCCATGTGAACCATTGCCTGCGCGGGGAGGAGTCCGACGGTGACGAGGCCTTTGTGCGCGACCTGTGCGCCGAGCTCGGGGTTGCGTGTCGGGTGGAGCGCGTCGATGTTCCCGCGCTCGTCAGGGCCGGGGCAAACATGGAGGAGGCCGCCCGCCAGGTGCGCTACGACCTTGCCTGGCGTCTGGCTGGCGAGCGTACCCGGGCGCAAAGTTTGCCCGTGGAGTCGGCGCGCATTCTTGTGGCGCACACGGCTGACGACCGCGCCGAGACCTTCCTCATGCGCGCACTTTCCGGTTCGGGCCTCACCGGCCTGGTGGGCATGCGACCCACGCGCGGCATCGTCGTGCGACCCCTCATCGAGTGCACGCGCGAGGAGCTGCGCGATGGCTTGCGCAAGCAGGGGATAGGCTGGCGCGAGGATTCGACGAACGCGGGCGATGAGGCTACGCGTTCCTACGTGCGCCATCACATCGTGCCTGCTTTTGAGGAGCGCAACCCGGCGTTTTGCAAGACGCTCGGACGCACTCTCGACGCTTTGACCTGCGAGGAGGATCTGCTGGCGCGCCTGGCTCGCGAGCTGTTTGCGCGTGCGGCCTTGCCTGCGCGGCGGGGGAGCTGCGTGCTCGATGCGCACACGCTTGCCCAGGCAGACCCGGCGCTTGCCCCGCGCTGTGTGCGCATGGCCCTTGAGCAGGCCTTGGGCCGCCATGCTGCGCAAGAGGCGCGGTTCGAGGCGGCCCACCTCCTTGACGTGGTCGCGCTTGCTCGCCGCGGGTCGGGTTCGTGCAGCCTGCCCGGCGGGGTGCAGGTGCGCATGGAGGCGGGGACGCTCGTCATGCAGGGCCCTGATGCGGCAGACCCTCCGGCTGCCGTTGAGTTCCCCGTACCAGGCCGCGTGGTGTGGGGGGAAGTCGTGCTTGAGGCGCGGGAAGTGCCCCTGCAGGGACGCCCGGCGGCCGAGGTCGCGCGTGCCCGTTCGGCCCAGCTGCAGGTCGAGGGGATGCGCGAAGGACGCGACTTCGTCCTTGTCGACGGCGCCGTGTGCGGCTGCCCCGCCCCAGGTGCGACGGGCTGTCTCACCGTGGGCTCGCCCCGCCCCGGCGAGCGCATGCGCCCGTTTGGCTTGGGAGCGTCGAAGCTGTTGAGCGACGTGCTTCCCCAGGCGGGCGTGCCCGCTCGCGACCGGCCCTGGGTTCCCGTTGTACGCAGCTCCCCGAGTGCTCCCCAGGGCGTCTTCAGTGTGTGGGTTGGGGGAATTCGCCTGGATGAGCGCGCGGCATGGAGCGATAAAACGACCTGCTTGATACAATTATCGATTGTTCATATATAAGCCGGCCGAACGGTAGGACTTGCCCTGCCGTCTCACAATGAGGGGGATCCCTTGCCGTACAACATGTCCAACGATATCGACCACGTCCTGTTCACCGCCGAGCAGCTCAGCGAGCGTGTGGCTCAGCTTGGTGCCCAGATCACGGCCGACTATGCCGACAACGACGTGCCGCCGCTCGTCATCTGCATCCTGCGTGGTGCCGCGACGTTTGCCAGCGACCTGGTGCGCGCCATCGACCTGCCCATCGAGATCGACTACATGGCCATCTCCAGCTATGGTGCGGCCACGCGTTCCTCGGGCATCCTGCGCATCGTGAAGGACCTCGACACCGAGATCAAGGACCGCGATGTCATCGTCATCGAGGACGTTCTTGACTCGGGCCTGACCCTGCGCTATCTGTCGGCCAACCTGCAGGCGCGCGGCGTGCGCTCCTTCGAGGTGGCCACGCTTCTGTGCAAGCGCCGCACTGCCGCCGTCGACCCGCGCTACGTGGGTTTCCAGTGCCCCGACGAGTTCGTGGTGGGCTATGGCCTCGATTACAACCAGAAGTACCGCAACCTGCCCTATGTCGGCGTGCTCAAGCCGGAGCTCGTTGAGGGTTAACACCTCGGCGAGCTTGTCCGACCAACACGGCCGCCCAGTGCGGCAACAAGGAGTCACAAGGTGAGTGAAGAGAACAACGACAAGAAGAAGGCCGGCAAGTTTGTAGACGCCGGCAAGCCCGACGCAAAGGGCGACAAGCGCGAGGAGGAGCGCCGCGCGAAGATGAAGGAGCTCCTCAATCCCATCGACGGCCCGGCTGACAAAAACGCCGGCCCGCGCAAGCCCAACTGGCGCAGCATCCTGCTGTATGCGCTCATCCTCGTGGTCGTCGTGGTCGCCGTGGGCAGCGCCGTGCAGCGCCAGGCCAACGAGAACACGGTGGAGCTCGCCACGAGCGAGTTCGTGAGCGCCGTCGAGGACGGCCAGGTTAGCGAGGCGACCTACGTCGCGATGACCTACACCATTAAGGGCGAGTATTGGCCCGAGGCCGACAAGATCGGCGACGAGAACGCCCTCGTGCCCTTTACTTCGACCTACCTGGGCACCGACTCGCTGGCCGAGCTCATGGCTTCCCACCCCGAGGTCAAGTACGTGGCCGACGTCTCCACGACGCCTACCTGGGTCTCCCTGCTCACGAGCATGCTGCCGATGCTCATCCTCATCGGCGTCATGGTGTACTTTATGAACAAGTTCTCCGACCCCACGGGCGGTGCTATGGGCTTCGGCAAGACGAAGGCCCAGACGACCGATGCCACCCGTCCCAAGGTCTGCTTCGACGACGTCGCTGGTTGCGACGAGGCTATCGAGGAGCTCAAGGAGATCAAGGACTACCTCGACAACCCCGCGAAGTATCAGGACCTCGGCGCCAAGATCCCGCACGGCGTGCTGCTTGTGGGCCCTCCCGGCACCGGCAAGACGTTGCTTGCCAAGGCCGTGGCCGGTGAGGCCGGCGTGCCGTTCTTCCAGATTTCCGGTTCGGGCTTTGTCGAGATGTTCGTCGGCGTGGGTGCCTCCCGTGTGCGCGACCTGTTCGCCAAGGCCAAGGAGCAGGCTCCCTCCATCATCTTTATCGATGAGATCGACGCCGTGGGTCGCCAGCGCGGCACGGGCGTGGGCGGCGGTCACGACGAGCGCGAGCAGACCCTGAACCAGCTGCTTGTTGAGATGGACGGTTTCGAGGAGCACCAGAGCGTCATCCTCATGGCTGCCACGAACCGCCCCGACGTCCTTGACCCGGCTCTTCTGCGCCCCGGCCGCTTCGACCGCCAGGTCACGGTGGATCGCCCCGACGTGAAGGGCCGCGAGGCCATCCTGGGCATCCACGCGCGCAACAAGCCCCTCTCGACCGACGTCGACCTTGCCCGCGTCGCTCAGCTCACGCCCGGTTTCTCCGGCGCCGACCTGGGCAACCTCATGAACGAGAGTGCCCTTCTCGCCGCCCGTCGCGGCCATGAGCGCATCGGCATGGACGAGATCACCGAGTCGATGGAGCGTTGCATCGCCGGTCCCGCGCGCAAGAGCCGCGTCATGACCGACACCGAGCGCAAGACCATTGCCTACCACGAGTCCGGCCACGCGCTTGTGGGCCACATGCTTGCTAACGCCGACCCGGTCAAGAAGATCAGCATCATCCCCCGTGGCCAGGCTCTGGGTTACACGCTTTCGATGCCTGATGAGGACCACTTCCTGCAGACGCGCAACTCCATGCTCGACAGCCTTGCCATGATGCTGGGCGGCCGCACCGCCGAGGAGCTCTTCTGCGACGACATCACCACCGGCGCCTCCAACGACATCGAGCGCGCCACGAAGGTGGCCCGCAGCATGGTTGTGAGCTACGGCATGTGCGAGGAGCTTGGGCCCCAGATGTACGGCGAGCCCAACCACGAGGTCTTCCTGGGCCGCGACATCGCCACGCAGGGCAATTACTCGCCCGAGACGGCGCACCGCATCGACCTCGAGGTTTCGCGCCTCATCAAGGAGGCCCACGAGCGTGCCCGCAAGGTGCTGTCTGAGAACGCCGAGCAGATGCACCTCATGGCGACCGTGCTGCTCGAGCGCGAGACGGTGGACGGCGATGCCTGCCAGGCGCTGCTCGACAACCGCTGGCAGGAGTACCTGGCCGGCGAGGCCGAGCAGAAGGCCAAGGTTGCTGCCGCCGATGCCGCCAAGACGGCCGAAGAGCGCGCCGCCAAGGAGGCAGAGAACCAGCTTCCCGAGGCTGAGTCCGTGGTGAAGGTCGATTCCTGCGACGCCGAGGTGCGCACGAACGCCGACGGCTCCACCACCGTCGTCTACGACGGCCACGCTCAGACCTTGCCCCCTGTTGAGGGCGAGCCCAAGGACGAGGCCGAGGCTGGGGAGAAGAAGGGCGAGTAGGTCTAGCCCGGCTGGTCTCAGCGCGACGTTTGCGCAAGCACATACGCGCTTCCAAGAAGAAGGGGCGGCCCGCCGTGAGCATGGCGGGCCGCCCCTTGCGTTTTAGCAGGCGGGATATGGTTGGCGCGTGCAGGCTGGCGTGGGTACAGGTGGGGCGGTCGGACAGGGCGAGCGAGCGCTTAGCCGATGAGCACGGCGATCAGCCACACGACGGCAACCACAACGGTGCCCTTGCTTGTGGGGGCCATGAGGCAGTCGAACTTCTCGTGGTCGGGCATCGTCCACATGACGGTAATCACGCGCGCCCAGCTCATGAAGGAGACCGTGACGATGAAGAAGGGCAGGAAGTTCCTGATGCCAAGCATGCCCAGGCTTACGAGGAAGAGAATGGCGCCGCCGGCGAGAAGCGCCGTCTCATACGTGCGCATCTTGGGGTCGCCGAGCATGTTGGCCACGGTGCGCTTGCCCTTGGCGGCGTCGCGCTTGGCGTCGCGCATGTTGTTCACGTTCATGACCGCCATGACGGGAAGCCCCAGCGCGATACCGGCAACAAGGCTTACAAGCGTGAATTCATGCAGATAGAGGAAGGTGCCGCCCACCACGGCCACGACGCCGAAGAACAGAAAGCTCATGAAGTCGCCCAGGCCGATGTAGCCGTAGGGGTGCCTGCCGATGGTGTAGCAGATGGCGGCGGCGATGCAGGCCACGCCGAGCACCACGAACACAACGATGGCGGTCCAGCTCGACCCCGTCATGGCAGGGCCGCCGGAAAAGGCGACGAGGATGAGGGCGACGCCGACGGCGAAAGTGAGCGCACAGGTGCCGATAAGCGCCAGCTTCATCTGCTTCATGGTGATGACGCCGCGCTGAAGTCCGCGCTTGGGCCCCACGCGCGTCTCGTCGTCCAAGCCGTGGGAGAGGTCGCCGTAGTCGTCGGCGAAGTTGGCGATGATCTGCAGAAGGATGCTCGTGACGAACATGAGCACGAGGACCTCGATGCGGAATTGGCCGGCTGCTGCAGCGATGGCTGCGGCTACGACCGACCCGGCCGCCGCTAGGGGCAGGGTGCGTGGGCGCATTGCCTCAATCCACGCAGCGCGCACCTGCTGCTTGTTGGTAGTGCCTGTTGCCTCGCTCATGCTGTGCTCCTGAATGTCTCGTACAACTACATATGGTGTTCAAGTATGACCTCAGGTGCCGCACAGGTTGTGGAGAAAGCCTGCCGCTCGCCGACTTGGGGCCCCGGGGTTGGATATGTGCGGCTGCTCCATCGCCGTGCGGTCAAAGTCCCAGCACAGTTGCCTATTCTGCCAACGGCGCTCCCTTTTTGCCCGCAAGCCCTTGACTCGTTGACCTGCTCGTTCGCGAGAACCATACATATAGTCAATCGTATGTTTATAAACACAACATCATGTGGTGGCTCTTCTTGTCCGAAACAAAGGCTATCATTGCTTCCGCTAGTTACGACAGTGAAAGGTTGGTGCACTCCCATGAAGATTCTGAAGCGCAACGGCTCGGAGGAGACGTTCGACGTAACTAAGATTGTCAACGCCATCGCCAAGGCCAACGCCGTCGTTGACGAGGGCCACAGGCTTCCCGCCTTCATGGTGCGCCGCATCGCCGACAAGGTGGAGGACGCCTGCGCCACCTGCGGTCACACGGTGTCGGTCGAAGAGGTGCAGGACATGGTGGAGGACCAGATTATGGCCGCCGAGGCCTTCGAGGTCGCCCGCCACTACATCACCTACCGCTACGTGCAGAACATCAAGCGCACCCGCAACACCACCGACGACAAGATCCTGTCGCTCATTGAGTGCAACAACGAGGAGGTCATGCAGGAGAACTCCAACAAGAACCCCACCGTGAACTCCGTGCAGCGCGACTATATGGCCGGCGAGGTCTCCAAGGACCTGACGCGCCGCATGCTGCTGCCCGAGGACGTGGTGAAGGCTCACGAGGAGGGCATCATCCACTTCCATGACTCCGACTATTTTGCCCAGCACATCCACAACTGCGACCTGGTGAACCTGGAGGACATGCTGCAGAACGGCACGGTCATCTCCGGCACGCTCATCGAGCGCCCGCACAGCTTCTCCACCGCCTGCAACATCGCCACGCAGATCATCGCCCAAGTCGCTTCTTCCCAATACGGCGGCCAGTCCATCTCGCTTACCCACCTTGCCCCCTTCGTCGACGTGAGCCGTCAGAAGATCGCCCGCGACGCCAAGGCCGAGATGGAGGAGCTTGGTGTGGAAGTCTCCGCCGAGAAGCTTCAGGAGGTCGTTGAGAAGCGCCTGCGCGAAGAGGTCAAGCGCGGCGTGCAGACCATCCAGTACCAGGTCGTCACGCTCATGACCACCAACGGCCAGGCCCCCTTCATCACCGTGTTCATGTACCTCAACGAGGCCCGCAACGAGCGCGAGAAGCTCGACCTCGCCATGATCGTCGAGGAGATGCTGCGCCAGCGTTACGAGGGCGTGAAGAACGAGGCCGGCGTGTGGATCACCCCCGCCTTCCCCAAGCTCATCTACGTGCTCGAGGACGACAACATCGAGGAGGGCCAGCCCTTCTTCTACCTCACCCAGATGGCCGCCAAGTGCACTGCCAAGCGCATGGTGCCCGACTACATCTCCGAGAAGAAGATGAAGGAGCTCAAGCTCTCCAAGGGTGAGAAGCCCGGCGAGGGCGATTGCTACACCTGCATGGGCTGCCGCAGCTTCCTGACGCCCGACCGCAGCGGCAACGGCTTCAACAACGTGGCCAACGCCGGCAACTACGACCCCACGAAGCCCAAGTACTACGGCCGCTTCAACCAGGGCGTCGTCACCATCAACCTGCCTGACGTGGCGCTTTCCAGCGGCGGCGACATGAACAAGTTCTGGGCCGTCTTCGACGAGCGCCTCGATCTGTGCTACCGCGCGCTCATGTGCCGCCACAAGCGCCTCAAGGGCACGCTTTCCGACGCCGCCCCCATCCTGTGGCAGTACGGCGCCCTTGCCCGTCTTAAGAAGGGCGAGCCCATCGACAAGCTGCTCGTGGGCGGTTACTCCACCATCTCGCTGGGCTACGCAGGCCTGTACGAGTGCGTGAAGTACATGACCGGCAAGTCGCACACCGACGCCGAGGCCACGCCGTTCGCCCTCGAGGTCATGCAGCACATGAACGACAAGTGCAACGAGTGGAAGGCTGCCACCGACATCGACTTCTCGCTGTACGGCACGCCGCTCGAGTCCACGACTTACAAGTTCGCCAAGGCCCTGCAGCGCCGCTTCGGCGTCATCGAGGGCATCACCGACAAGGGCTACATCACCAACAGCTACCACGTTCATGTGAGCGAGCATATCGACGCCTTCACGAAGCTCAAGTTCGAGAGCGAGTTCCAGCGTCTGTCGCCGGGCGGCGCTATCAGCTACGTCGAGGTGCCCAACATGCAGGACAACCTCGAGGCTGTCATCGCCGTGCTGCGCTACATCTACGACAACATCATGTACGCCGAGCTCAACACCAAGAGCGACTACTGCC
>UQBS01000073.1 GCA_900539345.1 uncultured Coriobacteriaceae bacterium | reverse complement strand
AAAGAAGACTCAGGGGAAGGTCCTGGGCGGGGATGGATAGTTGTTCAGCGTTGCCCTAGTGTAGCAAGGTCGACGGACTTGGAGAGATGCTCGTCCACAATAGGTTCTTGATAAAAAGGCCGACATGATACCAGCATTTGGGCGCGGAATGTTTAACAGTGTAAAGTTTGCTGAAAGAGAGGTGTGGGCTTGAGGGTACTTGCTTGCGTTGAGGGCCTGGCGGAAGCGCGTACGAGCGGAGTGGGGCGGCCCGACGCGCATAAGAAAGCCCCCGCTCCCTGGGCTTGAAACACGCTGCCAAGGGAGCGGGGGCTATGAGATGCCAAGAGACTTGGGATGCACGAGCTACGAGGCTGAGTTACTCCCAGACGTCCTCACCATCGCCCGATTCTATACCACCAGGCCCGGTAATGCCGCCAGTGATGGAGTTAGAACAGACAACGACGTCCTCCTCACCAAACTCAACGATTTTTATTTGGGGGGGGGTGTACATCTCTTTGGTCATTTGAAATCCTTTCTTGATTTGAAAAGTAGGCGCGAGTAAATCCCCACCGCGGTACTGGATTGTCTTTTTACATTTGTAGATTAGAAACGATAAGAGGACTAATCCTCGCCCCCATTACCTTCGAAACCATCACCGCTGCCAGTGTCTCCGCCGATGCCGCTGACGGCACAGACGATGTCCTCCTGGCCGAACTCAACGACTACAGCTTCGGGCGTGACGTACATCTCTTTGGTCATGTGAGGTCCCCTCTCTCGGTTCAAAATCGTGAGGAAAGATATTCCCCTTTACCAAAAAAGTCAATTAACACACCAAAGCTTACGTCACATTGCTGAATCATGCATGTATCAAGCGTATTGAACGTCATCTGCTCACAGCGCACCGCTCCCGGCAGGCTCCCGCACCCTGGCCGAGCAGCCGCTTCTCAAGTGCAGGCTGATTTCAAACAACAAGACAAAGTTGTATTCCCAAACACCCATAGCGTCCGCTCTGGGACTATAAACATGCCCATTTACCTGCGCATGTCACTAACACAGAAAGATTTTGCTGGAATTTGGCACTAACACAGAAAGTTTTTAGGCTATTTTGACACTAACACAGAAAGAACCGCCGGGAGATGACGGGCAAAGAAGGCTTTCAGGTGAACTGCTGATGCGGTGGACCATGACAGGCAACTCGGAAAACGATGAACGAGTGGGCCGCGCAACATTCCACCATTACAGCGTCGCTGGTAGAGAACGCGTCCGGCGCGGCGCTCGCGGGGTGGGCCGACGCCAACGGCGTGAGGCTCTCCGCGGGCCGCTGCAGGGACGACGCGGTCGCAGTGTTGATGTTCACTGAGAAGTGGTCCCGAGGGGATGGTACGAATTTTCGGTACTACCCCCAATCGTTCAGTTCGACTTGACAAAACATACGTTTTTCCATGGGCGGGGGCGGTACGGTGACCCATACGCGCATCTGGGCGCTTGTTGCGCAGGCAATCGGTCAGTTGAGGTGGTTCCTGCGGCCAAGGGGGACCGTCCGGGTCTGGCCGGCGAGCCACGGGTTGAGATATACAACGTTTTTCGGAGGCGACGGGCGTCATGCCGTTGGATTTTTCAACCCGTGGCTCGCGTGCTCGAGCAGGCTTGTGCTGGACAGGATGGCTGCGTGCTCGACGTATGTTTGCGAGGCAGGCTGCGCTCGATTGCCGATTCAGTCGCCGCCGGCGAGCGCTTCCGCCGCTGTGTCGCCCAGGGGGAACGCCCGCCTTGCCGGGTGCCGACGTGTGAGGTGCATAAAGACTCTTGTTGACTGGAACGAAAAAAAGTGGGTTCCTATGGACAAAAGTCATAGGAACCCACCCTGCACTGAAAGTTTTGAATAACTGTGGCACGAGCCGGGACTCTATTAAAAATCGGTATCCGGAATGGGATTGTCCGGGTTCTCCTCGATAATGCCGCCGCCGCCAATGGGATTTCCGTCAGGACCGATGACGACCCAGCCATTGGAAGCGGTGCAGACATCCTCATTGCCGAACTCGATGACATTCATTTCGGGTGCGGTGTAATTTATGTTAGACACCTATAACATCCCTTCTCTAATATATAAAACGATTAGGATTCTAAGGGAAGGGAAGGGAAGGGAAGGGAAGGGAAGGGAATTCTTCACATGCTCGGCATATATGTGGCACAACTATCGGCGTGTTGACAGCGTGATAAGCGCAGGTATCCTTGCTTTCGGGCTTTTCATTCAGGCAAACGAAACGGACGATTGACGTTGGAAGAGACCATTTGCCAGATAATTCGCGCGGCGTATTCGGGCGGTGAGAGCGTTGCTTTGCCGGCCGGGCTCGACCCGGCGGCTGTATATGCCGAGTTGCAGCAGCAGACGATTCCGGGCCTGGCGCTTGTGCCTGGCGGCTTGGCTGATGTCTGCAAAGACAAGGCATTGGTCGCCAAATGGACCAACCTCGACCTCAAGCGCCGTGTTCTGTTCGCGCACTTGCTTAACGTGCAGGATGAGACGCTCCGCGTGCTGGCTGACGCCGGCATCAAGGCGGTCATCCTCAAGGGAGCTGCCGCAGGCATGCTCTATCCCGACCCGGCCCTGCGCTCCTACGGCGACATCGACTGCATGGTGTCGCCAGACGACCTCGGCAAGGCACGCTCGGCGTTGCTTGCCGCAGGCTTCATGGGCGAGGACGACGAGGGTGTGAGCGACCACCACGTGGGCCTCGAGAAAGACGGCGTGCACCTCGAGCTCCATTGGCGGCCCAACGGCATTCCGCAGGGCGCGGGCAAGGAGCGCCTGGATGCCCTATTCCTAGACGCGCTCGCGCACACGCAGACCACGACCGTGCAGGGGCACGAGTTCCCGGTCTTCCCCACCATGACAAACGGTGTTGTTCTTCTGCTTCATGTCCGCAAGCACCTAGCGCACGGCGGCTTGGGCTTTCGCCAGGTAATCGACTGGATGATGTTCGCGCGGGTCTACCTGGCAGGCGAGGGCTGGGATGAGTTCCGCCGTCTTTTGGACGATTCGCAGCTCGAGCGCACGGCCAAGTGCCTCACGCGCTTCTGCCAGGTGTATTTGGGCATGCCGGAGGAGGGATTTGCCTGGTGTGCTGAGATCGAACCCTCCGTGTGCGCGTCGCTTCTCGAGCATGTGATGCTGCTGGGCAACTTCGGCCACAAGACCAAGCCGAAGTCGGGCGCCACGGCGCTGGAGCGGGTACGGGGTCCCATCAGCCTGTTCCGCTACCTGCAGGAGGGTGGCATGAGCAACTGGAAGGCCGCGCGCACCCATGCGGTCCTTCGCCCCTTTGCCTGGATCTACCAGGCGGGGCGCTGCGCCCGGGCCATGCTGACGCGCGAGAATTCCCTGGCGAGGATTCAGCTCGACATCGACGAGGCGGCCCGCCGCCGCAAGCTCGCCGAGGAGATAGGGCTGTATGACTGCTGATCCCAAGGCCGTGCAGGTTACGAGCGCCACCTTCGAGGAGGTCCTGGCCCGCGACGGCGTGCTCGTGTACCGCACGCGCGGCGTCTCCATGGAGCCGATGCTGCGCGAGGGACGCGACGTGGTGACCATCAGGGCGGCCAAGCCCGGCGAGCGATTCAGTGTCAACGACGTGGTGATGTACTACCGCGCAGGCGACCGCAAGTACACGCTGCACCGCATCGTGGGGGTGGGCCCCGCGGGCTACACCATCATCGGCGACAACTGCGTGACCTACGAGCGAGACGTCCCCTTTGAGGATGTCCTGGGTGTGCTCGTGTCGTTCGTGCGCGACGGTAAGCCGTGCACGGTGGAGGACCCCGAGTACCTCGAGTACGTGCGCAAGCTGCGGCGCGGGGAGCGGGTCCGCATTGCAAGGCGCAGGGCCCTCGCACAGGCAAAGGGCGCCCTCAAGCGAGCGTTCCCAGGGTTGGCGAGACGTTGGAAAGATTGGAAACACAGGGGAGAGACGGCATGAGGAACGGGCAAGAACGTGAGACGGCCCTGAAGCTGAGGCTCGCCGACATCCCCGTGCAGGTGACGCCAAGGTACGGCATGTTCGAGAAGATCTGTTTGCCGTATGTGGACGGGCGAGACGACGTCGAGCCACTCTTTGCCGTGAGGGCGTCCGACGCCGACCTCGACTTCGAGCGAGCCATGGCGCCGGAATTCTCCAACCCCTACCTGGAGGCATGCGCCGTGCACAGGGCGCTTGCCGAGAGGTTCGCCCCGCTCGACCGCATCGTGTTCCACTCCTGCACGGTCGAGTACGCGGGCTGCGCCTACGCCTTCGCGGCACCGAGCGGCACGGGCAAGTCGACGCACGCACGGCTCTGGATGCGCTACCTCGGTGACGCCGGGGCAAAGGTTCTCAACGGCGACAAGCCCTTCCTCCACGTGCCGCAGGAGGGCGAGGTGGTGGCGTACGGCTGCCCCTGGACGGGCAAGGAGGGCTGGGGCTACAACGGCAGTGCCCCGCTCGCGGGCATTTGCATCCTGCACCAGGCCCCCATGTGCTCCATCGAGCGGCTCGACCCCGCCGGGGCGGTGGAGCCCGTCATGCGGCAGTGCTACGTTCCGCGCGAGAGCCCCGCTGGCGCGCTTGCGGTCCTGGGCTGCGTCGACCGCCTGCTTGCTCGCGTGCCCGTGTGGTCCATGGGCTGCGACATTTCCGAGGACGCCGTGCGCACCTCGTTTGAGGCCCTCACGGGCATGGAGTACACAGGCCGCGACTGCGGCGAGTAGCGACATCGCGTGAACAGAAAGGTTGATTGCCATGAAGATCAAGAAGGGCTTTGTCATCCAGGAGGTCGCCGGCCAGTGGGTCGCCGTGGCCACGGGCGCCGCCGCCAAGGAGTTCACGGGCATCGTGAAGCTCAACGCCACGGCCGCGCACGTTTGGAGGGGCCTGGAGCAGGGCCAGACGCGCGAGCAGATCATTGCCAGCATGGTCGAGACGTACGACGTGAGCGAGCAGACGGCCGCCGAGGATGTGGACGCGCTCTGCCAGCGGCTTGTGCAGGCAAGCATCGCGCAGGATTAGGCTGCCGCGCATTGCCGCAGGCTTTTAAACAAGGGGATTTTGCCGCGTGAACGACAACGTCAACCTGCATGCCGTTTCTTGGATAGTCCGCATACTGGGGCGCCGCCTGTGGATGGTCGCCGCCCTCACGGTGCTCGAGGTCGCGCTCGCCGGCGGGTGCGTCTACTCGGCCTGGGTCATGCGCGATCTGGTGAACGCGGCTGCAGGTGGGATGTCAGACGCCCTCTTGACGAGCGTGGTTGTGTTCGCGGCCGTCTCCGTCGCCATCATCGCCGTGCAGGCGCTGCAGCGCTTCTTGCGTGAGCGTGTGCAGGCGACGTTTCAGAACACGTTCAAGATGCGCATGTTCGACGAGGTGCTGCACGCCGACCTGTCGAGCGTGCAGGCAACCCATGCCGGCGAGTGGATGAGCCGCCTGACGGACGACACGCGCATCGTCTCGGCCGGCGTGGCCACGGTTGTGCCCTCGGCGGCGGGCATGCTCGCCCAGCTTGTGGGGTCCCTCGCGCTGCTCGTGATGATGGTGCCCCAGGTGGCGTGGGTGATCATGCCGGCGGGCGCTGTGCTCGCTGCGTTCACGCTCGGCTTTCGCCGCGTGCTCAAGCGCCTCCACAAGAAGATCCGCGAGGCCGACGGCCGCGCCCGGTCCTACCTCACCGAGTGCCTCGACAGCCTCATGGTGGTCAAGAGCTTCCAGCGGGAGGGCCACGTCGAGTCCGGCGCGGCCGGGCTTTTGGACGAGCACCGCGCGGCGCGCATGAGGCGCAACCGCTTCTCAAACTTGTGCAACATCGGGTTCGGCCTGGCCATGCGCGGCGCGTACCTGCTGGCCGTGGTGTACTGCGGCTACGGTATCCTACAGGGCACGGTGAGCTACGGCACGTTCGTGGCGGCGCTGCAGCTTGTGGGCCAGGTGCAGGGCCCGCTGGCCAACATCACGGGCTGCATTCCCCAGTACTTCGCCATGACGGCGAGCGCCGAGCGTCTCATGGAGGCCGAGGCGCTGCCGCGGGAGGCGCGCGACGAGGAGGCGGCCTGCGCGCAGAGGGTTGCCGAATTCGCAGGGATCGAGCTGCGCGGCGTCTCGTGCCGCTACGCCCCCGTCGATGGCGACGGCGAGGCCGCAGGCGAGGGGCGCCTTGTCCGCTGCCCCGACGTGTCCATCGCGAGCGGCGAGTTCGTGGCGTTCACGGGGCCAAGCGGCTGCGGCAAGTCGACGACTCTCAAGGCGATGATGGCCTTCTGCCCGTGCGAGACGGGGGAGTGCAGGGTGGTGCTGCAAGACGGTACCCGCGAGGTGCTCACGGCTCAGTGGCGCGGGCTTTTTGCCTACGTGCCCCAGGGAAACCAGCTGATGAGCGGCACGATTCGCGATGTCGTTGTGTTCGGCGGCGGGCAGGGTGCGGCATGCGACGAGCGCGTGTGGGACGCACTGCATGCGGCGAGCGCCGACTTTGTGACGGCATTGCCCGAAGGCCTTGACACGCGGCTGGGCGAGAGCGGCACAGGCCTGTCGGAGGGACAGATACAGCGCCTCGCCATAGCCCGCGCCCTATTTGCCGACAGGCCGGTGCTCCTGCTCGACGAGGCCACGTGCTCGCTCGACCCCGAGACGGAGCGCCGCGTGCTCGAGAACCTGCGGGCGCTTCCCGACAAGACCGTCATCGCTGTGACGCACCGCCCTGCCGCCCTCGAGGTGTGCGACAGGCAGGTTAGGTTTGGGGAGCAGGGCTGACCGAGCGCGGATTGGGCGAGTCGAACGTCTATTCCTGGGTATTGCCTCGTCCACCCGCGCCCTCCGCCCGTCGACGCCCCCTCCCCCCGCGTGGAGACTCCGTCCCGATTGCTCGCCGCCCGCCTCACCCGCGTAACCCAACCGGCCAGCAGGTTTACCCTTCTCCCCAACCAACCGTGCCCCCGACCGGCACGCACACGCAAGGAGGAGACCGCCATGAAGTACTGCGTCATCGGCGCCGGGGCCATGGGCCTGCGCTACGGCATCCAGCTGATGGAGAACGCCGGCTGCGACGTCGAGTTCATCGACTGCTGGCAGGACAACGTGAAGAAGATTCGCGAGCAGGGCGGCGTCTGGGCCATGCGCGACCACGAGGGGCGCCACCTCGTGCCCGTCAAGGTGTACTACCCCGAGGAGTACGCTGGCGACCCCGACGTGTGGATCATCTTCGTGAAGCAGATGCAGCTCGACGGGTTCCTCGAGCGCTGCCAGCACCTCTTCAAGCCGCACCAGGCCTGCTTCACCGCCATGAATGGTCTGGGCCACTACGAGAAGCTGCTTAAGTTCTTCTCGCCCGACAGGCTCTACGGAGGCACGGCCGTCATCGCCACGGTGCTGCCCGGCCCCGGTGAGGTGGACTTCATGGGCGCGTTCGGCACCGAGTACATGCACCTGTGCGCGTACGACAACGGGCGCCACGAGCTGGGCGACCAGCTGTTCGCCGACCTGCAGAAGGCAGGCATGGGTCCCGAGTGGAGCCCCGACATCATGAGCATGGCCATGGCCAAGGTCATGCTGAACTCGGTGTGCAACACGCTGTGCACGATGTTCGAGATCAACATGGGCACACTAGGAAGTGACCCCCACACGCGCCAACTGTGCGAGCAGCTCGTGCACGAGGGCTTCGAGGTGTGCCGTCGCGCCGACATCGACCTGGGCGTGACCGAGCAGCAGGAGGTCGACGCCATCATGAGGAGCATGGACGAGCTGTCGTTGCACTACCCGTCCATGTGCCAGGACATGTTCAAGGGCCGTCCCACCGAGGTGGACTACATCAACGGCTACATCGTGAAGCTCGGCCGCGAGCACGGCTACGAGGCCGTCCGCCACGAGTTCCTGACCAACGAGGTGCACCTGGCCGAGACCGCCCACGCCTTCCGCGAGGCGCAGAAGGCCGGGGAGTAGGAGACGCCTCTCCCCGTTCGTCAGCGAGTAGAGGAGGGCGCGCCCGCCGCCGTCAGCCCCGCCACCGGCGGCTCCAGGTACGGCAGCAGGAACCACGGCACGAAGCGCTCGAACGTGCGAGCCATCTGCTCGGGATCCTCCGGCATGCCGTGCTCCATCCGGTGGCGCGTGGCTGTGTGCGTAGAAACGTGTCGGCGGGCTTGCATTTCCCTTTTACTCCCGCATGTCGCATACTTAGGGGCATGACTACTTCACCCTAGAATGGTGCCAGCGCATACCGGGGGGCCTGAGGTGAACGAAAAGCAGCTGCAGGCGTTTTTGAAGACGGCGGAACTCGGCAGCATGACCAAAGCTGCCGCGGAGCTGTTCTATTCGCCGCAAAACACGAGGTTTCTCATCGACGCCCTCGAGAAAGATGTCGGGTGCGCCCTGTTCGTGCGCTCGAAGAAGGGGGTGGCCCTGTCGCCGGGCGGCCGGGCGCTTGCCGCGGCGGCGCCCGGCATCCTTGCGGCGATGCGCGCCGCGCGGGAACAGGCACGGGCTGCCCAGGCGACTGCTGCGGAGGTTGCGGGCGAGGTGAGGGTCCTTGTGCCCTACAATCAAGAGTTCAAGCAGCTCAATGCACTTCTCGAAGAATTCGAGGCGACGTACCCCTTGATTCGGACCGTCTTGGTGCCGCGCCTGTTCGAGACGACGGGCGAGATGTGCGCGGCGATCGGGGAGGGCGCCGTGGATCTCGCGATGACGTCCTCCATCGTCGGGCGGCGCATCGAGGGCCTCTCGTTTACCCGCTGCGCAAAGATGGCGCTTTCGTACGTGTGCTTTTTGGCCTGTGACCACCCGTTGCTCGCCGGCCGTCGCCGGGACGTTCGCGCCGACGAGCTGCTGGCGCAAAAAATGGCCTACATCGGGACGGACGACTCCGAGCTGACCCCGTTCGTCACGTTTTGGACAAGCTCCCCTACGAAAGCAACGCCGTCAGGAGCCGCTGCCTGGACGGGTGGGTGTGCGTCGGCCCCGACGCGTTCGAGCTCAAATACCCCGACGTCGCGGCAGTCCCGCTCGTCGGAATCCAAAGCCAAATCGGCTTCATCGGCAGCGCGAACCCAAAGCCGCCCGTCAGGCTGCTCCTCGAGTTCTGCTCGTGAGGGCAGGGCCTGGCGGGCGGCCGCAGGGCAATTTCTTGGATTACCCTAAATCATCTCCCACGCCTCGCCGATGAGCGCCTTGGCGATGGTGTAGCCGCTTGCGATCATCGAGCCGATCTGGTCGCCCATCGGGCACATGACCTGGCTCTCGCCTGCAATGCCGCCGGCGGTGTGGAATGCCGCGTAGAGGCCCGGGATCACGTTGCCGCACCCGTCGACGACCTCGTTTTTGGGGGTCACCTTGAGGCCTGCGAACGAGGCGTACAGGCCCGGGGTGATGCGGGCGCCAAAGAAGGGGCCGTTTTCGACCTTGGTCATGTTCTGCGCGCTGTAGCCGTGCATCCAGTCGCCCTGGCCCGCCTCGCAGTCCGCGTTCCACTGGGCCACTGCGTTCGCGACGACCTCGGGGTCGACGCCCAGCAGGCCGGCGAGTTCCTCGAGCGTGTCGGCCTTGTAGATGAGGCCGTGCTCGACGCCCTCGTCGAAGGACTCCTCGATGGTGCTGGGGCCGTAGTACTCGTTGGCATTGGTTTCAGCCGCGGCCTTGCACTCGTCGCAGTTGACGAGGTTCTCGGCCTGACGCAGCGGGGAACCGTTGACCGCATAGTTCTCGCGCCACGACGCGTCGGGGACGGCGGCGGGCTCGATGGGCGAGATGCAGTCGTCTTCAGGCAGCGGGGCGACGCCGTCTTGCGCCTGGGCGACGCAGTTGCGCGCCGCGTCGCGCACGGCGACGGAGGTGATGGTCGCGCCCGCGACCACGTCGATGTCGGCCGACTGGGCCTCCATGATCTGGTTTTCGAAGACGGGAATGAGGAGCTGGCCGATCTCGGGCGACTCGTTGGCGTCGATGTCGACGCTCTTGATCTCGCCGTCGACGATTTTCATGGTGACGGTCAGCTCGTCGATGCCGATGGCCTTCGCCTGATATTCGTTCGGGCCAAGCTAGGGGGCGGCGCCATCGGCCGCGGGAGCCTCTTGCGCGTCGGCGCCCTGCGGGACGCACATGCCGATTCCACCCGCTGCCATCGTGGCGATGCCGCCGGCAACAAAGTTCCTGCGCGTCAGTTCAATCCCCATCGTTCCTCCTTAAAAGTCCTGGTCGGTTCGGGTGAACCGTCTAATCCACATGGTACGGACGGCTTGCGAGGAAGGGAACGAAGAGTGTTTGCGCAGGCGTGGTAAAGAAAACTTGTCAGACGTGCGGTGCCAGGCTTGCGGGCCATGCATGCGGTGCCAGGCTTGCGGGCCAGGCGTGCGGGCCGCGCGCTTTTGGGCGAGAAGGCCTCGGAGCGGCGTGCAGGCTGCAAACGCGGGCATCGGTGCGGGCGTGCCGTGCGCCTGGCCGGCAGTCCCTCATCGCTTCGCCAAACGTGCGCGCTCGCCTTGCACGGTGGGCCCTGCAAAGTGTATGCCGCACCCTCTGCTGTGAACCTCTTCGCCGACGACAATGAAAAGGCCGGCCTGTTCTGCGCAAACTCGGCTACTGCCCCTGCGAGTACGGCGGAACCAACGACAAGGCAAGCCGCCCTGGTACGCCGTCGTCGACCAGACCGACGTAGACGCCCTGACCACCGAGGGCCTCTAAAACTACATGTAGGCCCGCGGCACCCAGGATGGCGAGTGTGGCGACCCCAACACCAACTGGTTCATCGGCACCTACTTTAAAGACCGCATCCTCGACAAGCTGCCCGAAGACATCGAGGAGGGAATTGCCGAGGGCTGGTGCTGGAAGGCCGACACCCTCGAGGAGGTCGCCGAGATGGCCGGCCTGCCCGTTGAGAACGTACTTGCCACAGTCGAGAAGTGTAACGGCTACTGCTGCGAAGACGAGGGTTGCGAACCCGTTTAGCCAGATACGATGCGCTTGGGCCGCTCCTACTTACGAGCGCAAAGGCGCGACGGGTCCTACGCAACATAGCCTCAAGCGCAAGCTTGCGCATTTGGGTTTCAGGATTCTACGGGCTAGTCTTCCGTTTCCCAATCACCAGATCCGGTGCCATTGCCTCCGCCGGTGACGGAATCACAAACAACGTCCTCACTGCCGAGGTCGACGAGCTCCAATTCGGGCGCGGCATACATCTCTTTAGACATCAAAAACCTTTCGGATGGTAGTGTTGCGAATGGATGACATTCAACGCCAATCGGATGCATATGATTATCAGTGACGCTCCTATAGGCTGTCACGTCCTCTATTGGCCATTTTGGCATTCAGGTAGCGGTCGTACTCGCGTCTGATTTCCTCGTGGGGGCATACGTCTCTTTCTATTTCGCTGAGCCTCGCATCCGGCACGTCAAGCTCTCGGGCAACCTGCTTTTGGGTCAATCCG
>UQBS01000072.1 GCA_900539345.1 uncultured Coriobacteriaceae bacterium | reverse complement strand
CAGTGAAAGCAGCCTAGGGTTGCGTGCTCTCTACCACATAAACTACCGAAGCCTCCATTTTTGTCAAAATGGGCCTTATCGAGTTCTGCATTTTTGTCATTTTCGGCCTCTTTTAGTTCTGCATTTTTGTCATCCGCACAACAATGCAGCATGGGCAACGGAGAAGCCTCATGGCCTTACGCGGCTCACATCCCTATATGACGCAAAAGAGGGGCCGACTCGCACGCAGCGAGCCGGCCCCCTTCGTCATCATGTATGGCTATCGTAGATAGGACCAGAAGACCTTACGCCTCGGCGATCTCCTTGGCGGCCGTCTCGCCGGCAAGCCAGCCGGAGGACAGGCTGAAACCATGGGCCGATCCACCCAGAGCGTAGGGCACGCTCCACAGGTCGGCGTCCGTACCGGCAACGAACAGGTTGGGGACGATGTCGTTGTTGACGTCCAGGGCGCGGCAACCAGCGTCACACTTGATGCCGCCCAAGGTCAGGTAGCCGGAGGGGTTGTACTCGATAAGGTAATAGGGCTCCTGAGTAAGCGCGGTGAGGTACTCGGGCGTCTTGTAGAACTGCTCGTCAACGCCAGCCTCGCAGTACTCGTTGTACTGGGCGACGCTGGCCTCAAGATTCTCCAGACCGAAGGCCTCAGCAACCTCAGCAAGAGTACCCTTGGCAGCCCAACCCTGCTCGATGGCCTCGTCCACAGCCTCCTCCATATCGGTCAGCTCAAGGTCGACCAGGAAGTTTGCGACGTTGGTAGGCTCAGAGGTGTCAATGAAGTTGCCGTAGGGCTCGCTCTTGATGCGGTCGATGAACGCCTGGTCCGCGAGGATGTAGTAGGTGCTGTTGCGCAGCAGGGGCTCGCCAGAGTACATGACGTGGCCGTTCATGATGCCTTCGTCGATAAAACGGTTGCCATGCTTGTCGAACGCAGGCAGACCGAGAATCTGCAGGCGAAGGGCCGAGTTGCAGGGGTCGTTCGCTCCGCGCGCAGTCTGGGGAACAGCCTTGAGGTTGGAGCCACCGAACTCGTTAACGGAGGTAGAGAAGTTCTTGCCCATCTGAGCACCCAGCGAGAGGGCGATGTTGGTACCGTCGCCCTTGTCGGCAGGCATACCGCAGGAAACGATGTCGGCGCCGGCGTAGTACTGCTTGACCATTTCGGTGTTGCTGATGAAGCCACCACAGCAAAGGATGACGCGCTTGGCATGGATGTCGAGATCGCCGTCGGCAGTGGTGCAATGAATGCCGGCAAGCGTACCATCGTCAGCCAGAATAGCGCTCTCGGCCGTGGTGCCGTAACGATAGTCCACGCCAGCCTCGTCCCACATGGCCTCCCACAGGGCGCCGCGCTCGGCTCCGCTGGACATGTAGATGCAGCCGCACTTGTTCTTGAAAGCTGCGTCGGCATCAACAGTGGTATTGGCAAACATGAACGGGAAGCCTGCGGCCACCATCTCGTCGATGACAACGGCGCTGCAGCGAATCATCTCGCGCAGCAAGGGAGCATTCTCCTGATAGTGAGTCAGCGGATAGATGTACTCGAATGCGTCCTGCTCTGTGACGGGCACATCGGGGTTAGCCTCGTTCTGAGCCTTAGAGCCAAACATTGCAGGAGCGGTGCAGTGGCTCGTACCGCCGGCACCGGTGATGTCATCGGCCGTCTCAATGGCGATAACCTTCGCACCACCACGAGCGGCAGCCACAGCAGCGGTAGCGCCTGCAGCGCCCAGACCGCATACAAGAACATCGCACTCGAGCGCATCACCCGATGCCGCATTGTCCGCCTTTGCCTCGTCAGCGTTGGCGGCCGTCGTGCCGAGTGCGATGCCGGTAGCCGCAGTGGCGGCAGCGGTGGCAACAAAGGAGCGGCGGCTCATAGACGTGGAGATAGCCATGTCTGAATCCCTTCTGTTCAATCTTTCGCTCGTCAAATATCACGTCGTCCGTATCAGTTGCCTGCAACGGTCTTCGCGACGGGGAAAGTAAAGCATCGCGGCTGGCAACCCCTAGCCACCATGCGGGTGAAGGCGCTACCCCCAATGCGGGTAATAGACAATGAACGACCAGCTACATGCCACTATTGGCATTTTCCATTCGTGCTACAATCCATCAGGCATGACTTGGTGAGGGAGAACGCATGGTATCTGGTGAACAATCGTCAGCGCGGGACACGGGATCATTTGACCCCCGCTGTTTGGGATACGGCATTCAGGAGGGAATGCGACTAGCACTCCTGTTTGCCGACACGCTTTTCATTGGACACGCAAATCGTGGCGCGGATTCATTCTGTGACGCACTCATGCTTGCAACGATTGTTGTCTATGCCACAGTGCTTCTCCTCTTTTGGAAACGCAACGAGGGTCAGCCTCTCGCGAGTTGCTTTCTCGATCGACTGTGCCTTATCCAAGCTGCCCTCATCATTTGTGGCGTGAGCCTCATTGCGTTTGCCCCACTTGCCGCACAATTCCAGACAATCAGCATTATGGCCGGCATTTTTCTGGGTTGTGGCTTGGGTCTCGGCGAATATGAGTGGATTTATCTGTTCATGCGGCGCGGTGCAATGGCTGCGCGCCAGTCGCTTGTCGCCTCATGGCTGCTTGGCGTAGGTTTATTCGCCCTACTGGCACTGGTGCCCTCCTTGCCGCGACTTGTATTGCTTTGCGTTCTCGGAGTCGTCAGCGTCGCGCTGGAGTTGGGGTATGCACGCGCAACGCATGGGACTAACACTTCGGAATCAAGGGCTTCGCAGGATGCCCCTTCGAAGCGCGACACCAGCACCGACAAACACAACGCGGCCCGTGAGCTGCGGCAGTTCGTGCCCATTGCCATCGCTACGACCGTGCTTGGGTTTGCCTATGGCATGAGCGGTCCGCTACAGCTAAGTGGGGGCGGCGCGTCAACGGGCGACGTGGCTTTGCTCGCAAATCACGTGGGGACCGCACTCATCGCCGCTCTCGTTGCTTCCCTCATTTTGTTCGCGAGCGCCGGCCACCTCAACTTGCTTCCCGTCTTTCTCGCCGCGTTTACGCTTGACACAACGGCGGCAATCGCCCTGCCTTTCGCGGGCGATGGCTACTTCCCTCTTTGCGCCAGCATTTTCGGAATGGTCAACCGCGTCGCGGGGATGCTCGTACTCTACTCATGCATCACGCTTCCCAACCTGCAAGTCTTCTTTCGGGTGGCACCGTTTTTGCTTGGCACATCAAGCCTGGGACTCACGGCAGGCGTAGCTGTCGGAAACGCCCTGTTTGCCAGCATTGCCAATGGATACGTGGTGCTCATGGTTGTCACGCTGGCCATCATGTACATCATGTTCATGGCGCTCACCGTTGCGCTTGTCACACGTGGGTGGCGCAGTGAGCCAACCGCTGCTGCACCCGTCTCCAGGCCAGCAGCGGAGCCAGCCCCCAGGGCAAACCCTCACGCGCCGACTTCCGAAATCGCTTCTCTTTACGGGCTGTCCGAACGCGAGGTCGAGGTGATGGGCTACCTGTCCAAAGGCCGGGGCGTTTCCTTCACCGCCGAGCAGCTCGGCTTGTCGCAGAACACCGTGAAAGCATACGCCAAGTCGCTCTATAAGAAGCTGGACGTCCATTCCCGCGAGGAGCTCATCGACCTCGTAGACGAGTTCGAGCGCGAGTGATCGACGGGCAGGAAGTCGCATTCCCTCAGGGTTGAGGGCGCTCTGCCCGCCCTCAACCCGACGAAGGAGATGGCTTTGGAAAGGATCTCACGCACCCCAGCATCCGCGACGCTGGGGCGTTGCCCTACTTCCCCTGCGCGAACCAGTACGCCTGGGCGACCCAGCCGAACAGCTCCTCGTCCAGGTCGGAGGGGTCGCTGATGACAAAGTGCGTCGTCCAGCGGCCGGGGTACGGCTCGGTCTTGGCCGCGACCCGGGCCGACTCCAGGGGCGCGGGCAGGCCGAGCGTGAGCACGAAGTAGTCGTCCGGCAGCTCCGCCTTCTTCCTCACCTTCAGGAACGACACGCAGGCGAAGAGATGGCGGTTGTAGTAGGAAATCTGGGACTTCTGCACCTTGACCCGGGTGTCGGGGAACTCGGCGAGCAGCTTCTCGTAAAAGACCTCGTACAGGGGATAGACAGCCTTGTGCAGGTCAAAGAAGGCCGCTGCATCCCTCGTCGCCTCATCCATCTCGTTCGCCTCCGCGATTTCCAACTAGTTCGACCCGAACGGATCGCCCCTCTTTCCAACCGCCCCCATGCTTCCCCACTCCCTATATCCCCGACTGTCGGTAGCGCGACATGTACTCGACGAACTGCCGCTCGTGCTCGAGCAGCCCGCGGTCGGCGCGCCAGTAGAGCGAGAAGCTCACAGGGAGCTCGGGAAACGGGATGCCGACAAGGCGCGAGGATGCAATCGCCTCGACGTGACTGCGGCAGGTGAGGCCCAGGCCCTCTCCGCTCAGGGCGTACTCGTAGACCGTGACCATCTGGGAGCAGAACTTCACGTGGGCGTGCACGCCGCGCTCGTGAACGAGGTCGAGGAGCTGGCACGGGGCGTGGTAGTCGGCCCCCACCGTCATGACCGAGCGACCCTCAAGGTCTTCGACCGAGAGCGTCTCCCTTTCAGCCAGCGGGTCATCGCGGCCGACCCAGAGATAGTGACAGTCACGGGCGAGCCTAATGCCACGCATGCACTCCGGGGCTTCCTTGGGGTCCACCACAATGGCGAAGTCCGCGTCGCCCTCCAGCAGGTCCTCCTCGCAGATGCTGTCTGGCAGCTCGCCCATAAACTCGACGTAGGAGCCCCCGGCATAATCCCCGAAGCCCCCGAGCCATTGGCGCAGACCTTCGCTCACGATCCCGATGGCACCGATGACGCGCACCGGCTTGCGCTCCCGCTCGGCTATCTCGGCGAACCGGACGCGCAGACCCTCGGCGCGTGCCACCTCCTCCTCGGCATACTCGAGGAACGCCTCGCCGTACGAGGTTGGCCTGATGGGTCCATGGCGCCCGTCGACGAGCTGCGCTCCAAGCTCCTTCTCCAAGCGTCGGATGGCAAGGTTCAGCCCCTGCGGGGTGATGCACAGCTCACGCGCGGCGGCCGAATAGCTGCCGAAACGGCAGAGCCCCGCAAAGTACCTGCACACCCGCTCGTCCATCGAAACCATCCCCTGAATGACATGCAAAAAAGACCCGGCCGGCCCCATCCGAACGGATGGTAGCACGGCCGGGCCGGGAAATGCGAGGTAGAAGCGCGGGCACAACGCCCGAACCCTTGCGCCCTACGCCAGGGCGGCCTGCTCGCCGGCGACGTAGGCGTGCGTGGCGGCGAGTCCGTTCGAGCCACCATGCAGCAGCGTCTCATAGCTTGCGCCGAAGCGGTAGCCCACGGTGTTGCCGCCAGCGTACAGGCCGGGGATGGGGTTCCAGTCGGCGTCGAGGACCTGGAGGTTCTCGTTGCAGCGAACGCCGCCCAGCGTGCAGTAGAAGTAGTAGTTCATCTTCCAGGCCTGGTAGGGGCCGTCGTCAATCGGGTCGAGGTAACGGGCGGCCTTCATGTAGTCGGTGTCCTCGCCGGCCTCGCACAGCTCGTTGTAGCGCGAGACGGTGGCAGACAGCGCCTCGGGGTCGACGCCGATCATCTCAGCGAGCTCCTCGATGGTGTCGGCCTCGTAGTGCTCGTTGGTCCCGATGTCGAAGACCTTGGCAGCCGTCTCCTTGTCGTAGCCGAAGGAGGAGGGCATGGCGAAGTCGTTGGTGGGGATGATCTGCCACACGTAGTTGCCGTGGCCGGGCAGGTCAGCGATGATGTGCGCCGAGGTCAGAAGCGAGGTCGCCTCGTTCATGAAGCGGTTGCCCTGCGTGTCGACGAGCAGGTAGGGGAAGGAACGTCAGCCGGTGGTCTGCCAGGAGGCGTAGCCGCAGAGTTCCTCCATCTCAGCGCCGGCCCAGCACAGCATCCTGTGGCCCAGGCCGTCGTCCATGTCGTAGTCGGTGATCGGGTCGTCGAGCATATAGCAGTTGTACGTGTTGTAGTTCTTGGCGAACTCGGCGAAGTTCTTGGTGTAGAAGCGCTCCATCATCGCGTCGTTGCCGCCGAAGGAGCCGGTGCACATGACGACGCCCTTGGAAGCCTGGTAGTACACGTGGTCACCTGCGGCGTTCGTGGCGATGACGCCGGTGACGCGGCCGCTCTCGTCCTTGACGAGCACCTCGCCCTTGACCTCGAAGTCGTAGCGCACACCCTGGTCAGTCAGGAACTTCTGGATGTTGTGGGTGAAGTCGGTGAGAATGTCGGTGTCCTCGGAGAAGGCAACACCCGTGGAGATGTAGGAGTTGATCTCCTGGGTGGGGTCGGGGAAGATGCCCTCGAGGCTCAGCGGCAGGTAGTACTGGCCGTAGGGCTCGAGGAAGTCCTCGACCATGTTGTCGAGGATCTCGCCGGAGCGGTTGCACCACAGGGCGTTGAGCTTCATGTCGGAGCGGTACTGGGTGAGGTTGAACATCTGGTTGGCGACGTTGACCTTGTCGTACTCGGGAAGGCCAGCGTCGAGCTGAGTCTTGGAGTTGAGGAACGAGATGGTCATACCACCGATGTGCGGGGCGGCGTTGCGCTCGATGACGACCACCTTGGCGCCGTTCTTCACCGCGCCGTAGGCGGCCATGGAGCCGGCGAGGGCGGAGCCCACGACGAGGACCTCGCACTCGACGGTCTCGACGCAGTCGTCAACGGTGAGCGCCGGGGGCTCGCCCAGCCACTCCTCGGGCTTTGCAGCGGCAGCCTCGTCGGCACGGGCGGCTGCGGGCGCGGCCGCAGCGACAGTTGCCGCGGCAGCAGCAGCGGCACCGGACTTCAAGAGCGAACGCCTCGAAATGTTCTCCATGGGAATGCTCCTTTACATATCATGTCGCCCCGCTCATCGGGGCGATTCCTTGCCATCCATTCAACAACGGCAAGGCCGCAAAGGCCATAAACAGAGAATTGCGGGTTTGTAAGGGGATGTTGCAGGAGGCGGAAGGAAGCGCGGCGGCCAGGCGGCACATGCAGGAGCGCGAGTGCATGATCGTCGCCAAGGACGACCCGCTCGCCGGCCGCGAGTCGGCGACGGCCGATGACGTGGACCTCGACCGCATCATCATCCGCTCAGGCTCGCAGCTCGCCATGCGCGACATCGACGAACCGGGCATCCGCCTGGAAGACCTACTCGGCAGCAAGCGCTTCGTCGGCTGCGGCCACGACGGCGAGACCATCGAGACGATCCACTCGGGCTGCGGCGCGGCCCTCGCGCTCACGCCGCTCGACATGGACCCCGGCAAGCTCGCCCGCATGGTGCTCGAGCCGTTCGAGCCCGTCATCATCGGCATCGGCCACCTCAGGCAGTACAAGACCGATGACCTGCGCGTCTGGGTCGATGTGCTGCTCGAGGTGTACCGCGACGGCGATGACAAGCCCGTCGACCGAGGCGGCATCCCCGCCAGCGGCCTGGCCCCCGTGTTCAAGTAAGGGGCGCCGGAGGGACCCGTGAGCAGACGCCGTGTCCGCTTGACCACATGCAGCTCGAGGACACGACAATGCGGGATACGGAGCGGAAGTACCAAAGGCAAAGCCGTAACGGGGCCACAACGGCAACCCCACCAGCGAGCTGGAAAGGTGCCACATTGTATTGCAGGCTAGAACACCTGGTGATTGCCTCGCTGGCCTCTATCGCCAATGTTAGCGATACCAACACTGCTAACGGCTGACTGGCTGAGATACCGCGCGACGGGAGCTCAGAAGGCGAGGTCTCAGCGTTCCTGCCGCTCGTGGGCCTGCGCATGGCGCTGGGTCGCGGCACGTTTGGCGCACCCCGGACAGGTGCCGCCTTGGGGCATGCCTTTGGGGTAGGGCGACCGCACATGCCCGCACGCCCGACAGCGGCACTCGACGCGCGTGCGGGCGCTCACGTATGCTGCCGAACGGCTCGACAGCAGGCGCGACGCGCGCCATCTGCTCGGCGAACTCCACAAGCATCTTGCTGGCACGGGACATGGGCAGGCCCTTCCGGCAGGGGCACGCAAATAAGCAGGCGGGGACCGCGGACGCAGGCGCGCCACGGACGGGTGCTACAGTCGCCCATCGGCAAACACAGCCGCGCATACGACCGCCTGGAGAGCGACGTAAGGAGCGCGAGACGCACATGTCCCATTCCAACCCCAACGCACCCACTAAGATTGTCCTGCTTGAGTACCGGACATGCAGCACATGAATGGCTGGGCCTGTATAATTATTCGAACATCGAGACGGAAGGAAGAGGGATGGCGGAAGCCGACGATATCGGGCAACGCAAGCCCCTGCTCACGGTCGAGGAGCAAATCGAGCACCTCAGGTCAAAGGGCGTCGCGTTCGAGCTGTGCTCCGAAGAAGACGCCGCCGAATACCTCTCCGAGCGGACCTACTTCTTCAAGATCGCCGCGTACCGCGCCCTCTTCGACAAGCGCGTCGGCGGGCCGCACGACGGCCAGTACGCCAACCTCGACTTCGGACACCTAAAGACGCTCGCCTCGCTCGACCGCGACCTGCGCTACGCATTGCTGCCGCTGACGCTCGACGTCGAACATGCAGCGCGAACGAAGCTGGTGCGCACCGTGACCGAGCGCGACGGCGAGGACGGCTATGCCGTCGTGCGAGACTACATGGCAAGCCTCAACCGCAACGAGCGCCGGCGTCGCGAAGGCGAGGTCGGCATGATGGGAAACGACCTGTTCTGCGGCGACCTCGTCAGAAAGTACGGCGGCAACCCGGCCGACATGCCCATCTGGGTCCTCATGGAGCTCTTCTCCTTCGGCAGCTTTATCAACCTCTACCTCTTCTGTGCAGAGCGTTGGGGCGACCGGAAGATGGTCCACGAGCACTACATGCTTCGCCAGGCGAAGTCAGTGAGGAACGCCTGCGCGCACTCGTCCGACATCTTGAACGGCATTGCGGCCGTCGACACGCGGATCAACGCCGATGCTGCGATCATGGCCGCCCTGGCGGAAATCGGGCTGTCGCACCGCGTGAGGACGGCCAAGATGAAGAACCCCCGCATCAGGCAGATTACAACGCTCCTGTACCTGCATGTCGAGCTCGTGGCCTGCGGGTCGGGGAAAAGGAGAGCCTCGGCGAACCTCACGGAGCTCAAGAAGCGGATGAGCAGCACAGCGAGGCTCATTCCCTCGAGCGACGTTATCCAATCATCCTTCGCCTTTTTGGAAACTCTGATTGACAGCTGGTTTTGATAGGGCATAATGGTTCTAGACAAAAAAACCCACGGGTTTTGTAAGGCGGGGGCGCGGAAGCGGTTCCGCCTATTTTTTATCTGGACAAATACTGAGCTTGCCGTGCTAAGATGACGGTAGATGTCAAAACCCACGTGTTTTAGGGACGGGATTGCAAAAGCGATTCTGCCCTATTTTTTGGGTCTCAGCGGATTCCCGTGCTCCGCCATGTCTCACCACCTGTCCTTCCTGTGGCTGGCGTCGATTGCCTTCAGGAAGAAGCACCCGTCGTCGGGCAGTCCGTAGGCCTGCCCGCGTGCCGTCTTTATCATGCTGTTCGTGCCCTCGACCCGACCGCTGGATATGGGGAGCCCGGCGTGCGCGACAATCCCCACCGCATGCCCCCCGAGCAGCCTGCGAACCACTCGAAGCGGCGGTCCCCGGTCTCGCGGCACAGCCAACAGACGTCGCCGACCAGCGCCCCCATCTCGGCCCCGTCGCTCATCTGTGTCTTGTCAATTCGAACTGAGCAAAAGGGGGTGGTACCGTTTTTCCGTACCCGGAGCCTACACCGCGAGGCCCAGGCTCCTCCTGAACTGAAGCGGGCTCATCCCGCCGAGCGAGCGCTTTATCCTCTCGGTGTTGTGGCGCCCGGTGTAGGCGCCTGTCCTGGACGCGAGCTCCTCCAGGGTGACGCCCGACCAGTCCCTGCCGCGGGACATCTCCGTCCTCATCGTCCCGAAGAAGCCCGGCGGCGAAGTCCCGGCCCACGCGGTTGCCCGGGTGCTCCTCGCTCCAAGAGTACGGACGTTGGTATACAATACAGGAACCACCAATCGCGAACTCTGCTGGGTAATGAGGTCGACGAGCATGAGGGGCCCTGCGTCTATTGAAATCCTTTCGAGCGGCACCAGTGAAGGAATGGTCACGCCGTGGAGGCGTTGCCACATCGCGATAAGTGTAGCAGCGACTTGCGCTTGAGGAGATCACATGAAGAAACCAACTGCCTATCAAGCAACGATCACCGAGCTTGAACTTGACCGTTTGGCTCGGCTTTCGTAGGCTGTTGTTTGCTCGAGGGGCTCCTGGATTTCATCAAATTGTCGCCCACCAAAATGGGTTCGTGGTTAAGATAGTCTCAGTGAAACAGTCCTTGTGGACTCTACGTGAGGCAAGGACAAAGAGGGGTCGCCGGGCAACTGGCGGCCCTTTGATTTTATAAGGGACATTCAGTTACCTGACGAGCGCTTACACCAACATTTCCGACGCGATTGAACCCGGCATTGTCAAAACCTATACAGATATGCTAAGGTTTTGACATGACACATTTCGACGACATATACGACATCGCAGCAGACGGGTACGGCATCGTCACCGCGGCGCAGGCGCAGAAGGCCGGCATAGCACCCAGCGAGCTCAACCGGTGGTGCGCCGACGGCAGGCTCGTGCGACGCGGCCACGGCGTCTACAAGCTCGCACGCTGGGTGCCCACGCCCTACGATCAGTACGCCGAGGCCGTGGCGCTCGTGGGCGAGGACGGCTACCTATGGGGTCAGTCCGTGCTCGCCATGCACGGCCTGGCGCTCGTGGACCCCCGCGCAATAGAAGTGGCCACGCCCAAGCGGGTGCGCCGCAGGCTGCCCGCGTGGGTGGAGCCCGTGGCCGCGCCCAAGGGCGAGCGGGCCACGCTCTACGAGGGCATCCCCTCCCAGCGCGTGGCCGACGCCATCGAGGCCTGCATGCGCTCCGTGATGCCCGGGCGGCTGCGCGAGGCCGCGAAGCAGGCGCGCGAGGCGGGCCTGGTCACCGCCGACGAATACGACAGACTGGAGAAGGAGCTGGCATGACGCAGCCCAAGAAGCCGAACAGCAGGAGGAACCTCGACCTGGCCATAGACAGGCTCTGCGCGAAGACGGGCGACGAGCCCGGCCGCGTCAAGCGCCTGCTGGCCACCGCGATAGTCGGGCAAATGCTTCCCGACGGAGCCGCCAAGGGCGGCAACGCCCTGAAGATCCGCTTCGGCAAGGACGCCACGCGCTTCTCGCGCGACCTCGACACCGCCAGAGCATCGTCGCTGGAGGAGTACATATCGCACCTTGAGAGCGCGCTGTCGGAGGGCTGGCACGGTTTCACGGGCACCGTCGTACCCGAGGAGCCGCCCTCGCCCGAGGGCGTGCCCACGGCCTACATCATGCAGCCGTTCGAGGTCAAGCTCACCTACAACGGCAAGTCCTGGATGACGCTGCCGCTCGAGGTGGGCCACAACGAGGTGGGCGACGCCGACGACCCCGACATGGTGTCCTCGCCCGAGGCCGCGGCCATCCTGGCCCAGCTCGGGTTCCCCGAACCGGGGCCCGTGCCGTGCATGAGGCTTGAGCACCAGATAGCCCAAAAGCTGCATGCTGCCAGCAGCCCAGACAGCGAGCGCGCCCACGACCTGATAGACCTGCAGATAGCCGTCACCGGCGGAGACGTCGACTATGAAAAGACCCGCGAGGTGTGCACCAGGCTTTTCGAGTACCGGCGCGAGCAGGCATGGCCGCCAACCGTCGTCAAGGGCGAGGGCTGGGACGAGCTGTACGCCTCGCAGGCCAAGGGCCTCGACGTCCTGCCCACTGCCGACGAGGCCGTCGAGTGGGCCAACGCCCTCGTAGCAAAGATAGACGCAGCCAAGTAGAAGGCACGCGCAGCGGGCGCGACGCAATCCCGCGCGCGCACGACTCTGCTACGGGAAAAGCAGCGAGTAACGCTCAGCAAGGAACATATTCGTAGTGGGACGCTTCCCAGGTAAGGCAATATGCCAAGCTCAGCGCACAAACAGGCATTGCCAAACAGCTCCATGACATCAAGGAAGCGTCGAAACTTGCCGCCAGGTTGTTCGATTGCGCCTTGGATCGGCACTGCGACGGATTGCGATGGAGCCATGCAGACTTGGACCGGGAAGAGATGCCGGCTCATTGAGGCCGGTGGGCAACTACACCGAACACCCGCGCAGCCACGCCTCCCCTACCGGTAGTCCTGCACCGTCGGGGGGATGCTCACGCTCAGCTCCTGGGAGGCCTCGGGCGAGACGGTCGCGTTGAACGAAATCTCCGCAGGCGCGCCGATCTGGACGTGGGCCTCGCCGCACACCACCTGCAGCCCCCTGTAGGTCTTGT
>UQBS01000071.1 GCA_900539345.1 uncultured Coriobacteriaceae bacterium | reverse complement strand
CGACCCCAAGGGCATGGGCACGGGCGGCCCCGGCTACAGCATCAAGGGCGAGTTCACGCGCAATGGCTTCAAGAACGACCTCAAGCATGACCGCGGCGTTCTCTCCATGGCCCGCACCATGATGCCCAACAGCGCCGGCAGCCAGTTCTTCATCATGCACAAGAACTCGCCGCATCTCGACGGCCAGTACGCCGCCTTCGGCAAGGTGCTCGAGGGCATGGAGGTCGTGGACGCTATCGCCAACACGCGCCGTGGCCCCAACGACAAGCCCCTGACCCCCCAGGTCATGAAGAAGGTCACCGTCGAGACCTTCGGCGTGGAGTATCCCGAGCCCGAGAAGTGCTAAGGGCAACCCACAACGCCTAGCTCGCAAGCGGGCCAGCTTCCGAACATGGAGGCTGGCCCGCTTTTTGGTGCGATTCGGAAGGACGAAGCCGAAGCTGGGGCGAAATAACACGCAGGCAGCTGAAGATCGTTGTTGGCTGGCTTGCCTTGCACGAGGAAGAAGTCTATGCCGCGTGGAACCGCGCGGTGCAAGGCGAGCATTTCGACAAGATTCCTGGAATGTAAGGAGGCTCGGCAATGTACGAAATCGATGGCATCTGTTTTGCGGGTTCTCCGACGCACGATACTCGGGTAGTTTCGGCAAAGCCGTTGCAAGGAGGAATGCTGCTGGTCCGGTTTGCATCTGGCGAGGAGCGACTGTTCGATACCACCGAACTGGAAGGATCGGCTTTCGAGCTTCTCAAGGATGAACAGGTATTTTCCAACCCAAAGGTCGAGCACGGGTTTGTCTCATGGGCCGAAGGCCAAATTGACGTGGCTCCGGAGTATATGTACGAGCACAGTGTGCCCTATAACCGCCAGCCAGGATAGTCGAAAACAGCCGGATTATCCAACTTTGAAAGCTGGCCAGCTTCCGAACATGGAGGTTGGCCCACTTTTTTGGCCTGTGCGGGGGAGGGGTACTGTGGAAAGTATGATTAACATACATTTCAGGATTTTCAAAAATGCGTCAACTGGTGCTTTGATTATTTAACATACATCTCAGTGTTGAAATGTATGTTATTGCTGGCGCTGAGGAGAGTATCGGCGGAAATCTGAACCGCTCAGGTGCTCACTGGACAAAAACGGCCGGCTTGCGGGGCGTTCCCTGCAAGCCGGCCGCGTGAGGCACAATATCGTCCCCTGCCCTGGTGCCTACTTCTTCTCGATGAGCTCGTGGCCCATGTGATCGAAGTCGTCGAGGTGGTAGGCCTTGATGGTGGGGTTATCGTAGGTGGACAGGTAGTACGTCTTGCTTGCGGCGGAGTAGCAGCTCGTGTAGAGGGTTTTCTCGAAAGAGCCGTCGGTCATGCGGGCTGCGCCGTCGATCATTGCGACACCGCCGAGGGTGTGGAAGAGTCGCGAGACGTTGGCGGCCTCGCTGGACTGCTCGGGGTAGTTGGCGTTGTAGAATGCGGCGCGCACAAAGCGCGAGGTGGAGTAGGGGTCGCCCGGCAGTGCCCTGGCACCAGCGCCTGCGCCAAAGGGAACGAGCTCGGCCTTGCGCCAGTACGCGGGTTCGGGCACGTCGGGCGAGAGCGTGATGTAGTTGCGCAGGTTCTCGCAGTGCCAGGCAAAACCAGGCTGGTTGGTGAGGACATCCACATCGTCGTGGAACACATGCATGCCGCTGGCGGTGTACTCGACCACGATAGAACGCGTGGCGTCGCCGATGAGCCAGTGCAGCATCGAGACGGGGAAGTTCTCGTTGATGGGCTTGGCTACGATAGCCGTGTTTGCCAACGCCGCCTCTACTTCGTCGACGGTTGTAAAGTTGCGGGCCACCCACAGGGGGAACTCGTATGCGGCGACGTTGGTCTTGCCCTCGATGGGAGCGGGCTCATACTGGGCATAACCAGGGAAGTTGAGGCCGGCTACGGCGAGTCCCGCCTCGTTGGCGCAGTCAAAATAGAGCGGCAGGCCCTGGGCGACGATGCCCACGCCCATGACGCAATGAGGGCTGCATGCAGGTTCGCCGAAAGCTTGGGGAAGCGCGCAACCGCTCGGAGTCACCACGATGTGCTCTCCGTAGGAGGAGCTCCAGTCGAGGTTGCGTCCGAAATACATGTTGCCGTTGCTGCCAGTGAAGCGGATACCTGTGCACATATGTGGTGCCTCCTTTGTGCCCGATGTCGTGTCGTGCATGCGCCTCGGGTCGACGTTTGGCGATGGTAGTGCCACAAGTACTTATACCCGTCTCATGTGAGGTGATGTCTTGCGAGGGGATCTCCGACAAAGTGGGCACAAGCCTGAGAGGGTGCGGAAAAGAACCGCAGGGTTGGGCACAGCGCTGGATATGAGTCTGTGCGTGCGATACGTGGGCAGCAGTGCGGGGTGCCTGCCGAGGAACGTAGGCGATTGGGCGGGTGCATGCAGGGGCCGCGAGCGCTATGTGGACAGCGGTGCGGGGCGTCCGATGGAGGGGTGCGGACGGTTGGACGCGGTGCGCGGAGGGGTCGTGAGCGCCGCGCGATTGTCGGGACAGGGTGCCTGACGAGAAACGCGGGCGGTTGGGTGAGGAGCGTGGAGGAGGGGCTACGAGGGCCACGAGGGCAGCGGTGCAGAGTGCCTGACGAGGAGCGCAGGCCGTTAGGCAGGGTGCATGCAGGGGCCGTGCGTGCGTTTGCGCATGCTTCTGACCGGCCCCGTAATCGTGTTTGCATGCTTTGGGTTGAGGCGCGTAAACCTTAGTGGACCCAACCGTCCCTTAATTCCCTTGTTCGTAAATCCTGGCGATGAGTTCGTCGTGGCAGGAGACGTCGAGCTTGCGATAGACGTTGCGCACGTGGGTGTACACGGTACTCTTGGAGATGAGCAGGGTCTCGGCCACGAAGGAGCAACCATGGCCGCGGGCAAGAATCTGCACGATCTCGGTCTCGCGCGGTGTGAGGGCGAAGCGATCGGCGAGCAGCGTCACGCGGGTCTCAACGGGGAGTGCGCTTGCGGGGCTGTTGGCCGGGCCGTTCGCATGGGCAGAATCCGCCGCGTCGCCCTGAGCCACGCCCGCCGCTCCCTCATCGCCCGTGAGGCTGAGCAGGTCCTCATCGGACATGTCGGTGGAGCTGCGGCGCTGCGCATGGAGGCAGGCGTTGGCAACGGTAAACACGCCGTAAACCGCCGTGAGTGCCATGACGATGCCAGAGTGGTAGACCGAGGTGTCGTCGAGCTGGCTTCCGAGGGCCAGGCCTAGGACGGCAGTCAGGCAATAGGTTCCGATGATGGTGGAAAACACCAGGTCGCGAGGGAATTCGCGAGCGTTGGAAATGCCGCTTCCCATAGCGAGTGCGATGGCGCCAACAATGGAGAAGAGCGTGTAGGCGGCGATGGTTTGCGCGTCGGGACTGGCGCCGGGGAACATGCAAAGCGCCATGACAAGCGCTGTGGCGATGGGAATGAGCAGGCGTTGCGCGAAGGCCGCGGCGGGGATGTGCCCGTGGCTGGCGACTCCGCATGCGATTGCGACGATGACGCCAGCGGCAATCGACCCCAGGACTTGGGTGTCCACCAGGCCGTCGAGCACGGTGGTGGGCGCGATGCCGATGACAAATGACGAAAGCGCGATGCCGAGAAGGGGTGTGCCCATCACCGAGAAGAATGTTTTGACATGCGCACGGTTTGGCGAGAGTTCCGCGTCTGCCTGCGGGAATGTGGCCTCGACCTTCTTCAAGCCAAGCGGTGCGAAGGTGCCGACCGCCAGCATGGCGACGTGGAGTAGGTAGGACAGGGGTACGGGCATTGCGGACACGCCGAGGTTGAGGACGGCCGCCGCCGCGATCCCCAGACCGCACGTGAGCGTGAGGTGCATAAGGCTCTCGCCAAAAAAGATTGCGGCCCAGTTTGCGCAAAGGGCAGCGAGGGGCAGGCCTGCAAAGAACGAGCATATAAGGCCGAGCGCGTTGATTGCGGGCGAGGAGACGTCGGCACCCAATGCGACGAGGGCGATGTAGCCCGCCATTCCCATGAAGTAGGAGGCAAAGAAAAGGGGGCTGCCATGCCGTGCGGTGTGTGGAGACCCGCTGGGTGCGAAGGTCAGCACGACGGAGAGTAGGGAGAAGCCCAGGACACCCTGGGCAAACCAGGTGGTGACCTCGGGAACGCCCGCGGCGTTGATTGCCACGATGTTGGGGGAGTAGATGGGCAAGGTGGCGAAGAAGCAGACAAAGGCCGCGAAGGCCGTCACCTTCCGAACCTGTGCAGAAGAGCTCACGCCATCCTCCTTGATACCCGTCTGGCATTGGTTGGCCGTGCTGAGACCGGCTCCGCCAAGATTCACGCCATCCCCCTTGATACCTACGCCGCCTCGGCCTGTTTTGCCCAGACGGGTCCCGCCCAGATTCACGCCATCCCCCTTGATGCCGGCGCCACCCCTGTCGCCTGATTTGCGGGCTCTGCGAGGTTCGGCATGCAATCGTGAGGCTGGTCACACGCCGTCCGCGTTGAAAGCTGCTCAAGTACAACTATAGCAAAACGACCGATTGCCAAGGTCGAGTTCGAGAGGTTCTTTTCGCGCGGTTGTTATAGGACCGTGAGCAAGAAACGACGCCTTGCGTGACTCAACCATCAAAAGCCCAGCTCAAGGGTGTCTATACCAAATACCTTTGAGACTCGCCACATTTGGGTAGCTGGATGGGCGAGGGACAAATACCAACGTTGCGCGATTTTAACGCCTGCCCTTGCCGCATACCGTACGAGTTGTCACCAGCCGGGTGCGGCACATGCGCCTCACGTATCGCATGGAGTCGCTGTTCTCCCGGCCTAAGCGCAATGCTTGGGCCAATGGACCCGGGCAATTCCAACAAAGGAGTGCGTACGTATGGAACTGAACCGTAGGAGCTTCCTCAAGGTTGCCGGTGCCGGCGCCGCTGCCGCCATGGCCGCCGCTGGTGCTACCGTCGCTCTGGCTGACGCCCCCGCGCCCGCCGCTGGGCCTGCCGCTGGCTTTGTCCCCGGCACCTACACGGGCACCGGCAAGGGCATCTCCTCCGACGTCACCGTCACCGTTACGGTTGACGAGACGAGCGTGACCGACGTGGCCGTTGACGCTTCCGGCGAGACCGCCAACATCGGTGCCGCCGCTGCCGATGAGCTCGCTTCCCAGCTGCTCGCTGCCGGCTCCTCCGAGATCGACGGCGTCTCCGGCGCTACCATCACCTCCGATGCCGCTGCCTCCGCCATGGATGCCGCCCTCGCCGCCGCCACCGCTGGCGACCAGGCCGCTGCCGACGAGCACGCCGCCGCCGCTGCCGAGGCTTCTCTCGACACCGATTGGAAGACCGCTCCCGCCGAGGTCACCGACTTCGTCGCCGAGTACGACACCGAGGTCGTTGTTGTCGGCCACGGTTACGCTGGCGTCACCGCCACCCGTGAGCTCGCCGAGCAGGGCCATGGTGTCATCCTGATCGAGAAGTCTGCCGAGGACAGCTGGCAGGCCCTGGGCAACGAGTTTGCCTGCATCAACGGCGACGCTATCATCAACTATGGCGCCGACCACATCGATCCCATCGAGTTCTACAACAACTGGATGAAGGTCGCTTCCAACCAGCCCAACCCCCAGCTCGTCATGAAGTTCGCCCAGAACTCCGCCGAGAACAGCAACTGGTACCTCAACCAGCTCACTGAGGACGACCTTGCCCAGATGACCAGCAGCTTCCTGCCCAAGACTGAGCACCAGCTCTCTGAGCTCAACGGCATCAAGTTCTGGGCTTCCACCTGCTCCTTCTATAGCCAGGAATGTGGCCAGACCAAGATTCAGACCACCAACCGTGAGGCCGCTATCGCCGCCGGCGCCCAGGTCATGTTCGGCACCGCTGGCTACTACGTCATCATGGATGACGGCAAGGTCGCTGGTCTTGTTGCCAAGAACGACGAGGGCTACGTCAAGTTCAACTGCAAGGCTGTCGTTGTGGCCACCGGCGGCTTCGGTGGCAACCAGGCCATGATGAACGACCTTATCCCCGACATGGCCAACGCCTGCGTCGAGGGCGAGCAGCTCTCCTCCATGGCCGACCGCGCCGGTGACGGTGTGAAGATGGCCTACTGGGCTGGCGCTCACCTCGAGACCACGCCCATCGCTGGCATGAACATGAAGGGTCTCTCCGTGCCTGGCAAGATGAACGTTCTTCCCCAGGCCGTGTGGGTCGACGAGAACGGCAAGCGTTTCTGCAACGAGTTCTGGCCGGTTGCCGAGCAGCGCGGCTTCCAGAACATCTTCCAGACCCGCAAGACGAAGTTCGCCATCTGCGACGACAACTTCACCGAGTACCGTCAGTACACGCTGCCCCAGCACGCCGGCTTCAACGCCACTGAGGAGAACATCCAGGCTCTGCGCGACTCCCTCGATGAGGCCTACGCCAAGTTCCAGGGTACTTGGGAGGAGCCCGAGCAGCAGGAGCAGGGTCCCATGGGTGGCCCCATGACTGCCGCCGAGTTCATCGCCGACGACACGCTCGAGGGTCTGGCCGACCAGCTCGGCTACGAGGGCGCTGCCAAGGAGGCATTCCTCGCCCAGATCGAGGAGTACAACCAGTACTGCGCCGACGGCGTTGACCAGCAGTTCGGCCGTGACGCCCAGGTGCTCTTCCCCGTCAAGCAGGCTCCTTTCTACGCCGTTAAGTTCGAGCCGCAGCTTGGCGAGACGATGGTCACCTGCGGCGGCATCCTGACCGACGGTGAGCAGAACGCTATCGACAAGGATTACGAGCCCATCCCCGGCCTCTACGTCTCCGGCAACGACTGCGGCCGTCGCTTCGGCTACGAGTACTTCACGCCCATCCCCGGCTGCTCGCTGGGCTTTGCCATCACGCTGGGCCGCGAGTGCGGTAAGAGCGTCTGCAAGTTCCTCGACGCCCAGGCGTAAGAGAAACGAGCGCTTCCTGGCGGCTTAGGACGCTGAGGTTCGCAACGCACGTACAGAGCAAGGCCCTCCCGCGCGGTTTCGTTGGCGCGAGAGGGCCCTTTGCGTTTGGGGGGATGGGGCCTATCTAGAATGCCGATACCTTAATTTTACTGGTATGGATTCGAGTGCTCGGGTTGCCTGGTATGCTGGGCAAAGCTGTTCGTGTGCCATGTGATGGGAGCCGGCGCGCTTATATGGATGGGCCGGCCGAGTGAGAGGATGGCCCGGTGATGAGAACATGCAAGACGAGCTTCCCGTTCTGCTCCTACCTGTCTCTTGTGCTGCTGGTGGGATTGCTGGCATTTCCCGCGCAGGGGTTCGCTTCTTCGGGCGATGCGCCCTCGGGGAACAGCTCTTCGGTAGACACATCCATCTATGATGGGTCTCTCGCGAATGCTGATGTGTATATCGAAATCCCAGCGTTAAGGCAGTACGGTGGGTACACCTGCGGAGCGACATGCGTGCAGATGCTCATGAATTGGCTCGACCCGTACGCTGCCGACCTGAATCTCACGCGCTACGAGGAGCTGCTTGGTACGACGCCCGAGAAGGGTACTCCGCCTGGCTTCATCGTGGGGTATCTCGCGGAGAACGACGTGGCATTTGCCGCCTCTGAGCACTGGTCACTCGAGGAACTTCGCGCTGCACTTGATGCGGGCCATCCTGTCATGATGGCGTTGCAGGCATGGTCGTCCGCTGATGACGGGAGCTATAACGTCGATGATCCCGCGCGTGCGGACACATACCTGGTAGAGGGTCATTGGGTCATATGTGTGGGATACTGCGATGACCCGGATAAGCCGTACTTTATATTCAACGATCCTGCTTGTGTGGGCCACACCCTGCTATACGCCGACGAACTTGCCGAGCGCTGGATTGATATGGACGGGGACGGCGTTATCTACGATCACTTTGGGATTGAGATAACCCAAAGCGTGAAGTTCGATGTCGACGGCCTGTTCCACATGGACTAGAGATTCATACCGTCGTCATGGCGGCTGGGGAACCCCCATAATGCGGCGATATCTCCCCTATATTCGGATGACATGCTGCACCCGTCCCTCTGTGCCAGCGAGCAAGGCCCTCCCGCGCGGTTTCGTTGGCATGGGAGGGCCCATTTGCGTTTGAGGGATGAAAACGGGGCGAGTAGCTATTGCACACCCGCCCCGTTGTGTCATTTAGGCAGTCTGCTTGGCTGGGTGCTTGGGGTGCTTCACGCAGAAGATGGCGAAGACGAGGGCCACGGCGCCGATGCAGCCGCAGATGAAGTAGGCGCTGCCCACGCCGGCAGCCGTCGCGGCGGCAACCTCGACACCGCTTGCAATTTGAGCAGAGGTGACGCCCGTCATGGCGGTCACGATGAGGGCGGTGGCCAGGCCGCCGGCTACCTGGCGGCCGGTGTTGGCAATGGCGTTGCCGTGGGCGATGAGGTCGTCGCGCAGGGCGTTGACGCCCCAAGTGTTGACGGGCATGTTGGCCATCGACTGACCGCAGGCCTGCATGCCGCACAGCACGGTGGCCGTCACGACCGACATGTTTTCATCGGCACCGGAGAACATGAAGAGGGCGACCGTCATAAGCGCAAGGCCTGCAACGGAGATGGCGCGCGGCCCGAAACGGTCGAACACCATGCCTGCCACCGGGCTCAGCACGATGCCTACGGCAGCGGCGGGCAGCATGACCATGCCGGTCTCAAAAGCGCTGGCGCCTAGGGCAGTTTGCAGCAGGATGGGCAGCGTGGTGTTGGTGACGAGGCATGCGGCATTGATGAGCGTGACGACGAGTGCGGCGGTGCGGAAGCTCGGCGTCTTGAGCGTGGTGAGCTCGAGCAGGGGGTTCTCGATGCGCAGGCTGCGGCGCACGAAGCACGCGAGGCACACGATGCCGGCAACGATGCTGACCAGGACGATCGGGTTCGTCCAGCCCAGCGAAGACGCGCTCGAGAAGCCGTAGAGCAGGCCGCCGAAGGCGACGGTGGAGAGGATGACGGAGGCCACGTCGAGCTGCGGGTTCTTGCGCCCGCCCACGTTCTTGAGGAAGACGACGCCGCAGGCAAGAACGATGAGTGCCAGCGGCACGATGGCGCCGAGCATGACGCGCCAGCCGAACGAGTCAATCACCGCGCCACCCACGACCGGGCCCACGGCGGGGCCGGCGGCCATGACGATGCCGGCCAGACCCATGGCAGTGCCGCGCTTCTCAACGGGGAACACGAGCAGCGGCACGACGGCTACCAGGGGTAACAGCACGCCTGAGCTCGCGGCCTGCAGAACGCGTCCCACGATGAGGGGGCCAAAGCTCGGGGCGATGGCGCACAGGAGGGTGCCCGCTGCGAACACGCCGGTGGCGCTGAAGAAGAGCGCACGAGTGGAGAAGCGGTCGATGAGGAAGGCGGAAATAGGCACCATGATGCCGCTGACCAGGGGGTAGATGGACATGATCCACTGGGCGGTACCAGCCTCGATGCCGAAGTCGGCCATGATGACGGGCAGCGCCGGCGACATGACGGTCTGGTTGAGCAGCGCCAGGAAAGCGCCAAGAACGACGACGCCCACAGTGCGAATTTGCGCCGCAGTGACGCCACCGTGCGGCGCAGCGGCGGTAGCGGCCGTTGCAGGCGCGGCCGTCTCGGGCGTGAGGCCCTGGTTTTCAGTTGTTTGCGACATGCGATGAGCTCCTTGACGATGCTGAGTGTGTCCGGGGTGCAAGAAGGGCAGGGCCGCGTGGGTTGCGGCTTCCGCCCTTTCTTATATGAGATATGGGTTGGTCCGGAAAACTCAGATGAGCATCGAGGAGAGCTGAGGAGAAGCCGTCAGAAAAAGGGGAGTCCTGTGGGCGCGCAGCGAGTTGATGCGGCGCAGATGACGATAAACAGCTGCGATGGACGCTGCCACGGCGGAACTCCTTTCTGAGTAGCTAAAAAATAGAGCGAGCGGGCCGAGTCTGGTTCCGCTCGCATTGCGTGATGAATTCTGCCCTATCGACACACGGGACAATCAGACGGACCGGCGTCTTCACAATAGTCGCTTCCTTGGTGCGGTCGCGCTGTCTGACACATGCGCCGCGCGGCAGGCAACATGGCGGCGGGCGCTCGCCGAGAAACGCTGCAGAGGACTTGCCCAAGGCTTAAACCGTACGGCGGGCAGCAAGAAGGCCGCCGGTCCCACTAGGTGCCATGCACCCCGGTCCGGCGGCCTGAGTATCTTGGCGCATCAGGCGCGTTTGGTGCGTCTGACCTGCGTGTTTGATGCGTCGTTAGTCGCTGTTGCCGAACATGGGCGACCAGGGGTCCATGTGCACGACGGGGGTCGCGGGGTCGTCCCAGGCGGCTGCGATGTCGGCAGGCACGTAGTCGCGGTGCACGATGGCCTGGCCCACGTAGGCGTCAAACCAGCGGTCGGTGATGATGAAGTAGCCGTCCTTGCAGGCGTCCTTGCCCCAGCTGTTTTCCACGCGCCAGGCTGTGGGCTTGCCGGCGGCATCGAGGTTGACGCCCTGGAACGTCATGGCGTGGTTGAGTTCGGTTTCACGCGCGTCGAAGCTCGTGGCCTTGTCCATGCCGAAGTGCATGCCGAAGAGGGCTTCGTAGTCGAGCGTCTCGGTGTCGAGCAGGCCGGACTCGTCGGTGCGGTCCATGTTCTTGAGCACGTCGCACGCCATCCATGCGGGGTGGCCGGCCTTGAGCTGGGCAATCACGGCGTCCTTGAGTACGTCAATCGGCACGTTGAGCATGCGGATGGGCACGCCGGCAATCGAGCCTTGGTGTTCGAGCTGCAGGATGGAGCCGTAGGGGCGCGTCTGACCAGGGACGTTGCCCAGGTTGATGAAGTCGGACATGCGCACGCCGGCGTAGCGGGCGAAGAATTCCTGCGGCGTGACGTCTTCGATACGTGTGAAGTTCTCAGGCTGGGAGTCCTTGGCCTTCTTGGCCATGAGGGCCTCGGGTGAGCCGGGGGCGGGAGCGTCCGCGGCGGCCGACTCACTTGCCTTGTCCTTCTCCTCGTCCTTGCGGGCGTCGGCGATGTACTCGAAGCTGAAGCGCGCAGGTGGCTCGCCCAGGCTTACTGCCAGGATGCGGTAGACGTCGGCTAGCATGGCACCCTTCATCTGCGCGAGCTCTTCAGGCGCCGCGTCCATGGCTACGGCGGCCCTCAGCTCCATGGCGCATTGCCTCAGCTTGCGGAAGAGTACTTCGTCCATGTCGGAGGTCGCCTGGGAATTGGCCGTGTCGGGCATGCAGGCCTTGGGCATCACGCCGTATTTGTCGATGAGCGCCGCGGCGGCATCCCACCAGCCGCCGTCGCTTGCGGGTTCCTGCAGCCAGTACACTACCTCGCGGTCGTCGATGGGTCTGCCGGCCAGGCGGATCATCTCGTCGAGGAAGGACGCGCTCTTCTCAAGCTTGTCCCAAAACTGCAGGTAGGCCTGGGAAAGCTCGAGCTTCGTGGTTCCCAACGTGCTCATCATGCGGTCGCGCACCACGTTGAGCGCCGAGAACAGCCAGCAGCGGCCGCTCTTGCGCTGGTTGGTGACGTCGCCGGTGGGCGTGAGACTCACCGAGTACGTGTCGTGGTACACGCGGTAGGGCAGGGGGTTCTTCGCCGCCGCCCTCACCCCCGCCGAGGTCGCCGCGTTGCGCGCAACCGTGTAGGGCGCAAAGTCCCCCAGCGACGCATGCCACGCCTCAACTGCGCCTTCCGTGATGCCGAGGCTTGCGTTCGGTTCGTTCTCCATGGTTCGATGCCGTCCTTTCGCGATTGGAATTGACGCACGCCATTATCGCGCAGATGTTTGGGCGCGATGTGCGGTATTGCCTAACGTTCTTGCCTGCGGTACTGGGCGGGAGTGCAGCTGTAGGCACGCCGGAATGCCTTGATGAAGTTTGAAGGGTGGGCATAGCCCACGCGGGTGGAGATGACTTCCACGCACACGTCGGTGGTACGCAGCAGCAGGGCGCCTTGTGTCATCCGCAGGTTGGCGACGTACCGTCCAGGTGTGGTGTGGTACAAGCGCTGGAAGCCTGTTTTGAGTTTCTGCGGGCTGAGGCCGAGGTCCTTTGCGAGTGCCTCTATTGTGCGGGGGTGCGTGTAGGTGCGGTCGAGCGTGTCGCGTGCCCGTTCAATGAGATAGAGCTCGTCGGTAGAGAACTCTGCCCTGCGTCCTGTGGAGAGTGGATATCGGCCTTTTGCGGTTGCTGGGCAGAAGGGGCTTTCGGTTCCCGCGTGACCTGCCGCCTCCATGATGGCGTCAAGCGCCTCGAGCGCTGCTCCCTGCACTGCGAGGGGGCCGAGTCTACCGGAGCGGTCGGCTTCGATGAGCCGCTCCATGGCGGCAACGGCGTTCATGGGCATGAAGCGGTAGGTGCGGTTTGGTTCGAGTGCCTGGTGGAGCGGCCGCGTATAGTGCGCCGCGTACTTTTTGCGGGCTGTTTCGAAAAATGCTGGATACAGGCTGAATTCCGCCCCACAAAGGTGCTGCCCTTGATGCCATTCCTGCACGCCGCGCACGTCCCTCTCATATGTCACAAAGACGGAGGGAAGAAACGACGACTGCCGCTCTCCCTCCATCTGAAAGAACGTGCGGCCTTCGTACATCGCTCCAAACCGAAGGATTTCCTGGTCGTATGAGAAGCGGGCAGAGAAGTCATGGTCGATTCGATAGTCGGCCATTCCAAACTCATAGAGTCCAGGCTCACCATAAAGGCGCAGGTAATCACCTCGTTCATTGGTATACGTTGTGCATGCCGTGTCTTGGTTTGCCTGCATTCCAAGCTCATGCAAGACAAACATGCGCAGCTCCTCGGCGTTGTGAGCCTCAAACATGATCGCCTCCGGTTGTGAAGAGAGATAGTCCAAAAGGCAAAAAATATAGTGCAAAAAAGTAGGCCTATGGTAACTAAAGTGTAGGTGTGCTTGA
>UQBS01000070.1 GCA_900539345.1 uncultured Coriobacteriaceae bacterium | reverse complement strand
ACATCTCCGGCGTCACGCAGGGCGGCATGAACCGCGAGGCTACCGACAAGGAGCTCTCGGGCGGCGTCATGTGCGACGGTCTGGGTTCGACGTTCGCCGCCTTCTTTGGCGTATTGCCGAACACCTCCTTCAGCCAGAACGTCGGCCTGGTCACCATGACCAAGATGACCAACCGTAAGGCCCTGGCCTGCGGCGCCATCTTCCTGATCCTTTGCGGCCTGTGCCCCAAGCTGGCCGCCGTGGTCTCCATCATGCCCCAGTCGGTCCTGGGCGGTGCGGCCGTCATCATGTTCGCTTCCATCGTGGTGAGCGGCATTCAGCTGATCACGCGCGAGCCCCTGACCCCGCGCAACCTCAGCATCGTGTCGGTCGCCCTGGGTCTGGGCTACGGCATCGGCGCCAACTCCGCCGTGCTGGCCGGCGCCCCTCAGATGGTCAGCCTGATCTTCGGCGGATCGGGCATCGTCGCCGCAGCTGCCGTGGCCATTCTTCTGAACATCGTGCTCCCCAAGGAAGAAAAGCCGTTCCAGAAGGACGCAAGCATCTAAGTTCGCCCACCCTGCAAACTCGAAGCCCGGCCGCGCAGTTCAAAACTGAACGCGCGGCCGGGCTTTTTGGTATCCGTACCCCTGGTACCGTCTTCACGGTGGCCAGCTTAAGAGGACGCCCCCTCGAACCCTCGAGACACATGATTTTCAAGCACCTGCAGGTCTTCGACGGTGTCGACGTCGAAAAGCTCCCATTTGCTGGCTACTTCAACTGTTCGCACGCGGTCTTTGTGGGCCTTGGCCACATAGCCGCCGCCTTTGCCAAGCGGCAGCGCGCGCAGCTCATCGAACGTCCAGGCGGGAAACACCACCGGAGCGCCTGGCGTACCCTCAAAGCTCACGCGCCATATTGACTCGAGATCGTCCTCGGCACTGCTCAACAAGGAAGCGATGCTCGTCGCGCTGATAAGCGGCTGATCTGCCTGGACAAACGTCACCGTTGCACAGCCGTCCATGCCCTCCATGCCCAGACGGACGGTGTCGTTGCGGTACGGCTCGTTGTGCAAGATGACCTCGGCTCCGAGCATGCGGCACAGCTCGGCCACCTCATCATGGCGCGTGACTACCACGCATCGCGCGAACAGCCCGTCGGTTGCTCGAAGCACGTGCTGGATCAAGGGCGCACCATCCAACTCGGCCATAAGCTTGTTCCCGCCAAACCGGGTGCCCATGCCCGATGCCATGACGATGCAGCCGTGCTTTGCTTTATGACATACAGATAGTTGCACCATGGCAGGCTCGCTTTGCTGATTCAGCGGTTGGGCAGGTCGAATGACCCTTCACACCTCGGCGGATTCATCGTCCACAGTATAATGAGGACGTCCATGTAATCCTCGAGCGATGAGGAGACTGCCATTATTACCTTCCAAAAATACGTGCGCCCGCAGACCTTGGAAGAGGCTTGGGAGCTCAATCAGAAGCGACGCAACTGCATCGTGGCCGGCATGATGTGGCTCAAGATGAGCAGGCGCTCTCTGAGCACCGCCATCGATCTGTGCGACCTGGGCTTGGACTCCATCGAGGAGACCGAGGACGAGTTCCGCATCGGCGCCATGGTCACCCTGCGCCAGCTGGAAAAGCATCCCGGCTTGGCTGCCTATTCCTGCGGCGCGGTGGAAGCCGCGCTCAAGGACATCGTAGGCGTGCAGTTCCGCAATGGCGCCACGGTGGGCGGGAGCCTCTGGCGTCGCATGGGCTTCTCAGATGTGCTTGCAATCTTCATGGCCATGGACAGCTACGTTGAGCTCTACAAGGGCGGCCTCGTAGCACTGGAAGAATTTGCACACATGAAGTCCGACAACGACATTCTTGTGCGCCTTATCATCAAGAAGCGCCCCGGTGCGTTCGCATACCAAGCGGTGCGCAAGCAGCGCACCGACCTGCCCTCGCTCAACTGCGTGGCAGCCAAGGTAAACGACGAGTACCGCCTCGTGGTGGGATCTCGTCCGGCTCGTGCAATCGTGCTTCGCGACGAACAGGGCATCCTAGCTGGCGGTATCACACAGGAAAGCGTCGCCGCCTTTGCCGACTATGCAGCCGCCAACATCTCGGTTGCTGGAAACATGTGGGGCAGCGCAGAGTATCGCAAGGCTTTGGTTCCGGTGCTGACGCGCCGTGCTTTGACGGCTTTGGGGGAGGCACTGTAATGGAAGTCCAAATCAAGTTGAACGGAAAGACCGTTTCCGACGACATCCCGGCTGGCATGTTGCTCATCGACTTCGTGCGCGCGCATGGCTGCCTCAGCGTCAAGCGCGGCTGCGAGACGTCTGCCTGCGGTTTGTGCACGGTCCTGCTCGACGACAAGCCCGTCTTGTCGTGCTCCACGTTGGCGGCGCGCGCCGACGGCCGCAGCGTCTACACGCTGGAAGGCCTGCAGACAGAGGCGTCCGAGTTCGTGGGCTTCATTGCCGACCAGGGCGCCGAACAGTGCGGCTTCTGCAACCCGGGCTTTGTGATGAACACCATCTCGCTGCTGCGCGAGAACCCCGACCCCACAGACGACGAGATCCTTGCGTACCTGAGCGGCAACCTCTGCCGCTGCTCGGGTTACGAGGGACAGCTGCGCGGCATTCGCGCCTACCTGAACAGCAAGCATGCAGGGGAGGTTCAGCATGGATAGGCCCGACTACAAGTCCGTGGGCAAATCGGTTCGCAAAAAGGACTCGATGCAGCTGCTGCTGGGCAAGCCCGTCTATACCGAAGACATTGTGCACGACGCGCTCGTGGTGAAGCTGCTGCGCAGCCCCCACGCCAACGCCATCGTGCAAACCATCGATACCTCGAAGGCAAAGGCCGTCCCCGGCGTCGTTGACGTGTATACGTGGGAGGATGTGCCTGGCGACCGCTTTACCAACGCCGGCCAGACCTACCCCGAGACCAGTCCCTACGACCGCCTCATCATCGACCGCCACGTGCGCTATGTGGGCGATGTCGTGGCTATCGTGGCCGCCGAAAACGAGGAGGCCGCCAACAAGGCCCTCAAGCGCATCAAGGTGACCTACGAGGTGCTCGAGGCCGTTCTGGACTTCCGCACAGCCAAGGACAACCCCATCTTGGTGCACCCCGAGAACGACTGGCACATGTTCCAGGACTTCGGCGGTGACAACAAGCGCAACCTCATTTCCTGCGGCGACGACGGCAGCGGCGACATCGAGGCAGTGCTTGCCGACTGCGACATCGTGATGGAGCGCACCTATCACACGAAGGCCTACAACCAGGCCATGATGGAGACCTTCCGCACGTATTGCGAGATGGACCGCTATGGACGCCTGCATGTGATTTCGTCCACGCAGATCGTCTTCCACGTTCGCCGCATCCTGTCGCATGCCCTGGGCATCCCGAAGGGCCGCATCCGCGTGGAGAAGCCGCGCATCGGCGGCGGTTTTGGCGCAAAGCAGACCGCAGTGTCCGAGGTCTATCCCGCATTCGTCACGCTGAAGACGGGCCGCCCCTCCCTGTGCGTGTTCACACGTGAGGAGGCCCAGACCTGCGGTTCTCCTCGTCATGAGATGCAAATCAAGGTCCGCCTGGGCGCCAACAAGGACGGCCGCATCCGCGCCCTGCACGTGGACACGCTCTCCAACACCGGTGCCTATGGCGAGCATGGCTGGGCCACCATCGGCCTCACCGGCCACAAGTCCATCCCTCTGTACACTGGCTCGCTTGAGGCCTACAAGTTCACGACCAACCTGGTCTACACGAACATGCAGCCCTCGGGCGCCTACCGCGGTTTCGGCGCCACGCAGGGTCAGTTTGCCGTGGAGACCACAGTAAACGAGCTGGCAGAGATGCTGGGCATGGACCCCATTGCACTGCGCCAACAGTGCATCGTGCGTGAGGGCATGGCCATGCCGGCCTACTACGGCGAGGTCACCAACTCTTGCGCCCTTGACCGCTGCCTGGAGCATTGCCGTGAAATGTTCGACTGGGAGGCCAAGTATCCTGTACGCGACATGGGCAACGGCAAGGTCCGCACTGCGGGCGTCGCCATATCCATGCAAGGCTCCGGCATCTCGGGCATCGATACGGGATCGGCCACCGTCAGGCTCAACGACGATGGCACGTACATGCTGGTCATCGGCGCAGCCGACATGGGCACGGGCTGCGACACCATCCTCGCCCAGATGGTCGCCGAGCACATGGAATGCCCGGTGGACAACATCTACGTGTTCGGTGCCGACACGGACGCTTCGCCGTATGACTCGGGCTCTTATGCGTCTTCCACCACCTACGTCACGGGCATGGCCGTGGAAAAGGCCTGCGACCAGCTCAAAGAGCGTCTGTGCGCCATTGCCGCAGGCATTCTTGCGTGCGATGCAAGCGAGTTGCAGTTCGAGGGCGACTGCGTGCGCCGCGCGAGTACGGGCCAGGCCGTCCCTCTCACCGACATCGCCGAGAAGAGCCAGTGCAACAGCAACCTGCTCGCCGAAGCCACTGCCACGCACTCCTCTCCCGTCTCCCCGCCGCCGTTCATGGTGGGCATGGCCGAGATCGAGCTCGATCGCGAGACCGGCGTGGTGGAAGTGCTGGACTACGCCGCCGTTGTCGACTGCGGCATCCCGATCAACCCGGCACTCGCACGCATCCAGGTGGAGGGCGGCATCGTCCAGGGCATCGGTCACACGCTCATGGAGGATGTAACCCGCACGCCCAAGGGCAAGATCCGCGAGTCGAGCCTCTTCACCTATCGCCTGCCTACACGTCTCGACACGGGTCGCCTCAACGTCGAGTTCGAGCACTCCTACGAGCCGACGGGCCCGTTCGGTGCAAAGTCCATCGGCGAGATCGTCATCAATACGCCTGCACCCGCCATTGTGCAGGCCATTTACAGGGCCACAGGCGTCTGGCATCGCGAGCTGCCCGTTCTGCCGGAGCACATCTTGTTGGCGAAACCGGAGGGATAGCCATCCTGTACGAGTCATTGCGAATCCAACGAGGTGTGACGGCCATCATCGGTGGGGGAGGTAAATCCACGCTTCTGCATGCTTTGGCAGATGAGCTGTCAAAGCATGCACGTGTGATTGTGGCCACCAGCACGAAGATGTATGTTCCCGACTGGTGCCCCGTGCTGCTGAGCGCTGAGCTTGGCGATGTCGAATCAGCACTCGCCGCCAGCCCTCTTGTGTGCGTGGGTTCCATCCATGAGCCCACGGGCAAGCTGGATGCTCCCCGAGTGGCGTTTTCTGATCTGGCAGGCATTGCCGACTACGTGCTGGTAGAGGCCGATGGGGCAAAGAAGCTGCCCCTCAAGGCCCACGCCGAGCACGAGCCGGTGATTCCTGCATGCACAAACCGCGTGGTATGCGTAGTGGGAATCGACGGCGTGGGTGTGCCCATCTCGCAAACGTGCCATCGCCCCGAGCTCTATGCACAGCTTGCAAGCGCTTCGGTAGACGAGAGGGTAACTCCCGAAATGGTGGCCACCGTTTTGGAAGCCGAGAGCCTGCACGATGTGATCTTTATCAACAAGGCCGAAACCGAGTCCGACTGGCAAAAGGCCGAAAGCATCGCGGAGCTCGTAAAAACGCCCGTCGTCGCCGGAAGCCTGTGGAGGAACGAGTTTCGATGCTTGCACTGATTCGCGGTGCGGGTGACATCGCCAGCGCCATCGCGCTTCGCCTTCGCCGATGCGGCATCTCCGTCGTCATGACTGAGGTGGCGCACCCCCTCACCGTGAGGCGCACTGTGGCGTTCAGCGAAGCTATCCATACAGGAAGATGCCAGGTAGAAGGCATAGCTGCCGTTCTAGCACAAGATGGAAGCCATGCATTGGAGCTACTGAGCGGCAGCGATGTCATACCTGTCCTGATCGACCCCACATGCATGTGCCTCGAGACGCTAAGGCCCGACATCGTGGTCGACGCCATCTTGGCCAAGCGCAATGTGGGCACATCCATGGATATGGCACCCATCGTAATCGGAGTTGGTCCTGGCTTCACCGCCGGCGAGGACTGCCATGCCGTAGTCGAGACCATGCGCGGCCACACCCTTGGTCGCGCGTATTACACGGGCAGCGCCCTTCCCAACACTGCCATACCAGGTCTTGTGGGCGGCTATGCAGGTGAGCGCGTGCTGCGCGCGCCGTGCGAGGGAGTCTTCCGCGGTGTGCCCATGATTGGTGACCATGTTGAAGAAGGCCAGGTCGTGGCCTATGTGGACGAAATCCCTGTGGTTGCCACGCTCACGGGCGTGTTGCGGGGCCTACTCGCCGACGGTGTCCAAGCCAAAGCAGGACTGAAGTGCGGCGATGTGGACCCGCGCGATGACAACGGGTACTGCCAGCTGGTATCCGACAAAGGATTGTCTGTTGCCGGGGGAGTGGTGGAGGCCATCCTGCACCTGTCCGGCACGTTCTCTCATCCCGCAAAGCTGTAAGGGAGTTTGCAATGCGCGATATCGCACAACACATACTGGATGCCGCAACCACCGGCTGCAACCTGGTGCTGGTCACCGTTGCCGAAAGCGAGGGTTCCACGCCACGCAACGCCGGATCGCAGATGTTGGTGTCCCAGGATGGCCTGGTCTGCGGGACCATCGGTGGCGGCGCAATGGAGGCCCGCGCCATCACCCAAGCGCGCAGCATGCTGGGCCAAAGCCTGAGCTTCATGGAAGGCATGACCCTCAGGCAACAGGCTAATGGTGGTCTTGACATGCCCTGCGGTGGCGACGCCGGTCTTCTGTACACGCCCATAAGCTGCGACAACAAGGCGTGGATTGAAGTGGCGACTGAGATTCTGCGTTGCTTTGACCAGCGCATTGCGGCATCTCTGGTGCTTGCGTGCCGCGATGATGCTTCGCTCTTCCCAGGCGAAGTTACCCTGATTGATGCTACAGGCCAGGCTTTGGCCGGCGATAGCAACGCATCTGGCCAAAAATTCGTTGGGTGCAAGCAGAATTGCATCATAGAAGGCCACCTTGTGATGCCCGTACCCCTGCCCGTGCGCGCCATTATCTTTGGTGGCGGACATGTGGGGCACGCCACGGTTGGCGCCCTGTCTCGCGTCGGCTTCGACTGCACGCTTTTCGACTGCCGCCCTGAATTCGCCCAGTCCGAGCTGCATCCCGGTGCGCATAAGGTCATCTTGGGTGACTACCAGGACATCGCAGCCTCGCTGACGTTTGACGAGCACGACTACGTCTTTATCATGAGCCACAGCCACAAGTTTGACTATGCCATACTTGAGCAGGCCCTTCGTCAGCCTTTGGCCTACGTCGGCTTCATGGGGTCTCGCCGAAAGATCGCCATTGCGCGCGATCTCATGCATAAGGCAGGCATCCCCGATGAGGTAGTCGACACCGTGCATATGCCCATTGGCCTAGAGATTGAGGCGGAGACGCCTGAAGAAATCGCCGTGAGCGTTGCAGCCGAGTGCATCCTGCATCGCGCAACCCACTAAACCCTCAAGTCACGACTGCCCCCGCAAACAATACCGCGATGTTCTTCGGCCTCGCGACAGAAAGAAGGCGTTCCGATGACCCATCCGTTTCCCTATGGGACCCGCGAACTCAACTATCTGTCGCAGGCCGATGCCGACTTTGCCGCGGTCATAGCACAGTGCGAGGCGCAAGGCTTCAGACCTGAGCGCCCGGTGGATGAAGACGCGTTCCAATGCCTCGTGCGCTCAATCAACGACCAGCTCATCAGCCTCAAAGCCGCGGCGACCATCTGGGGGCGACTGACGCAGCGATTTGGCAATCCCGTGAGCCCCCATGCCCTCGCCCAGGCTGATCCCGCCGACATCAAAGCATGCGGGACGACCTTCAAGAAGGCCGAGTACATCCATGACATCGCTTGTAAGACAATAGATGGAACGCTTGACCTCGAGGCTTTGCGTCACGAACCCGATGAGGTCGTCCTCTCCACGCTCGTGGGCCTACGTGGCATCGGCCGATGGACGGCGGAAATGCTCCTCATCCACTGCTATGAGCGACCTGATGTCATCTCCTATGGCGATGCGGCCATCAGGCGCGGGCTGTGCACCCTCAAGCACCTTGAACCCGATGAGCTTACCAAACAACTGTTTGACCAGCTCACAGCTCCATTTCACCCATATGGAACTACAGCGTCGATTTATTTGTGGTGGCTCTCCAAACAATAGGGGAGCAGAGTGGAAAAGGCAGATTGTTTGCGCCCTGTAACTGGTTGATTTCGTTCGCTTTTTCGTACCGGGCGCAGCGTAGGGTATTCTTTCGCGCGTGACAAAGTAACGGAAAGGGACTGTTATATATGTTGTGGCTCGCCCGCACGATTGCCAATGCCGACAATAAGAACGACAACCCAAAGTACCGCGAGGCCGTTGGCGCCAAGGCCAGCGTTGTTGGAATTATTCTCAACGTGCTGCTCTGCACGGGCAAGGCGGGTATCGGCGTGGTTTCTGGTTCAGTCTCAATCGTCGCCGACGCATTGAACAACTTGTCCGACGCCGCTTCGAACATCATCAGCCTCTTGGGATTCAAGCTTGCAGCCAAACCTGCCGACGCAGGCCATCCCTATGGCCACGGACGCTACGAGTACCTGGCAAGCCTCATGGTTGCCGTCATCGTCATGCTTGTCGGAGTCGAGCTGGCAAAGGGGAGCTTTGATAAGCTGCTCAATCCCGTGCCGGTGGAGTTCAGTGCCGCCCTTGTCGCAGTTCTGCTGCTTTCCATTGCCGTAAAAAGCTGGATGTGCGTCTTCAACAGGCAAGTTGGCAAAGCCATCGATTCAGGCACGCTTGAAGCCGCATCGGTAGACTCCCGCAACGACGTCCTTACCACAAGCGCCGTTCTCGTGGCCACAGTGATTTCGGAGCTTACCGGCTTTGACCTCGACGGTTGGATGGGCCTCGCGGTTGCCTGCTTCATCTTGTGGAGCGGCGTGGGCCTTATCCGCGACACCATTGACCCACTCCTGGGCAAACCTGCCAGCCCTGAACTTGCCCATATGATTGAAGAGAAGGCCAAGTCCTATCCAGGCATTCTGGGCGTGCACGACCTCATGGTCCATGACTACGGCCCCGGCCGCATCTTCGCAAGCCTGCACGCCGAGGTTCCCGCCGAGACCGATGTGCTCAAGAGCCACGAGGTCATCGACTCCATTGAGGAGGACTTTCGAAAGAATGACAACCTCAATGTCGTCATTCATCTCGATCCTATCGTGACGACCGATCCGCATGTAACCGAACTGCGTAAGGAAATTGCACAGTTCGTATCTGGATTGGACAGCCGCATGAGCATCCATGACCTGCGCATCGTACCCGGCGACAACCGTACCAACGTCATCTTCGACATCCTGGAGCCCTACGGCGTGGAGATTCCCGAGCAAGACCTCATCTCCAAAGTCACCACAGCCGTTGCAGCCAAGCACCCCGGGCATCACTGCGTCATCACGGTCGACCACATCTAAAGCGAGACTCGGAGCACTGGCTTTGTCAACAAGCCGCTCACAGCCTTGCGCCCGCGTCTTATGCCGCGTGGCTCCAAATCGCCCCAATCGCTTTCGGGCGGCCCATCCGGTCTTTGCAAGGGGAGAGGGCTTTCAAGCTCAGCCTCAAGTTCAGCCCAAACGAGAACGTTGTCCTTCTACATCTATATATAGGTGTAGAAGGACAACTGACAAGCGGGCTCAAAATCACCTCGCGGAAAACCTTTGCCCGAAGGAAAAAATAACGGGGCGCCGGCCATGAGACCGACGCCCCGCCCAACACCCCAGGTGAGATCATCGATTTTGGTGTCCAAGCATTGAAACGCTGTCCACCCAGAATAGCTTCCGGGACCCCCAGGAGCCCTGGAGCCACCCGGTGCCACCCGGCTCCGCACACCCGCAACTCCTTGCAGCAGCGTCCGGCCCCTAGGCCCCTACTCCTTGCCCGAGAGGTAGCGGCCAATCACGCGGCCCATGAGCATGCCCTGGGCGCAGCTCATGCCCGTGGAGGGATGATGCACGCCCTCGCAGATGGAACGGGCCGAACGGCCGGCCGCAAAGAGACCCGGAATGGGCTGCTGGTCGGCGTCGAGAACCTGGCCGTGGACGTCGATATCCAACCCACCGCTCGTGTAACCGCCCAGGTAGCCACCCTGGATGCGACCGGCGTGGAAGGGGCCGTCCTCGGGACGGAAGCCCGCCAGGTTCTCTGGGAAGCGGCCGCACTGGATGTCCTCGCCCTCTTCAGCCATCTGGTTGTAGAGTTCAATTTGCCTTACAAGGAACGGCGCGTCCATGAGCTCGGCCAGCTCCTCGATGGTGTCAGCGTGCTCCATCGTGGTGGGGTCGCTCTCGTTGTGCATCTCCTCGTCGCCCTCACCGTCGGGCACGATGCTGTAGCTGCCGGCCAGACCGTCGGCCACGCGATGGTTGAGGAAGTCCATGTGGCGGCGGTAGCTCTCGTCGTTCAGCACGACCCAGAACTGCTTGCGGTCCTCGGGCAGGGTCTGGCGGCGTGTGCCGATCTCGTAGCACGAAAGCGGCGTGTAGATGTCTTCAGCCACGAAACGCGCACCGTAACCGTCGACGATGATACCCTTGCACAGGGCGCTCGAACGCGAGGGGAAGAACGAGAACAGGTAGAAGCTGCTCTCGGTGGTAAGCCAGTAGGCGTCGCCGTTGACGATATGACCGCCCATATCGAGGCCGATACGCTCGGCCACGCCGCCGTCGCTCACGCTGAAGGGCACAAAACCGCAGTCGATGATGTGGCCGCCGTACTGCTTGGCCAAATCGGAGTCGGTCATCCACAGGCCAGCCGCGATCACCACGGCCTTGTTGGCCTTGATGTTCAGGATTTCGCCGTCGGGACCCTCGGCCATCACGCCGCACACGCGGCCGTCGGCGTCCTTGTAACCCTTAACGGCGCGAGTGTTGTTGCGAATGTCACCGCCCATATCGCGCACGCCATTGAGAATCGGCAGCATGTAGGCGGGACCGCCACAGGTACAATCGATGGCGTAGGAACTCAGGGAGTCTTCGCGATAGTGGGCGATTTGATCGGTCATCTCGGTGTAGTGGGCCATGTGGCAGATGGGCTCGGGGGCACCTTGCCAGCCGGCGATGTAGCGCGGGTGGAACTCCACGCCCAGGCTGTTGATGGCGTTCTCGCGCAGGGCCTCGTAGTCCACGCCGCCGTCCTCGGCGATGTAGGCCATGGGGTTGTCTTCCTTGGCGTCGCCTTCAAAGCTCACGCCGATGCTCTCGAGCCAGTCGATGACGTCGACGCCCTGGTACACGTAGAGGTCGAGCAGCTCCTCGGGCACGCCGCCGGTGCCCACGTACTGCAGCCAGCTCTTGAACTGCTCGGGGGTGGTGTCGTAGCCCAGGCGCTTCTGGACGTTGGTGGCACCGAATCCGATCTGGCCGGCGTTCTCGATGGCCGAGCCGCCCAGGTCCTCCATCTGCTCGAGCAGGCAGACGGAAAGACCGCCGTCCAGCGAGTGCCAGGCGGCCGCGGCGCCGGCGGCACCGGAGCCAATCACGACGACGTCGGCCTCGGCGTCCCAAGTCTCGGGAAGCTCGCCGGTATAGGCGGCCTCGGTCTCGGCGGCAAGCGCGCGGCTAGCGACGCCGCAAAGGCCGGCGGCCGCTATGGTGCTGGCGCCGCAGACGAACGTGCGGCGGTCAAGGGCAGAAGTGCTCATGGCGGATCCTTTCGGTTGGTAGACAGGTGACTGCCGGATTTCTTAGAGCGTTTTGAGAAAGTTCCTGAACCAAGCAGGCAATGGCGTGGCGTATGGAGACACGTAGGCCTTTATCCAGCGCAGGCGGGGCTTTGTCTAAATGCCCCAATATCAAAATGCTTTAGAAGGCGGCGGAGAAGCCCCTGAGGCGGGGTGTTTCAAGGGGAACCAAACACGAGGGCTCTCAAAAGGGCTTCTCCGCCAGATAAAGAGGGATAAATCGAGGGGGTACGCTGTGCATCCAAGGCGATGGGTTCCTCGTCGGCGATGCCGTTCCCGTTTTTCTTGGCGTTGGCCTTAATCTCCTTGAACGACAGGCAGTACACATTTGTTGGGATGATCGAAAAGGCCCTTTTTGATGTTGATCTAGCTCATCCACAGGGCCGGGCGCACGGCGCAGACGTGGTAGCAGTGGCCGGTCGCATAGAACTCGCCGATGGTCATGACGCCCGAGACCCAGTAGGCTCCCTGGCCCGGAGAGCGCAGGACCCACCAACCCAGGCCGGCCTCGAGGGCGGCGGGGTCGAACGCGTTGACGTCCATGCCAAAGGTTTCATGATTGACTGCCACCCAGTCGCGCCACTCGAGAGCGGCCTGGTGGCTAAAGGTGGTCACTCGATCTTCGGGGCTCTCGAAGTACAGCTCGCACTCCTCGTTGCTCAGTAGGAAGATCTTGTCCTCGGTGGGGTTGCCGCCCGGGGTACCGTACTCGTCGTTGTCAGCGTTCTGAAGCGTGGACACCTGGATGCGCTCCGCCTCTTCGAGGGTGAAGCAGTCTTCCAGGAACTCGCCGTTGAGCCATGAGCGCAGCGTGCACTCCTCCCAGGTTATGGCGTCGACGACTACCGAGTGGTAGGGTCGGCTGGTGATAATCTGGTCGCAGATGAGCAGGGTGCGGCCATCTTCTTGGGCAAGGGCGCGCCAGGCGATGGGCTTGCCCTTATAGGTCCCTAGGTACACCAGGTCCCGCTGGGTCTCTGCGGATGCGAACTCTCCCCGGGCACGGGCAGGAGAGACTATCGATGCGGCGGCTGCCGCGGAAGCGGCCATCAGGGCCGCGGTCCCTCCAACAAGCTGACGACGCGTGGGGGCTGAAATGCTCATAAATGCTCCTATCTGCGCTAAGGCAACGCTGCACAATTAGGCCCGCCCCGCCCGCCGGAGGGTCGGACGGAGCGCC